>CAZRKQ010000204.1:0-27287 GCA_964600755.1 uncultured Thiotrichaceae bacterium
TGATGACCTGGTAGAGGCTGCCATCATGAACGTTTCCGGGGTAGATTGATGCAGCAACCCTTAGAAAAGATCCACCGTATTCAGGCCACATCAAGTTGGCCATGCCAACGGCGAGCATTGCCAGTCCCCAGACGATACCTGCTGCCAGTGCGAATGCTTTTACACTAAGACTCATATCTCAATCCTCATCATTATGGTTATATCCCGAGAACTACTTTTAATGTTTCGGTTCTAGAGCTTTATAGCAGATAAGGCGGATAATTATGAATTTCTGATGAATTCTGTGACAGGCCTTTTTGAAGCGAAGAGTGGTGAGCCAGAGATCATGGACGAGGCTGCTGAAAATTGTGGTGAATATCAGACCGGGATTAGAAAAAGCGAATTAAATTAAGCGCGGTGATGCTGGTTCTCGAGCACGTTTTTTTTCTTCACAGTAATAATGATTGTAAACTATATAGAGAGTTTTATATCTTATAATAATGTGTCATATTATTTTGTTTAATTTATGTACTTACACTGGAAACGGGCAATGAAAAAAAATAAGAAACTAAAAAAATACTACTTTGTAGATGATTCCAATATTCATGGAAAAGGGCTGTTCTCTCAAGTTGAAATTGAAAGCGGTGCTTACCTCGGTCGTTACCATGGACCCAGGGTCGATGAAAATGGCATGCACGTGTTGTGGGTAGAAAAAGATGGTGGTAAATGGGAAGGCGTTGATGGCGAAAATATCCTGCGTTACCTGAACCATTGTAAGAAGCCTAATGCGGAATTTGATGGCCGGGATCTATATGCCATTCGCGATATAGAACCGGGCGAAGAAATAACATTCGATTATGGCGAGGAGCCATAATCAGGGACTTTTTTACCGCAGAGGCGCAGAGAAGTCAATAAAGTAGGACGCTAAAAAAATCACATAGACTTATACAGGGCTGAACACGCCATACACTTGCAGCGGGGGCATTACATATCCAATGGGTTAAAAACAAACATCTATTTTGTTTTCTCTGCTCCTCTGCGGTAAATCTATCTTTATAACCCGAGATCGACCGGTAGATAAAAGAACACGAAGCGTCCGCCTTCGATGTCTATTTTCAGCGTTGCCCCATGGTAGAGTCCGTAATCCACATAGCCGGGTACTGCACTGAAGGCGTGACATTCACTCGCATGTTGTGGCGATTCAAAGTCCCGATCGTGGTCATACCAGGACAGCAGCATATGCTGTTGTAGTTTCTCGTCGCCTAGTCTGTTTGCAATAACCATTGCTTCCAGGTAATCGGCGGGAGATGGCTTGGGATACAGATTTACAATATCAACCCCTTCATAAGAAGGTGGGCTGAGATCGCAATAGGAGCGGGTATCTTTATTATCCACTGTGGAACTCAATGCTGGTGTGTATATCAATGTCCTGTGGAAGATTCTTTGAAACCGGGCATTGTTTCATGCGCGATACGATGTAGTCGATGTTGTCGTCATTCGCTTCACTGGATACCAGGTTAACATCAAATCTCACGTCGACTTTTTCCAGCAGCCAGTCTTCACTGGTTTCAACCAGTATTTCCCCTTGTGATGAAGCGTAAACCATATTGCGTTCAGTGCCATTGGTGCGCAGGAACATGTGCTGGCAGGTGAAAATTGAATAGACAAATATAAGAAACCCCGGTGTCTTCGTGTTCAGATCCAGTGTTGCCCATTCATTATCATCCAGCACCTGCACTTCAAGTGAGGCAATATCGTTATCGGCTGAGCTGTAAGCAGCAGTCATGCGCAGGTTGAAAATATGTTTACTCATAAGATGAATCCAGTTTTTCCAGTAAGGACCGGTTGATTTGATATTTCGGGTATTGCTTGTTCAGTTTTTCAATTTCAGCTTTTGCAGCTTTTACATCACCTTGTTCAATTAAACGGGAAATCTTCACTTCCCACATTTCCGGTGTATGTATCGCAAACGGTGCGCTGTCAGCCGCCTGCATGCTGGAGCGTTCAGTAGCTGAAATGCCAGATTCAAGGTGTTCTTTCTTTTCAGTAAATGATGTTTCACCCGTGGCAGGTGCTCTTGCAGCGCGGGAGCTGATAGAGCTGGCTGCTGGCACGGCCAGATCATCAACAAATAAGTCTTCCTCCAGCAGCATGGCAGGCCCGCTTGCTGGCGCTGGGGTACCCATCGTTTTCTTTTTCGTTTCAGTGGCCCTGTAAGCATTCAGTTCAGGCTCACCAGTCAATTCAGGCGGCTTACTTTCATCCCGGGCCGTTTGCATCAATTCCTGCTGCGGCTCTTCCTGTTTGAGTATCGGCACGAGGATAATAGTGATGACAATCACAGCGGCGATTGAAGCCGCGGCCGGCCAGCTGCCGGAAAAAGGCCCCCTGGTTGTTGCAGGCTTATTTACAGCATCCTGAGAAGCGGTCAGGATGGCGTCGTCAAGCATTTTTGACGGACCAGGTTGATCTGCCTGGTGATAAAGGCTGGAGATTTGTTCGTCGTCAGTGCTCATGAATAATCTCCAGTTGCTGTCTTAAGTTTTTAAACGCGTATCGCAAACGGCTTTTTGCGGTCTCATATGTTACGCCCGTGGTAATTGCGATTTCCTCAACACCCAGTCCGGCTTCTTCTTTTAGCAGGAACGCTTCTTTTTGATCGCGAGGTAGGTTTGCAACAGCAAGTATCAGTAGTTCATGCTGATTGTTTGTTTCGAGCTGGTTTTCGGGCTGTATATGCTGGTCTCCACTGATCGATGATAACGCGTCAGAATCATTGTCAACAGGGCGCAAGTTTTGTCTGCGGTAGTGGTCGATAATACGGTTGCGCGCGATGTGGTACAGCCAGGTTTTAAAAGTGGCTATGACCTGGTAGCTCATACGTGAATTGATCACTTTCAGCCATATGTCCTGGAACAACTCTTCCACGAACTCCTGCCTGCATTGGCGCAGGATAAATCGATATAACGGGCCTTTGTGCCGTTGATAAAGAACTTCAAAAGCATCAGCGTCGCCACTGCAGTAGTTCATCATCAGGTTCTCGTCGGAAATTTCATCATCCATACGGCGCAAGCATACGCATTTATACAATAACTTTAAATAGTGGTTGATAAAATAGGCCCTTCTCCTGTAACAGGAGAAGGGCTGTTGCCAATTTAGAGTGCAGTCTGACTGGCAATACCGGCCTGATTTTCAGCGTGGGTCGTTTCCAGTGTTTTAGCAAGGTTGACCATGGATATAAATTCACCACGATATCCAAAGGCATCGTTGCCGCGCGCGTTTCGTGCCAGTTCAAGTACATCAGCGTATTGGTAGTTATTGGTATATTTTCCGCCTCGAAGCAACTGGCCGAAGCCTGCAACAGAGGCCGAGAAGCGGAAACGTTCGCTGGTTTTATCCAGGTTGGGCTCGATTTCGGCTGTCTGTATCGGCCTTTCAATCAGCTTGCTGGTATTTGAAGCTGGCTGCTTGTAACGCAGGCGTAATAATGCGATTTCATCCTGATGTTGTTGCTTCGAGCTGGAAGCCTTTGTGTATCGGAGCGGGTCAATGTACTTGCTGTTGCTGTTGACCAGGCTGATCTCATACAGCGCTGTCACTGTGTGGCCTGCACCAATGTCACCGGCATCGATTTTATCATTGTTGAAGTCTTCCCTGTTGAGTGCGCGGTTTTCATATCCAATCAGCCTGTATTCGGCAACCACGGCAGGGTTGAATTCGACCTGGATTTTCACGTCTCTGGCGATGGTGTTGAGTGTCGAGCTCATTTCATCAACAAGGACTTTTTGTGCTTCGTTCAGTGTGTCTATGTAGGCGTAATTGCCATTGCCTGCGTCAGCCAGTTGCTCCATCAGGTGATCATTGTAATTGCCTGTGCCGAATCCGAGCGTCGTCAGAGAAATACCTGACTTGCGTTTTTCCTCGATCAAATCCTTCAGCGCCTCGAAGTTTACTGTGCCTACATTAAAGTCGCCGTCGGTAGCAATAATAACGCGGTTTATTCCGTCCTTGATAAAAGACTGTTCAGCAAGCTGGTAAGCGGTGCGTATTCCTGCAGCGCCATTGGTGCGTCCACCTGCCGTGAGCGCATCCAGTGCCTGGCTGATTTTGGCTGTTTCATTGCCGGCAACAGGTTCCAGTACTACGCCGCTTGCGCCTGCATAAACAACGATTGATATACGGTCTTTGCTGCGCATTTGTTTGCTGAGCAGCTTAAGCGCAGACTTTAGCAATCCAAGCTTGTCATCAGACTTCATTGAACCTGAAACATCGACAAGAAACACCAGGTTGGACGTGGGCAATGAATCTCTGGATATGTCATAGCCCTTGATGCCAATATGCATTATATGTGTATTCTGATTCCAGGGTGTTACGCCTACTTCGGTTGTAACAGCAAAGGGTTCGTTGCTGCTTTTTGGCACAGGATAGTCGTAGGAAAAGTAGTTAACCAGTTCTTCAACCCTGACAGCATCTTCTACAGGTAGTTGCCCGTTGTTCAACATGCGGCGGACGTTACTGTATGATCCTGTATCGACATCAATGCTGAATGTTGAAACAGGTGCTTCGGCAACAAGTTTTATACTGTTATCATCGAAGTGTGCATAATTCTCTCGATTGACAGGCTCACTGGGCGCTCTCAGGTGCTGCAACGGCGCTGCCGACCCATAGACAGTACTGGCTGGCAAGGCGGCATCTTCACTCAAAGATAATGAGGGCGACAATTTCATGGCGTGCTCTTTGCGCGCCATCTCTTGTGTTATGAAAGTATCGACTGCACCCGTGCGCACGCCCACGTCCTGCTCGTTCTCAGCGGGCTTCAATTTCGTCTCTATCTTTACAGAAGGTGTTGTGTTGCTGATTTGATCAGTGTGTTGGGATGGCGTACAGGCCAGTATAAGCGTAGTTGTAGCAACTGCGGTCAGGACTACCACTGGTAGCGATATCTGATAATTGGACATTGTATTCTCCTGCGTTTTGTTTATTCTCTTCTCTGTAAACGCAGGAGAACTGAAAAAGGGTTAAATATTGTGAGTTATTTTTCAGCTTCAGCTGGCATCAGGGCTGACTTGCAATTGCGACAGTAATAATGGGCTTTACCACGCAGGACTTTATTGTGTCGGGCCGCGCTTATGAGATGCATCGTGCAGGCACACTGATATGTATGACGTTTCTGCTTACGTACGGGTATGCCGGATAGATCATAGTTTGCTGTTGCCCTGGGCTCTGCCCCCAGCGACAGCATGACCTGTTGCCATTCGTTACCGTGCGGCCTTACTCTGCTTGCGTTGTACAGGATGTCCACAACATAATGGGCAACTTCATGAGGAACGGTGGTAATCAAATTGTCCTCAAAATATTTGGCGAATATATATGGGTTATATCGAATAACGCGGTCTCTGTTATCTACTCTGTACATGCCGGCAGCACGCCCTTTAAGATCAAACAGGATTGGAATGAGAGAGAATTCCTGGTTGTATAACCGGCCAGCGAGCCCTATATATTCGCTGGTGACGCTGCGCACCTGCTGCTCATGTCGAAGACTTATTGGCTCAATTGCGTTGTTATTTTCAGGATTTTTCATCAGCACAGTTGAAGCACAATGTTATTGCAGGATCGAACTCGAGACGCTTGAAGGCTATTTTCTCGCCACATTCAGTACAATAACCGTAATCGTCATGCTCAATTCGTTTTAAAGCAGCGGCAATTTTTTGCAGCTGAATCAAACGCCTCCTTTCCCGTTCCTGCGACATGGCCTGTCCCTGGAGTGCGTCCATGCGTGAAAGCCGGCCAACACGTGTTTGATCAAGCTCAACTACAGCGGCGGCCTCAGTACCGGTTTTTTCCAGTTGCATAAGTTCTTGCTGCTGCTTCAGCAACAGGTTTTTGAATTCAAGAATTTGATTATGGTCTGGCAAAATATCAGTGTGTACTTAGTTAAAGAATGTATTGAAAGCTTTCATTCAATCCCCGCTTGAGTTTGATGATTACATGATTCATCTCTTCTTCGGTGTATGGCTTAGCAGGGAGCTTGCCCCATACGGGTGCTGGCCAGGCTGCATCAGTTTTGTAACGGACAATATGGTGGATGTGAAGTTGCGGTACCATGTTGCCGAGTGCGGCAATATTTATTTTGTCGGCATTAAACTGCATGCTGATAGTTCTGGAGAGTGCCGAAGATTCTATAATTAGCTGCTGTTGTTCTGTGTCATCGAGCTGGTGTATTTCAGTGATATTTTCACGATCAGGCACCAGAATGAACCAGGGATAATTTGCATCCATCATCAGCAGCAAATGACTTAATGGAAATTTACCTACAACAAGGCAATCGTTCTGGAGTTGTGGGTGAATATTAATAGCGGCGCCTGTTAATCTGTTAATTTAACTTGCTGAAAGTGACAGCTGCCTGTTTTCCGTATTCCTCATCAAATACAAGGTTGATGGAAACCCTGTCACCGTCTTCATCAATTTTTACCTGTTTTAAATCGGGCAGCCGGTTAGCCAGCCATGTGCAAAGGGCAGCTGTCATTTCTTCATCATTCGATTTCATGGCACTAAGGAGGTTTGCAGCAATGAACTGAGCGCGCTGGTTTATATCCGGGTTCCCGATTGTTGCATCACCGATGATGATGCCTGCATCCATCTTGGTGTCCATTTTGTCAAGATAGGCGGCCTGGTGCGGTGGCAGGGGTTTGTCCCTGTCGTACTCGAGTTGTGCGATATCGTTTAATAGTACAGCTAACATGTTGCTCATGAATGATGCAGAATCAAGGTATATGGGAATGAGATCATATTATGTGTTGCAGGAATTATGTTGCAAAATTAAAGAATTATTAAGTGATTATTATATCTAAAGATACATGGTAGAAACCATGAATCACGGTGATAATATCAATTTACTGAATAAACTGAAGGATTTATAGCCATAATTAGGAATGGTGACTCGTTTGATAAACAACTGCGGTGCTGCTAATGCCTGACTGGCAAGCAGGAAGAATTACAGACAACCGGCAATGGACAGAGCGTCTGTTCTCGCTTCGATTTACCGCGCCCATAGGGAATTTCAAGGCGGGGCAGTTTGTGCGCATAGCACTGGAAATCGATGGCGAGGTTGTGGCTCGACCATATTCACTGGTTAATTCACCGAATGAACCCGAGTTCGAGATCTTCTTTAATATTGTTCCCGACGGCCCGCTGACACCGCGGCTGGCGAATTTGAAACAGGGCGATGTTATCAAGGTGACGGAAAAACCATACGGTTTCCTGACAGTGGACGAGGTGCCTGCTGCAAAGCATCTGTGGATGCTTGCCACGGGTACAGGCGTTGGCCCATTCATCTCTATACTTAAATCCGAAGAAGCATGGCAAAGATTTGAAAAAGTCGTGCTAGTTTACTCAGTGCGGACGGCACAGGAGCTGGCATACCAGGATACGATAACAGAAGTCAGCAAGCAGTATCATCAACAACTGTCATTTGTACCCCTGGTCACGCGGGAAGTTTTAGAAGGTGTAATAAACAGGCGTGTTACTGATGCAATCGCAAGTGGCGAGCTTGAACAACAGGCCGGTATCATAATGAGCCCGGATGATTCGCATGTAATGATGTGTGGTAATTCCGCCATGATTACAGATGTTGTTGAGCTGCTAAAGTCAAGAAATATGCGCAAGCATTTGCGACGAGAACCGGGCCATATAACAACAGAAAAATATCATTGATGATGATTGCCTGCTGGTTTAATAGTGAGGATATATACTGACAGTCCGTGTCGTAACAACTAACACTATGATCTCAGTCAGTACGACCGGAACAAGTCACATAAAAAAACTACAGATATTTACTCTCGCAGAGGCGCAGGGCACGCAGAGGAAAAATAAATAAATTGTTATTATTTTGGGTACAAAAAAACATATGTTACCTTTGCGCCTTTGCGAGAAACAGGACCTTAAACCTCCAGCATAAGCTGGCTTTCCGGCCATGCGAAAACCTGCGGCAACTGCCAGATCAGGCCTTAACCGCTACATGTTAGCTCTCTGAAAATCAATGGAATGGCTGCCATTAACCTTGTTGTCTGCGTTCTGTATTGCTACAGCAGATGCGCTTACCCGGAAATACCTGCAGGGCTATAGTGCACGTGAACTGGTAATAATACGTTTCGGCATGCCGGGCCTGTTGCTGTTGCCGCTATTGGCAATACAGCCAATGCCGGAACTGGCCACGGAATTCTGGTACTGGACTGCAGCACTTATTCCACTCGAAGTAACCGCCATGCTGCTGTATTCGCAGGCCATCCGTGATACATCATTATCATTAACATTGCCTTATCTTGCGTTTACACCTGTATTTAATACATTAACCGGTTATGTTTTGTTACAGGAGCAGGTTTCCCTGATCGGGTTTTTTGGCATCATGCTTGTAGTTTTCGGAGCATGGTTGTTGAACCTGGAACATGCACGGGGGGAGCGCTTCGATGTATTTGCACCATTTCGCGCAATCGTTTCTGAACGCGGTTCGCGTTTGATGTTAATCACGGCCGCTCTGTATAGCATGACATCTGTTCTGGGTAAGGGCGCACTGGCTTATACAACACCTGTCTTCTTTGGTACCCTTTATTATATTGTTATTGGCTTTACGGTAATTATTGCTTTTTCTCTGGGCACTAAAACACGAGTACATGTTTTATGGAGAAAGCCAATACCTCATCTGGCTATCGGTTTGTTTATGGGTGTTATGGTATTAACTCACTTTTTTGCTATCCAGCATGTAGAAGTTGCCTACATGATAGCGGTGAAACGTACCAGTTTGATATTCGGGATTTTATACAGTGTGCTGCTGTTTCATGAGCGTGCCCGGGGAGAGTATTTTCTTGCAGGTGGCCTGATGCTTGCGGGCGTGTATTTGATCGCTAGTTAAATTCAGCTAAAACAAGCCCTGGCGGCATAGCGGCATCGCCAGGGCTTGTTGTATCAGGCAACGCTGCCGAATGACTTGTCAATGGCGCCCGCCGGCACCTGTAGACCGGCAAGTTTGCAGCCTTGCGCAACCGGACCACCGGGAATAATCTGGTAAAGATATTTCATTCCGCCTTTTGAATGAAAACTCTCTTCGAGGGCATCGGTAATTTGGCGTAATGTAGGCCGTTCTGCCTTGTCATAATACTCCTGCAAGGCACGTACCAATTGCCAATGGTCCTCGGTAAGTTCAAGGCCAGCTTCACTGGCCACTGCTTCGGCAGCAGAAGCACTCCAGTCACTCGGGGCATTAGGAAATGAATCTGACATCGGTCTCTCCTTTATGTGGGATATTAAATTATTATGATGTTGTGATGATTAGAATACATGAGTTATATAAGCATAAAATAATGAATCAGACAATAAGTCAAGAATTAGAATTAAAATGATTTAAAATCACTATTCTGTGCCCCTGGCGCGGCCTCTCCTATGTGGTTTGCGACCGAAATTCCTCTCGTCAAAATTCTTCGACGGTATAGCGCTTGATCTTTATATTTTTACTCCAGTAATTTGCCGGCAGTCCGGCTTTTTGTTTAAGGTGATTGAGAAATTCACGACTATCTGTGAGCGATTCCCATACTGATGGCAGAAAAGTGCCTCTGTTAAAACCATCTTCCAGTATGAGACCATCAGTTCCGGGCCTGATCTGTTTAACCAGGTCGTCTTCGGAAGTGAAGTCCATTTCCTCGGGTGTGCCGAGGATCGAAATATGGACATCCAGGTCGTCCAGTTCACTTGCATTCAATGGCGAAAACCGGCTGTCTGTAAAGGCGGCTGCCCATGCATTGTATGCAACGTCTTCAACCAGTGGGCGTACCGGCTTAAGTATGCCGATACAGCCGCGTAATTCCCTGTTGCGATGCAAAGTGACGAAGGTCGCTTTGTTTGTCTGCAATTCAGCAGGGTATTGGGCAATGTTGATTTCAAGGGCTTTACCGGTTTCCAGGCTATGTTTGATTGACTGGTAAGCCAGATCACGTAATAAGGTCTGGTTTTCTGCGCTTAACATGATTAATGGCCAGTTTAGCTGAGGGCCCAGGCGCCGTAACCAACTACACTGCTTTTGTCACCTGCGGTGTCACCCGAGTTTCGAAGATCAAGCGTGGTTACGTGAAGCCCGTGTTTTTTCGCCGCCAGTAACAGGCCGGTTACCGGGTTGCGTCCACACGCCTGATCGTAATGAATTGCTGCAGGGTTCATCTCCTCTATAGCCTGGCAGGTCTCAGTGTCCATGGCGCGAGCGGTATTGTAGTCATGGTAATGACTCAGGTCGGAAGAGATAACGATCAGGGTTTCATCACCACCCCAGAGTTTTTCAAGAACCTCACTCACCTCTTCAGCGTCGGTGTCTCCAACAACAAGGGGGATCAGACTGAATTCATCAAGCACTTCCTGCAGGAATGGAAGCTGTACTTCCAGGCTGTGCTCTTGCTGGTGCGTTAAGTCAAATTCTTCAACTTGAGGAAGCGAGGCGATCTGGCTAATGGCGCCACGATCTATTTTTACTGACCCGAGCGGTGTTTCAAAATAATCGGCACTGCTGGTGGCCAAGCCGCGTAGCGGCACACGATGACAGGGGCCGAGCAGAACAACGCGCTTGACGATATGTCTCATTTTGTCGAGCTGTGCGAATGCGCTCGCCGCAATCGGGCCTGAATAAATATAGCCGGCATGAGGCACAATCAATGCTTTTGGTGCTGATCCAGTCTGTTCAGTCACGGATAACATTGACTGAATGTCTTTATGTAATTGAGCCGGGTCTGCCGGATAAAAAAGGCCGGCAACTGCTGCTGAACGTATTTTGGACATTTTTCACCTCTATTGAATATTATGGTGCTTTCCGGGTATGTTTGTATAGACTGTTTATATTTGCTTTACTTCGGAATAATCCTTGATATTTATCAATAGATCATTATTTATAGTTAGGTACTGTAGTAAATGTAATGACGACTCCACACGAAAATATATCACTTGACGATCCCGGTGTAGTGCCAACCCGTTACTGGCACAAGCTTGAAGACGGGCGTGTTCAATGTGACCTCTGTCCCCGCGAATGCAAGCTTCACGATGGCCAGCGCGGGCTTTGTTTTGTGCGCGCTAGCGTAAAAGACCAGGTGGTGCTGACAACCTATGGACGCTCCAGCGGTTACTGCATTGACCCTATTGAGAAGAAACCGCTGAACCATTTTTTACCCGGAACACCGGTGCTCTCTTTCGGTACCGCGGGCTGTAATCTGGCCTGTAAGTTCTGCCAGAACTGGGATATCAGCAAGTCTCGCCAGCTGGATACCCTGATGGACAAGGCCGACCCGGAGACTATTGCGCGTGCCGCTGAAGAGCTGGGTTGCCGCAGTGTGGCCTACACCTACAATGATCCTGTTATTTTTCATGAATATGCCATTGATGTCGCCAAAGCCTGTAGACAGCGAAATATCAAATCAGTCGCTGTTACGGCCGGCTATGTCAGTGCCGAGCCGCGCAAGGAGTTCTATCAATACATGGATGCGGCTAATGTTGACCTGAAGGCATTTACTGAAGATTTTTACTGGAAGGTTACGGGTTCGCACCTGGCGCCGGTTCTGGAAACCATTGAATACATACATAATGAAACTGATGTCTGGATGGAACTTACCACGCTGCTGATTCCCGGATACAACGACAGCGAAAAGGAAATCGAGGAAATGACGCAATGGGTTGTCAACAAGCTGGGTCCTGACGTACCGATGCATTTCACTGCATTCCATCCTGATTACAAGCTGATGGATGCTTCCAGGACGCCCCTGTCTACACTTCAGCGCTCACGTGAGATCGCAATGAAAAACGGTGTGCGTTATGCCTTCACGGGAAATGTTCATGACAAGGAAGGAGACAGCACCTATTGTCATTCATGCGGAACGTGCCTGATCGAACGTGACTGGTATGAGCTGGGTGAGTGGAATCTGGATACAAATGGTTGTTGCAGCAAGTGCGGCACACAATGCGCCGGAGTATTCGAAAAGGGCCATGGTGATTGGGGTTCAAAGCGCCATCCGGTACGTCTCGCCAGTTATGCCTAGCCTTTTTTCCTTGTAGATCATACAGTTGCGGTCAAAATTGGCGGGTATAATCAGATCATGCCCAGTATAATTTGATCGGTGACAATGTCGGCGCGTCAGCTGGTAATACGGTGATTTTCGAAAAAAGGTGCTGATTAACCGGCATATTTGACTAAGCTGCTTGTTTTTCAAGGCAAAATGTTCCATTTAACCTTCTGCTCGGTCTATTATAGGGATATATTTGACCGAAAATACAGGATGCCAACTGATGCAGGCAATCAGACATGACTGCAGTATGACAAATGGACTTCTAGAGTAGTAAAACTTATGTATGAATCATTCTATGGCTTGAAAGCCAAGCCATTTTCAATGTTACCGGATCCGGAATTTCTATATCTGGGTAAGAAGCACCAGATGGGGCTCACTTCCCTTGAGTATGGCCTGATTAATCATGCGGGTTTCTGTGTCATTTCTGGTGAAATCGGTGCTGGAAAAACAACCTTGCTGCGCAAGTTGCTCGATAGTATTGAGGATAACTACACAGTAGGCATGATCACCAATACACATCAGTCCTTTGGTGAGTTGCTCGATTGGGTATTGTCTGCATTTGGTATACATCAGCCCGGCTTAAGTAAAGTTGAAATGCACCAGCGCCTGGTTGACTTCATGCTTGAGCAATATGCCAGCAACAAGACTACTCTATTGATAGTCGATGAAGCACAAAACATGCCTGCAACAACGCTCGAAGAATTGCGTATGTTGTCAAATATCAACTCGGAAAAAGACCAGGTACTTCAGATCATACTTTCAGGTCAGCCCGGTCTGAAAGAAACGCTGAGAAAACCACAACTCATTCAGTTCGCACAAAGGATAGGAGTTGATTATCATCTTGACGCACTTAATCCAATAGAAACATGTTTCTATATCCAGCATCGACTGATAACTGCCGGTGCTAGCGAAGATATTTTTACCCCGGATGCTTGCAGGTTAATAAATGATTACAGTGGCGGCGTACCTCGCCTGATTAATCTGCTGTGTGACACCGCGCTTGTTTATGGTTTTGCAGACCAGAAGAAAATCATTGATGTAGATGTGATAGAGGAGATGGTGAAGGAACGCATGGAAAACAGTGTGGTTCCATTGATTAATATTGATAAAAGTATAAAGTCACAGAACAGAAATGATCAGGATTTTCCATGGATAAATCCTGAAGGCGGTTCCCACGGGCTCAAGCCGACTGCTGAAAAAAAAACGGTGAAGAAGTAGATTTAGAAACAAAGACAACACTGGAAACACCTGCTGGTAATACACAAGACCCACAGCAATCTCAAACTGATATAAATACTCCTGGTATTTCTGAAGATGCACATACACAAGATAAAGTGCAGACAGACAATCATGCCGAGCCGGAAAGCAATAAAACACATATTGCAGATGCTTCTGAACAGAATGAGAATACAGAAACATCTGGCAAGACTTTATTGGAACTTGTACCGGAGCCTAATTCTGAATCAGGTGCGATTACGGCTACTGTTAATGATTCTGGGAAACAAAAGCGAAAATTCATGAATAACTGGAATATTGCCCTACTGATTGTTGCAACTTTACTGTTATCAATCGTGATAGTTTCATATCAAAATACGCCGGAGCTGTCAGAAGAGATAAGGAGCAAACTGGCGGAAGTTGAAAAAATGAAGCAGGAGCTCGAGCGCATGCATGGGCAGACTGAAGCAATGCAGCGTGAGCGTGATGCGGCACTGGCAACAGCACAGCAACAAGAAAAGCAGCGTGCACAGGAGGCACAGGCCGCCCTGGAAGCAGCGAATCGCGAGAGAGAAGCCATGGCTGCGGCTGCACTTGCAGCTGAGAAGGCTCTGGAGGCAACCAGGGAAGCTGAGGAGCTGTCTAAAAAACAGCGCCTGGAAGAAAAGCGGTTGAGTGATGAACGCAAACGTTTGCAATTAGACAAGCAGCAAGCTGAACTTGAACAACAACGCCTGACGCAGGAACGACAACAGGCTGAGTTGGAAAAAGAGCGTAATGAACTCGAGAGAATCAGAAAGGACAAGCTTGAGCAGCAAGAAAGAGAAAGACTTGTTGCAAAGGAGCAGGCTGAGCTTTTTAAATCCCTGGAAGAAATTGATTCAGCTGAATCTGTCGTGAGCGATAAACCGGAACAGAAAACTCAAACAAACGAATCGTCCTTCAATACTGACCCTTGTTCCTCGCCATCAGCCAAGTTTCTGTCTACTTGCAAGTAGTTATTTTTTATCTGCTTTTTGGTCGAAAGTTTCGCCGGTTTCTTCAGCGGGTGACTGAACAGTCTCTTCATCCGGAAACAGCTCTTTCAGGTCAGCCATAGACAGGGTGTCACCTTTTTTATCGAAACGCTGCCAAATTTTCTCCCAACGCACATCATTGAAATAAAATCCGACTGGCAAGAGACATACAACGCGCTGATTGAAATCAGTGATTACTTTAGGTTCTTTGAGTTTGCCCGCAGCCATGTAATTACACTAATGATGATTTAATATGTCTCAACTTTATCAGTACAAAGAGAAAATGTTACAAATCTGATGGCAAGCAGTATACCGGTACTCTTATCTATCATCGAGTTTGGAGGCTATCCCGACTTTTCAGCCCTGTATCGTAATAACGGCTATGACGTAATTAGTACAGATTCAGTTCGCAAAGCGGTAAAACTGATTCGTAAGCATAAACCGGCGGTTATTGTTGCCGAATTTAATTTTCAGTCGGATTTCAGAGATCGCACCAGCAGCCTTGAAACCGTATTCTCCAGCTTACAGGGCGTGGCCGATGCCAACGTGGTTGTATTTTATGAAAAGGAATACCGGCACCAGTTCGACAGGCTGTTGAACCAGTTCAGGGTGTTCGAGGCGCTGGAGTTTCCAATAGATGAAGAACGGCTGGCAAAGGCAGTTAGAAATGCAAAGCCGGAATAATTTGATAAAAACCTTAGAGTTCTGAGGTTGCAAAACTGCCCGGCTTTGAGTACAAAGCACCTCCGGCTCAAATATCACGGTAATCTAATGGCTGACAATAAACCCGACAAGACATTGATAGATAGCAGCGACCCGGCTGCATCTGCTGAATATATTCAGAAATACCTGGCACAAAAGGAGCAGGAGCTGAAGGCATTGCCCGCTGATGCGGCTGACATTGACAGGGCACGTATAAACCTGGATATCGCCGAAGCCAAGGTCGGTATTACCCGTGGCGATGAGGCCTGGGAGATGGCGCGTGCCGCACTGGATGTTTTTCTTGAAAATGAACGCTGGCAGGAAGCAGTTGAGGCTTGCGATGTGCTCTATCAAACAAACCAGCCTGCATCACTGGTGGCACTGGCGCATGGTGTCTGGCTTGCGGTGACATACCCGGTCGATCCACAACTCACTATCAATATGCTGGGTTACATTATTGATGAAACACCCGCCAATGCTGATGGTGCTGCCGTTGCCGCGATAACTGCACATTACATTGCAGATATTCGTGCGGATGAAAAACAGCGTGAAAGCCTGATGTTTCTTACCAACGAGATGGTCGCAAATGTGGCCAGAGCGCATTCAAAGATCGAAGATCAGGAAGCTTTAAGCGCATGGATGGAGCGGCTGCGTTTACACGATCCCGCCGAGTTCCTGCCCAAGCTGGCACTGGTTTTAGGTGCGATTGTTCCTGCAGAACAGTGGTGGTTTGACCGGGATGAACTGCGCGACAAGTTGCCGGACTAGTTTTACCGCAAAGCCTGCCCTGGGTGAATCGAAGGGGCGCAAAGGGCGCAAAGGGCGCAAAGAAATACGATTGTTTTACCGCAGAGACGCAGAGGCGCAGAGAACAACTACTGCTTATGTGTCTGCATGTTTGGTTAACGAAACTTACAACGAACAATGTCTGAAAAACGCCAGTAACTAAGCCTGGACTACCTCAGCGTCTCTGCGCCTCTGCGGTAAAATTATGTTTCGTCTTTTACTGACAGTCCGCTGGTATCGGGTAGCGGCGCTTGTTCTTTTGGCTTTGGATTTTCGATTATATCGGCACCGGCTTCGGCTATGCTGAGATCGCTGATATGGTTGATCGGCTGGGCTTCAACCACGGGCGGGTTTTGCAATACATCGGCACCGGCTTCGGCCATGCTGAGATCGTTGATATCACCGATGGCTTGCGCTTCAACCACGGGCGGGTTTTCCAGTACATCGGCACCAGCTTCGGCCATGCTGAGATCGCTGATATCACCGATGGCTTGTGCTTCAACCACGGGCGGGCTTTCCAGTACATCGGCACCGACTGGTGCGACGCTGATATTAGCTACATCAATATCAGCTGAACTTTGGGCTTCGAGTTTGATGACCAGCCCGGCCTTCTCCAGAGCGGCTTTATATTTTTCGCCAGTCAGTTGATTGACTTTGGATTTGATTACCTTGCGGCCGCCGGAAAAAAAGGGCCCGACTTTTTCCGGAGTTGTCTTGAACAATTGGGCCATATTCTGGATGACCGCCTCCTTGTCCTTTCCAGGCTGAATGATGCCGTAAAACGTTATGTCAAATAGTGGTTCGCTCATGCTGGTATCTGCGTTTCGAGATACCTTATAGTGTAGCCGAACTTCCTGATAACTCGACCTGGTGCTCGTTTACTTTTTTTTATCGGGTTTAATGAAGTCAACGACGTGTGATTTTTTTGGTTCATCGGCATAGCGTGGGCGCATCTCCATGCCTTTACCGGCTTCTTCGTGTATTTCCTGCTCCCTTGCAGTTATCAGCGCGAAGCAGTGTTTCACATCCTCGATCGTGCCTTCTCTCAGCGGGTGGGGCCTGCCTGGCGGTGGTGTAGTGTCACGGATGATGCTCGAGAGCACTTTGCGCATGGTTGCAATAATCTCGTGCTCTTTGGTTAAGTATTCTGAAGTCATGGTATAGGCCAGGTGTCTGGCTGGTTGTATTTAGCGGATTTGTTATAATAGTTTACCAAATTACTAGGTTATTAAGCTATGCCGTATTATATTTACAAAATGACAGCCCAGGAAGGCATGAGCCTGGTGAAGAATCTTGAGCTCATTACTGAGTTCGACTCGTTCAAGGAGGCCAAGAAATTTGCCAGGGAAAAGCGTACCGAGCTGGCTGAGGATTCTAATCAAGTCATCAAGGTCATGTTCGCTGAGAATCAATTGATCGCCGAAGAACAGTTGCTCGAGCACCGCGACAAACCGGTGTTGATGGAGCACGAAAAGTGATCCTCGCGGATGGTGGAAGAAAACGAATACAAGTCTACTTACAGCGAAATTACTAATATTCGATGTGAATTTGAGAAGGCGCTGACAAATAACAAGGCGCGCTGTTCTTTGTCCCGGCATTTCTGGCTGGCTGACCGTGAAGGCTATGCGTGCAAGTGCGGGGAATCATCTCAAAAATGTCGTGAACTTCTAGGATTGTTACGCGAAAATTCACGATTTATACTTAAATTGCAGCAAACTGGCGGTAAGTTACCCCACAATATGGAAATTCGGGTGCAGGCAGGTGGCTTAAAAGGAATTCAAAGCCTGTTTACATCTGAACAGCAGGAAACAATTGAAGATATTCGCCACCTGCTAGAGCAGGTTGAAGCACAATTTGGCAGCCTGGAAAAGCTGCCATATAGCCAGATCGTGCAGTCGATCAGCAGTTTCCAGGGCAGAAAAAGTAGAAAACACAGTTAAGAGACCTCGAAATGAATACTACAAAAATTGTCCGCGCACGCTCCACTGATGAGTACGTACAAATGATTGAGCAGGCGCTCGACGATGTTTGGGACTTACACCAGTCCATCGAATACGACGAGGATTACATGGCGGTTGCGCGTGAATTCATTGGCCCGCTGGAGATGAGCCTTAAGGACCTGTATCAATCAATGAAAGACGGGAACTATGAATTCGCCACCGGTGATCTGGCGTTTATGGGAATTGTCGACAAGTATCATGACGCACAGCTGCCATTCAAGTTCCTGCTCAAGCGCATTAATGAAACACATATGAAGGGCCTCGAAGTATAGGCGGGACTGTTCATCTCCTGTGGATAACTTTGGGGATAAGTTCTCTTGTCATAATAGTCCGAGCCGGTTGGTAGTCGATGCCAGGAAATTTACAGCGTCAGATGCTGGAAAATAAAATTATATATTACAATAAGTTATACATATTACTTTGAGAACAAATTTAAGCTTTATAGCTTAAACTGTTGTTTGTAAACATGGCTAACTATATCTTGTGCTCTGTGCATAACTACGGCACAAGACTGTCTATCGGCCGATCGATTTTAACGCTTTCTGCTCGCTAACCGCCTCATACGGCGTTTGTCGTATGCGGTCGTGAACATGCATTCTATACTCGACGAAGTCACCCTGATTGTCGAAATGCAGGAACGGATTGCCTTCACACTGCTTTTCCATGGTCGAGGTCGGCTGTGCGGGGGAGTAATTATGCCCGGGGTGAAGGATCGTATTACCTGGCAGTTCTGATTTAATGCGTTTCAATGTGATAAACATCTGTTCCGGGTCACCGCCCTGCAGGTCGCAACGCCCACAGCCAAATACGAACAGGGTGTCGCCGGCGATCAGGTCACTGCCAAGGTGGTAGCAGGCTGAACCGGGCGTATGTCCCGGTGTATGCAGTATTTCGATTTCCATTTTGCCAATTCTGATGCTGTCGCCACCATGGTGTAATTTGGGTTTTTCCAGTGTTTTACCCCAGAAATGGGACTCTGCCTTAAGCAGATGGATTTGTGCATCAGTATGGTCGAGAACTTTTTCGATACCGTTGACGTGATCGTGATGACTATGCGTCAGCAGGATATCAGTGATACGAATGCCCTTGTCGTCAGCCAGAGATAATACTTCCTCAACATCCCACGCTGGATCGACAATCGCTGCAGTGTCGCTAGGGTGATCGTGCAGCAGGTAAACAAAGTTCTCCATGGGCCCGAGTTCCAGTGCATGAATTGTGAAATTGTTGGTCTCTGCCATGGTGCCCTCCAGCAATAAATGCCTGGTATCAGATATGATTTCTGATATTACTACAAGCTGTCTGTGAAACGTAGGCAGAGTCTGAAAACATGGTTATAATCACTATCAATGTTGCACAACTGACAATCTGGCGCGAGCGCGTATGCAGGTTCATGTTACAAGCGCTAATTAAATAATAAAAGGCGATGAATGTAACTGCTGAAAAACATAACAAATTAATGCTCTCAAGGCTGCAGTTATTCAGAAATGTTGATCTGAATTCAGCAGAGCTGGACCAGTTACTGTCACAGTGCAGCTACAGGCAAATGTCAGACGGTGAAATGCTGCTTTCACCGCAGGTTGAAAATCACTATCTCTATGTAATTATATCCGGCCGATTTGTTATTAGACTTGGCCCGGATGATGAGGATATACCGCTTACCGCGGTTGAACCTGGTGAATGTGTTGGTGAAATGTCATTTTTTGACAGTCGTTTACCCTCAACCCAGGTTTTCGCTTCCGAAGCTTCTACAGTGTTGCAAATTGAACAGGATGTTCTCTGGCGTATGGTGAGTGCCTCGCATGAGATTGCCCGCAACCTTCTGTACATCATGTCCGAACGCCTTCGCTACAGCAATCTCGTTTTAGCCGACAGCTTTGAAATGCAACGCATGTACCAGCAATTCGCAACTATAGATGCACTCACAGGGCTGCATAACCGTGGTTGGCTTGATGAAATGTTTGGCCGGGAAATACAACGCAGTACGCGGGATGGCCTTACTGCCTGTTTGTTAATGATTGATGTTGACCATTTTAAAAATATCAATGACGAATATGGTCATCTTGCTGGCGACAGGGTTCTGGTTGCTGTCGGTGAGAGCATAAGAAAGCCATTAAGGCCTAATGATCTGGTTGCGCGTTTCGGAGGCGAGGAGTTCTCGGTGCTGTTGCCGGAAACGTCACTGCAAAATGCTGTCACCATTGCAGAGCGGTTACGTGAGCGCATCAGTGAAACTGACCCGGTAATAATTGATAATAAAGAACTGGCAAAAGTAACTGTATCCATCGGTGTTGCTGAATTCAAACCGGGTGATTCGCTCGAGACCATGATTGCGTCAGCCGATGCCGTAATGTATCAGGCTAAGAAGGCTGGCAGAAACTGCGTGCGAGTAGCGTCGAATGCCTGATCAAATTTTCGTTTAACACTTTAAATCAAATATATCGAGATCTGGATGAACAGACGACCGCATATTGGTGTTGGTGTTATGGTCTGGAATGGCGACAGGCTATTGCTGGGAAAAAGAATCAGTGCGCACAGTGAAAACTCGTGGCAGTTTCCGGGCGGGCATCTTGAGTTCGGTGAAGCTGTTGAGTCCTGTGCCAGGCGGGAAGTCATGGAAGAGGCGGGAATAGTGATTAGTAATATCATACCCGGCGGATTTACTAACGATGTATTTATTGATGCAGATAAGCATTACGTGACATTGTTCGTCTCTTCAGAGTATGACTCGGGCGAGCTCACGGTAATGGAGCCGGACAAATGCGAGTCGTGGCAATGGTTCCAGTGGAACAGTTTGCCTGAACCACTGTTTTTGCCAATCAGAAACTTCTTAAAGCAGCACCCTGATTTATATAAATTGCGTTACGCTCAGGATATTCAAGCAGGCGTGCATAAATAAAATCAGCCAGCCACGGCGCTATATTTTCGCTGGAGTGCAGGAACTGATATGCCAGTTTGGATGAGCGCCTGGCGCCAGTGTCATGTATGTAAAACGAGTCAAACAGGTTGGGGAAGCCCAGCATCGCTGCCAGTGCTTCAACCTGGGCAAAACGCCACTGGTCAAACCCGGTTTCATTGTTCCAGCTGATTGAATGGGTAAGGCCCTGCTTGTTGTAGCTTAGGTGGAACCTCTCCGGCACCTGATCCTTGAACCACACGTACAGATTCATGTCCGAATCAGTAAAAGATCTGCGATTTGCATAGCCGCCATAGTTTCGGAATCTGGATATTTCTTTAAGCATATGTAGAACCTAACGCAAACTGTATAAAAACAAAATGTTTTGTGTATTTACGGTGAATATAACCCGATAAACGGGCATGTTCTGTGATGTAGTTCTACAATTGAGACATAACTTATCGCAAAAAATTCACAATGACCCATACAATAAAACCTGACATGCAGGAATTGTGGAGCAGTTCACTGCTGAATGGCGCCAGTGCGGCCTGGCTGGAGTCTTTGTATGAAGCTTATTTAACCAGTCCAGAGACAGTCGATCTTGACTGGAGAAGGTTTTTCGACGGTTTACCCAAGGTTAAATCAGGAAATGGTGGTAACGGTGCCGGCAGGGAGGTGCCCCACAAAGAAGTCAGGGAGTTTTTCAGGGCCATTGCCAGGGAGCATCATCCGGTTCCAACGGCGACACCGAGTCACGACCTTGAACTGGAGCGCAAACAGGTTCATGTTCTTCAATTAATTAACGCCTACCGCTTTCGCGGTCACCAGCATGCCAGCACAAATCCTTTAAGGAATAATCATCAGGTAGAAGTGCCGGAACTGGACCCTGCGTATCACCAGCTCAGTGAAACAGATTTCAACACGGTTTTCGAAACCGGATCACTGGCCGGACCGGAAACATTAACCCTGGGTGAAATTTACGACAAGATAAGGGCGACCTATTGTGGTTCTACTGGTGCCGAATATATGCACATTATGGAGACTGCAGAAAAGCGCTGGATACAACAACGGCTAGAACTAACAAGAGGAAACATAAACTTATCATTTGACGAGAAAGTTAATGTATTGCAGCAACTGACCAATGCTGAAGGCCTGGAAAAATATTTACATACAAAGTATGTAGGCCAGAAAAGGTTTTCACTTGAAGGTGGTGAGTCATTAATACCGTTGCTTGATGAACTTGTTATGCATGCCGGTGCGCAAGGTGTTAAGGAGGTTGTTATAGGTATGGCACATCGCGGACGTCTGAATGTGCTGGTAAATATTCTTGGTAAAACACCTGCCGAGTTGTTTGCAGAGTTTGAGGGCACCAAGGATGTTCTGGAGCTGACAGGTGATGTTAAATATCATCTCGGATTTGCTTCCAACATGCAATCTCGCGGTGGGCCTGTACATCTTGCGCTCGCATTTAATCCTTCACATCTGGAGATTGTTGCGCCTGTAGTTGAAGGCTCAGTACGTGCGCGTCAATGGCGCCGTGGTGATGCTGAAGGTGTCGAAGTCATACCGGTACAGATTCACGGCGATGCGGCATTTTCCGGCCAGGGCGTGGTCATGGAAACCCTGCAAATGTCGCAATCGAGGGGCTTTTCAACAAAAGGTACGATACATATTATTGTCAACAACCAGATCGGGTTCACTACCAGCTATCAGAAGGATGCGCGCTCAACACATTATTGTACCGATGTTGCCAAAATGGTTGACGCGCCTATTTTTCATGTCAATGGTGATGATCCTGAAGCGGTAATTATGATTACCCGGCTTGCGATTGACTACCGCATGACATTCAAGAAGGATGTTGTCATAGATATGGTCTGCTACCGGCGTCATGGCCACAATGAGGCGGATGAGCCCAAGGCCACGCAACCGATGATGTATAAAAAAATCACTGGCCTGCCTACGACGCGTGCTATTTATGCGAATAAGCTGGTTAATGATGGTGTGCTGCGAAAACACCAGGCAGAAGAGGTTGTTAGTAATGTAAGAGAGACGCTTGAATCGGGGCAATGCGTACTGCCCCACAAGTTGCCCGATGGCAGCCCTGATACAACCATGCATATGGACTGGGCGCCATATACCAGGGCATTGCTGCTTGATGATATCGAGACCGGTGTATCAATCGAAACAATGCGTGGTCTGGCTGCAACACTGGAGCAATTACCTGAAGGGTTTGAACTGCAGGGAAGGGTGCAGAAAATTATGGATGACCGCCATCGCATGACAGCTGGAGCTCTGCCGCTTGACTGGGGTTATGCAGAAATCATGGCCTATGCCACGCTGGTGAATGATGGTTATCCCGTTCGGATGTCAGGCCAGGACAGCGGTCGAGGCACATTCTTTCACAGACATTCCGTTTTACACAACCAGAAGGACGGTACCGCGTTCGTTCCCTTGCGCAGTATCGGCAAGGGCAAGAATAATTTTCTGGTTATCGATTCATTATTATCTGAACTGGCTGTGCTGGCATTTGAATACGGTTTTTCCACTGCAGATCCGAGGGTGCTTGCCATCTGGGAAGCGCAATTCGGCGATTTTGCCAATGGGGCGCAGGTGGTGATCGATCAGTTTATATCTGCAGGCGAACATAAATGGGGTAAAGCCTGTGGGCTGGTGATGTTGTTACCGCATGGTTTTGAAGGCCAGGGTGCAGAGCATTCATCAGCTCGTGTCGAGCGTTATCTGCAGCTGTGTTCAGCGCATAACATGCAAGTTTGTGTGCCCACTACACCAGCGCAGATGTTCCATCTGCTGCGCAGGCAAATGCTGCGTAATTGCAGAAAACCTCTGGTGGTGATGACGCCGAAAAGTTTACTGCGCCATAAAGAATGTACAAGTTCACTGGATGATCTGGCCAGTGGTTACTACAAGCGAGTGCTGGCCGAGGTGGACCAGATTGACCCCGGCAATGTTAAGCATATTATTCTCTGTAGTGGCAAGGTATATTACGAACTATTAACCGAGCGTAGAGTAAAGAAGCGGAATGATGTAGCTATTATTCGGCTGGAACAGTTGTACCCGTTCCCGGGTCCGGAGCTTAATGAAGTGCTTGAATGCTACTCCAAAACCAGCGATCTTGTATGGGTCCAGGAAGAACCAAAAAATCAGGGCGCATGGGACTTTGTGAAACCACGCATACCGGCTATGTTGAATAAAGCCTGGGATCTTTATTATGTTGGTCGCGAGTCTTCATCGGCTCCGGCAGTTGGTTCTGCTAAGCTTCATGGGGTTCAGCAGCGTGACCTGATTAACAGGGCTATTAATTTTAATCGAGAAAAGAACAAGAAATGAAAAAGAAGGCTGAACTATGTCAGTAGAAGTCAGGGTGCCGGCATTACCTGAGTCTGTAGCAGATGCTGTCATAGCTGGCTGGCATAAACAGGCTGGTGATAGTGTGAGCCAGGATGAAACGCTGGTAGACCTGGAGACAGACAAGGTTATTCTTGAGGTGCCGGCAATAAGCAACGGCGTTATCAGGGAGATTCGCTTTAAAGTTGGAGATACAGTTACAGCTGACCAGGTTATAGCTGTAATTGATGATACGGTTGCAGTCGCCACTGAGCAGCCTGCACGGTCATTAGCAGAGCCTGTACAAGAAGCCATGCCGCAGTCTGTGCAAGCTGAGCGGCCTGAGACTGAAGTTTCCACTGAGCTGCCAATTAGTCCTTCAGCCAGAAAATTAATGGCTGAAAATAATTTAAAGGTATCTGACATTAATGGCAGCGGCAAGGGAGGCCGGATTCTCAAGGAGGACGTGCTCGAGTATCTTGATAGCAAGTCAAAACCGAATAAAAAACAACTTTCTGAACCGGCCAGGACTGAGCAGAAAGTTGCCAAGACCCCTCTGTTTGAATCAACAGGCACAGAGGCGCGTATTGAAAAGCGGGTACCAATGACTCGATTGCGTGCACGTGTTGCAGAGCGTTTGCTTGAAGCGCAGCATAATGCGGCAATTCTGACCACATTCAACGAAGTTAATATGAAGCCGGTTATGGAATTGCGTGCCAGATACAAGGAAAGATTTGAGAAAGAATACGGCGTTAAGCTGGGATTTATGTCGTTTTTTGTGAAGGCTGCGGTTGAAGCGCTGAAAAAGTTTCCGGCAGTTAATGCTTCTATCGATGGCAATGACATTGTTTATCATGGCTATTACGATATTGGCATAGCAGTGTCTGGCCCAAATGGCCTGGTTGTGCCGATACTGCGAAATGTAGAAGACTTGACATTAGCCCAGATTGAGCAGGCAATCATCAGTTATGCTGCCAGCGCAAATGACAACTCGCTGTCAATAGAAGATATCACTGGCGGGACCTTTACCATTTCCAATGGTGGAGTATTTGGTTCGATGCTTTCGACACCGATTCTGAATCCGCCTCAAAGTGGAATTCTGGGTATGCACACGATTAAGGAAAGGCCCATGGTCGTTAATGGTGAGATTGTTGTGTTACCGATGATGTATCTCGCGCTGTCTTATGATCACAGAATAATTGATGGCCGTGAAGCGGTACAGTTCCTGGTTACCATAAAGGACATGCTGGAAGAGCCATCCCGTATGTTGCTTGGTGTTTAATTGTCCAGCTAGTTTTTGTTTTATACAGGTGTAAATTGAGCAATAAAAAATTTGATGTGGTTGTCATCGGAGCCGGCCCTGCTGGCTATGTAGCTGCAATTCGTTGCGCGCAGCTGGGCATGACTGTTGCCTGTGTCGATGAATGGCTGAACAAGGGTGAGCCAACCCTGGGAGGCACATGTCTAAATGTGGGCTGTATTCCTTCAAAGGCACTACTTGAGTCGTCACATTTGTTTGCGGCATCCGTCAATGATTTCCCTGATCATGGCATCAATATTAAAAGCGCCAGTGTTGATATAAAAGCCATGATGGCGCGCAAAGATAAGGTTGTTAGTGAGCTCACGCAAGGAATTAACAGCCTGTTCAAAGTTAACAAGATTACACGTATTCATGGCCATGCGAGTTTATCCCCGGGTAAGATAGTTAAAGTTTCGGATCGAGGGAGTCCTCATGCAAGAGAATCACTCGAAGCCAACAACATAATCATCGCTGCGGGCTCATCGCCTGTAAAACTCGAACGTGCACCTGTTACAGATGGTTATATTTATGGTTCTGCCGGTGCGCTTGAATTTGACACCATTCCGAAGACGCTTGGTGTTATAGGCGCTGGAGCTATTGGGCTCGAGCTCGGCAGCGTCTGGTCGCGTCTTGGTTCCGAAGTGGTATTGCTTGAGACAATGGAGACTTTCCTGCCGGCAGCAGATAAACAGATATCAAGAACTGCGTTCAGGTCCTTTCAGCAGCAAGGGCTTGATATACGGCTTAATGCGCGTTTGCTTTCAACGTCAGTCAAACAAAAGAAGGTGCATGTTACTTATGAAGATACGCGAGGAGCACAACAGATAAAATTTGACAAACTCATTGTGGCTGTTGGGCGCAAGCCTAACAGCGATTTTCTGTTTGGTGACGAGATGGAACTGGAAATAGATGAGCGTGAGTATATTCATGTTAACAAGTACTGCGAAACAAGCGTACCCGGTATCTATGCAATTGGTGATATCGTTCGTGGGCCTATGCTGGCACACAAGGGCTCAGAGGAAGGCATTATGGTAGCAGAGCGTATTGCGGGCCAGAAATCTACTGTTAACTACGATCTGATTCCCTCGGTGATATATACGCATCCTGAAGTGGCATGGGTGGGTAAATCAGAACTTGCGTGCAATACTGCCGGGATTCCTGTCAATATCGGTACGTTTCCGCTAACAGCCAGCGGACGTGCCAGAGCAATGGGCTCAACAGATGGCATGGTAAAGATTGTTGCACATCAAGAGACCGATCGTATTCTCGGCGTGCATATCTGTGGGGCGCATGCTTCTGAATTAATAGCACAAGCAGTGTCCGCAATGGAATTGGGTGCAAGTGCCGAAGATCTGGCGCTGACAGTATATGCCCATCCGACATTGTCAGAGTCGATTCATGAAGCGGCTTTGGCGGTCCATAACCGGGCGATTCATATTAAGAACTAAATCGTTATTTAGTTGATCATTACGTTGCAGTGTCTTCAGTGGCTTTCATGTATTAGGATATGCAGCTCGATCCCAGCTGCTCTGTAGCTTTTCCTGAATAGAAGCTTTTTGAGAGCATAAAGAAATAGAAGATTGAAATGAACCTACACGAATTCCAGTCCAAGCAGGTCTTTAAAAAATACGGGTTACCCGTGCCGGGTAATCAGGTGGTGCAGTCATCGGCGGATGCGGCGGCAGCAGCCAGCTCGCTTGGTGGCGAAAGATGGGTGGTTAAGGCACAGGTGCATGCCGGAGGTCGCGGCAAGGCAGGTGGTGTCAAACTGGTAGATGATATCGAGTCAGTAACACACACCGTTGGCAGTATGCTGGGTACACGCCTGGTGACGATACAGACAGGTAATGATGGCCAGCCAATCAATCAGGTATTAATAGAAGAAACCTGCAATATTGCCCGTGAACTGTATGTCGGTGCAGTCATTGATCGTTCATCAAGGCGAGTTGTGCTGATGGCCTC
>CAZRKQ010000205.1:0-24396 GCA_964600755.1 uncultured Thiotrichaceae bacterium
TTCACCCAGTTCCAGTACACTTCCAGGGAAGCTGTTGAAAGAAAAGAAAAAGAAGAAAAGAAAAGTGAGTCCGAAAAAAACAAGGACAATTTCGACGAAATATGGTCATCACTGTAACAACCAGCATTAACTATGTCTTTAAATGCATTAGCCTCCGAGGTACCAAGGGAAAGAATCGTGGATGAGAATACAATAATCCTCATAGTTATCGACGATTCTTTTGATACGGAAGAAAGAGTTGTTAGCACATTACGCAATGATGGCTATGCAGCTCGATCCACTCGTGTTGAAGATGCTCAAGATCTTAATGAGGCGATCAGGAAAAAAGAGCCCGACCTGGTTTTATATACAAAAGGAATGGAGCTGATTTCACTAAAAGAAACCTGTGATTGCATCAAGCAACATCTAAACGGCACACCTGTTCCTGTGATTGCTGTTCAAAAAAATGGTGATGAGGAATCGACTGTTGACGCAATGAGGCACGGCGCCGTTGATCTGTCTTCATACGACAACATAGATCACCTTCGCCTGGTAATAAACCGCGAATTCACCGCGCTCCGCAGCTGGCGACAAATGCACAAGCTTGAAACAGCAATGGGTGAGTCAGAGCGCCGCTGTGAATCCTTGCTCGACAGCTCACGTGATGCTATTGCCTACGTGCATGAGGGTATGCACGTATACTCCAATGATTCATACCTGGAGTTGTTTGATTTACAACAATTCGATGAGCTGGAAAGCATGCCAATACTGGACATGATTGCTCCAGACAACAGAGACAGCTTCAAATCCTTCCTGCGCGACTACGTGCAAAAAGACGCATCAACAGAAGTCCATAAAACACACCTGCTAAAGCCTGATGGTAAAGAGTTTGAAGGTGAAATGGAGTTCTCGCCAGCAAGCATTGAAGGCGAACCATGCATACAGGTCATCATTCGCAAAGAAGATGTTAATACCGAAGCACTTGAAGAGAGACTGAAAGAACTCAGCCAGAAAGACCAGCTGACGGGTCTCTATAACAGGCAATATTGCCTGGATACTCTTGAGCACACGATCTCCCATTGTGAATCTGAAAATTGTTCCGCCGCCCTGATGGAAATCAGGCTGGACAACTTTGATGACATAAAGAGCCGCATAGGTGCAGTTGATATCGACAAGTATTTTGTTGAAGTCGCTCGAGCACTGAAGGAAGCAAGCCATGAAAATGATACGCTGTCATTTATGAATCCCGGCTATTCGATAATTGCCTATAACCAGAATAATGATTCAATTCACGAATACGCGGAGGAAATCCAGAATGCAATTATGGAGCTGGATGTAACTATTGGCAGTGAAAAGATCAATACAACATGCTGTATCGGTATAACAGTAATTGACAAGAACTCACCCGAAACCAATGAGGTTCTGCGGCGTGCAGACAAGGTTTCTGATGAAGCCGCAGAAGCAGGCACTAACCAGATCAAGATATACGTTCCTGAAGAAGGCGAATTGACACGACATGAAGTTGATTCACGCTTTAAAGAACAACTGACTCATGCACTCAAGGACGACAAGTTCATACTTTTCTACCAGCCGATCATCAGCCTTCATGGCGACACCGATGAGCGCTACGAAGTATTTGTTCGTATGTTAACGGAAGATGGCAAGGACATGATCATGCCGCAGGATTTCCTGCCTGCCGCTGAACGCATAGGCATGTCTATGGCAATCGACCGCTGGGTACTATATAAAGCAATTCAAGATGTAATCAAACGCTATAAACAAGGCAAACGCACACACTTCTTCATCAAGTTGTCAGCAGCATCAATCAAGGACGAGACACTGATCGAATGGATCAGCTTTCAGATCAAGGACAAGGGCCTGCCTGAAAACGCGTTAATCTTCGAGGTCAAGGAATCGGTAGCAGTTACCAACCTGAAAAACGCCAAAGACCTGGCCGATAATCTCAAGAAAATCAAGTGCGGTTTCGTACTTGACGACTTCGGTTCCGGCAGCAATCCATTCCAGTTACTCGAGCATATCAATGCCGATTATATAAGACTGGACAAGAGCTTCATGGATGAGCTTGCCGACAATCCGCAAAACCAGGAAATGATCAAGAAGATCGCTGATCAGGCTTCTGAGCACGGCAAGTTCACAATCACACAGTTCGTCAAAGATGCTAACAGCTTGTCATTACTGTGGGGCATGGGTGTGAACTTCATTCAGGGTTACTTCCTGCAGGAACCACAGGCCGAGATGAATTACGACTTCACCGACATTGCTGGTTAGTTTTCCTTCCAGGAAAACTAACCAGCAATGAGGGACTAGGTTCTAGTTTCTAGGTACAAGGATTTAGATCCGCAACCTGGTTCCTAGACACTAGTACCTAGTACCTAGTAACTTTTTTCTTTACGCGATCAATTGACTTACACAAATCAGTTGGCACTTTGCAACGCTGCTATTCGCTCCGACAGTGGTGGATGGCTCATAAACAACTTGCGCATGCCTTCGGCCAGGCCGCCATTTATACCAAACGCGACCAGCTGATCTGGCAAGCTTGAAGGCTGGTGAATCGACTGTAATCTTTGCAATGCAGCGATCATCTTCTCCCTGCCCGCCAGGTTCGCACCACCTGCATCAGCACGGTATTCGCGCAGCCTGGAGAAATACATGACAATAGCACTGGCCAGTATGCCGAATACAATCTGCGCCAGGATACTGGTTATGTAATAGGCCGGCCCATAACCACGCTCTGTCTTGAAAACAACGCGGTCAACAAAATGGCCGACTACACGCGAGAAGAAAATCACAAAGGCATTAACAACCCCCTGTATCAATGCAAGAGTGACCATGTCGCCGTTGGCCACATGTGATATTTCATGGCCCAGCACCGCCTCGGCTTCATCTATCTTCATATTATTTATAAGGCCGGTGGTGACTGCCACCAGAGCATTGTTACGATTCATACCTGTCGCAAATGCATTGATATCAGGCGAGTTATAGATGGCGACTTCCGGCATGGCAATACCAGCCTGTTCAGCCTGTCTCTTTACAGTAGCTAACAGCCACTCCTGGGTTTTGTTTTGAGGTTGATCGATGACCTCTGCACCCGTCATACGCTTTGCCGACCATTTCGACATGGCCAGCGAAATCAACGAACCGCCCATACCAAACACGGCTGAGAAAATCAGTAATGCCTGTAAATCAAGATCAACGTTGTTTTCCTGTAATAATGAATCGACCCCGAGCACACTGAGGACAATACTTAGAACGATCAGTACGGCGATATTGGTTGCGAAAAAAAGTGCTATGCGTTTCATAATGCCTCACATAAAGTGTTTTGCCAGGTATATATGGGTGAAAAAGCAAAATTCAATTATCCACAGATGAACACAGATAAACACGGACATTACTGTTTGTTAGCTAATATACATCTGCGTTCATCTGTAGACTTATTTTATGCCCACCTGGGATAATCTCGGTGAGTCAAAGACCAAACGCTTACTGTCAGATCAAATCACGACCATTACAATTTATTAGAGGCACATAAACACATAACATCTTTGCGCTCTCCGCGCCTTTGCTTGCTTTGCGTTTTATCCCGGATCTTTATTAGTTTCATTCGTTCCGGGGTAATATCCAGTATCGACTATTCTTCACTGACTTTCGTGTATTCAACTTCAAGCCGGTCAACACTACGGTAGCCGCGCGGCAGTTTCAGGCCGCGCCGTCCACGTTCACCATAATAGCTGTCGACCTCATCAGGTTTCATCACCTTGTATTTCTTGCCCGAATGTACGGTGAGTTTTTCACCATCCTGAACAAGTGATAATGCGGTAACCGTTTCATCACCCGCCTTTAACCTTGCGGATGGTATGTTTATGATTTTATTACCTTTTCCACGCGCCATCTGCGGCAGTTCAGCAAGTTCGGTTACCAGCATGTGGCCTTCAGAAGTTACTGCAATAATATAGTCTTGCTCGAACTCGCGCACAGCTATGGCTGGCAATGCCTTAGCCTGCTTGCCAGTATTCAGCACAGCCTTTCCTGTCTTGGTTCGCGCATGCATATCACCCAGGCGAACAACAAAACCATAGCCGAAATTACTGCCGACCAGGTAAAGCTGATCCGGGTCACCAATCATCACCGAAACGAATGCAGCACCCATAGGCAATGTAAAATGACTGGTCAAAGGATCTCCCTGCCCCCTTGCTGAAGGCAATTTATGAGCAGGCAAGGTATAGGCACGCCCACTGGAGTCCAGAAATACGGCAAGCTGATTACTCTTTCCTGCCGCTGAAGCCTGGAATTCATCCCCTGATTTGTAATTGAGTTTTTGCACATCTATATCATGCCCTTTGGCAGCGCGCACCCAGCCCTTCTTCGACAATACGACTGTGATCGCTTCACTGGAAATCAGCGCAGTTTCACTCATCGCCTGTGCTGCGCCACGTTCGATAATTGGAGAACGGCGCTCATCACCATATTTATCGGCATCCTCCATGATTTCATTGCGTATCAATGTTTTTAAACGCCGCGCTGATGCCAGGATTTTTTCCAGGCCTTCACGTTCTATAGACAGCTCATCCTGCTCGCCACGGATCTTCATTTCTTCAAGCTTGGCCAGATGGCGCAATTTCAATTCGAGAATAGCTTCAGCCTGTTCATCGCTTATCTTGAATCGTTTCATCAACACCGGCTTGGGCTTGTCGTTTTCACGTATGATGGCAATGACTTCATCGATGTTGAGGTAGGCAATTAACAGGCCATCAAGAATATGCAGGCGATTGTTGACCTTGTCGAGACGCCATTGCAGACGACGCCTTACAGTTACACTGCGAAACTTGATCCATTCATTCAATAGCATCAACAGGCCCTTGACCTGTGGACGACCATCGATACCGATCATATTCATGTTGACGCGATAACTGCGCTCAAGATCGGTGGTTGCGAACAAATGATTCATCAGCTCATCCTTGTTCACACGATTTGAGCGAGGCACGATGACAATACGCGTTGGGTTTTCATGGTCAGATTCATCGCGCAGGTCTTCAACCATGGGCAGCTTCTTCGCAATCATTTGCTGCGCCATCTGCTCGATAACCTTGTTGCCGGACACCTGGTAAGGCAACGCTGTGATTACGATATCGCCGCCTTCAGCTTCATAGATAGCACGCTGACGAATATTTCCGTGCCCCGTGCGATAGGCTTCCATAATTTCTTTATACGGCGTGATAATTTCCGCCTGGGTAGGAAAATCAGGGCCCTTGATGTGTTCGCAGATATCTTCCAGCGTCAACTTTGGCTGTTCCAGTAAACGTATGCATGCACTGGCTACTTCATTAAGATTATGCGGCAGAATATCTGTTGCCATACCCACAGCAATACCCGTTCCGCCATTGAGTAGTACATTTGGCAAGCGCGCAGGTAAGGTTTCAGGTTCCTGTAATGAACCGTCAAAATTGGGCACCCAGTTGACTGTCCCCTGACCAAGTTCACGCAACAGCACCTCTGCATAGGGTGCAAGTTTTGATTCTGTATAACGCATGGCAGCAAAAGACTTGGGGTCATCTGGAGAGCCCCAGTTACCCTGCCCGTCCACTAACGGATAACGATAAGAAAATGGCTGCGCCATCAATACCATGGCTTCATAACAGGCACTATCGCCATGCGGGTGGTATTTACCAAGCACATCACCAACTGTGCGCGCCGACTTCTTATGCTTGGATGCTGCGCTCAAACCCAGCTCTGACATTGCATAAACAATGCGCCTCTGTACCGGCTTGAGGCCATCACCTATAAAAGGCAATGCACGATCAAGAATGACATACATGGAATAATCCAGGTATGCCTTCTCGGTAAACTCGGCGAGCGGTTGTCGTTCGATACCTTCAAAATCGATTTCAGCTTGATCAGTCATAATTGAATAAGACTCTTTTAATTAGTTTTTTTACCGCAGAGGCGCAGAGAAAATCTGTAGGTTTTGTATTACCCTTCATTTCGAGATAACAACTTGTTATACCCTCTGCGTCTCTGCGCCTCTGCGGTGAAATAATCTGTTGTTTGTTTTTATCTAGACAACCGCAAGATCGCCCTTCTTCTCCAGCCATTTCTTCCTGTCTGGTGCACGCTTTCTGCCCAGCAGCATGTCCAGCATCTGGTTGGTCTTGTCACCCTTATCGATAGTCATTTGCACCAGCTTGCGTGTATCCGGTGACATGGTGGTGACACGCAGTTGCATCGGATTCATCTCGCCCAGACCTTTAAACCGTGTAACGTTGACTTTGCCACGCTTTTTTTCAGCAGTTATACGGTCCAGTACACCTTCTTTCTCTGCTTCATCCAGCGCATAGAAAACTTCTTTACCCACATCAATGCGATACAGCGGCGGAATGGCTATATAGATATGCCCCGCTTCGACCAGTGGCCTGAAATGACGTAAAAACAGTGCACATAACAGGGTAGCAATGTGATAACCATCGGAATCAGCATCTGCCAGCACGCAAACCTTGCCATAACGCAGGCTCTTGATATCACTTGACCCCGGCTCCACACCGAGTGCTACTGAAATATCATGCACCTCCTGTGAAGCCAGCACCTGGTCTGGAGACACTTCCCATGTATTCAGTATCTTTCCACGCAGCGGCATGATGGCCTGATGTTCGCGGTCACGGGCCTGCTTGGCAGAACCGCCAGCAGAATCACCCTCCACCAGGAATATTTCTGTTCGTGTTACATCCTGTGATGTACAGTCAGCGAGCTTGCCGGGCAATGCAGGGCCGGATGTCACCTTTTTGCGGACAACCTTGCGCCCTGCACGTAATCGTTTTTGTGCATTCTCGATTGCATGCATCGCAATTGCTTCGCCGGCACCTGTATGCTGGTTGAGCCATAAACTGAATGAATCTTTAACCACACCTGAAACAAATGTTGCGCATTCTCGTGACGATAGCCGTTCCTTGGTCTGTCCGGAAAACTGCGGATCATCCAGCTTGACTGAAAGCACGTAACAAACCCGGTCCCACACATCTTCGGGACTGATCTTGACGCCACGAGGTATGAGGCTGCGAAATTCGCAAAACTCGCGTAAGGCATCTGTCAGGCCAGTACGCAATCCATTTACATGGGTACCGCCCTGCGCGGTTGGGATTAAATTGACATACGATTCCGTCACCAGCTCACCGCTTTGCATCAGCCAGGTAACGGCCCAATCGACAGCTTCGTTCTTACCCGCCATACTTTCGGTGAACGGTTCAAGCGGCATGGTGTCCTTGTCGTACAGGTTTTCACCGAGGTAATCCTGTAACCCACCCTCATAGAACCATGTTTCTGTTTCACCGCTTTTTTCCTCCAGGAAGCTAACTTCCAGGCCGGGGCACAACACGGCCTTGGCGCGCAATACATGTTTGAGACGCGGAACAGAAAAATTGATTGAATCAAAATACTTTTTTTCCGGCCAGAAATGGATACGGGTACCGGTATTGCGCTTGCCCACGGTACCGGTTTTTTTCAGTTTTGTTGTGGCGGCCCCTTTTTTGAAGGACATGCTGTAGACAGTACCGTCACGTTTCACTTCAACCTCTAGCGTTGAAGATAACGCATTCACAACAGAAACACCGACGCCGTGCAGACCGCCGGAGAACTGGTAATTTTTATTGGAAAATTTCCCACCGGCATGCAGCTTCGTCAGGATTACTTCAACCCCGGGTATACCTTGTTCAGGGTGCTTGTCAACTGGCATGCCGCGCCCGTTATCACTCACCGACAGGGAGCCATCTTTATACAGAATGACTTCGATCTTACTCGCGAAACCTGAGATGGCCTCATCGACACTGTTATCGACAACTTCCTGTGCCAGATGGTTGGGACGACTGGTATCGGTATACATGCCAGGCCGTTTTTGCACCGGCTCAAGGCCAGTTAATACCTCAATCGCGGAGGCATCGTAATTACTCATACTTGGTACATTAACCCTTCTAAACGTGGTTTCATCGTGATCAGTGCGGGCGCGTCGCATAATTACATTTACACTCGCACTACGAGTACATATGCTATCAGCCTATGAACACTACGAACAGTCCCGTCACTGACATTGCTGATAGCCTTGCTGCTGCACAGCCCAATATTAATGCTACCGTATCTGCATCGGCAGGTACGGGTAAAACCTGGTTGCTGGTGACACGGATTATACGCCTGCTTTTAGCAGATACAGAACCCGGAAGTATTCTGGCGCTGACTTTTACCCGAAAAGCTGCCGCCGAAATGCAGATACGACTGCAGGAACGCCTGTATCAAATGGCAACAGCAGACGATAAAGGGCTCTCTGAGCTTTTAAAACAAACCGGGAGCGCAATTACCCGGGAAACCATGAATAAGTCGCGTGAGCTGCACGAGAAGCTGTTACATGCAAATTTTCAGGTACGATTACAGACATTCCATTCGTTTTGCCAGGACATACTCTCGCATTTCCCGCTGGAAGCAGACATTACTCCCGGCTTTGAACTTATAGAAGATACTGCCCTGTTACAGCAACAAGCCTGGGAAGAACTGTTTGCAGATGCGACACGTAATGCCGAGGGTATGCTTGCCAGTGATCTCGACGTTTTGATGCAGGCCTGCAACGGACCGGCCAATACAAAAACAGCGCTCAACAGCATGCTCAACCACCGTAGCGACTGGTGGGCCTTTAGCGAACACAAAAAAGATGCTGCCGCCTATGCCTGCGAACGTCTGCAGCAACAACTGCAGATAGATACCAGAACAGAGCCATTTACACATTTTTTTACCGACATCTCGCATAAAGATTTCGCCTGCTTTGTTGACTTATTGCGCAAACACAAAACCAAGACCAATCTCGGCCATGCCGAACAGATTGAACGTGCGCTGCAAGCAGAAAACCCGGATGAAGACACATTCAAACTGCTTGAACCGGCTTTTTTAACTGCGAAGCTTGAACCCAGATCGCGAAAACATGCTAAAGCACAAGCTGCCAGCATGAGTAGCGATGGCGAAGCAACATTCCTTGAGCTGCACGAACGAATCTGCGCATCAATGCAACATGCACTGGAATTATCCAGGCGGTTACGAGCACTGGAACTTAATGCAGTCTGGTATCGTACAGGTCAGCGATTGATTGAGCTCTATCAGAAACTCAAACGTGAACAGCGCGTACTTGACTTCACTGATCTTGAATGGAGCTGTTATCGCTTACTGAATGACGCCGATAATGCACATTGGGTACAGTACAAGATTGATCAGCGCATCGATCATGTATTAATCGATGAGTTTCAGGATACCAACCCAACTCAATGGCAACTGATCACACCTCTACTGGAGGAAATCGCAGCCGGGCCCGGTGAGCGAGCGCGCAGTTTTTTTCTTGTTGGTGATGAAAAACAGTCTATTTATAGCTTCAGGCGTGCCAACCCGAAATTACAGAAGCAGGCTTCTGATTATCTTGCACAAACCATGTCAGCGGTCGACGTCACCCTCGATTCTTCCAGACGCTCCTCCCCTGCAATCATTGAAACTGTGAATGCAATTTTCGGCCAGGATGAAATTCATCACTATATGGCTGAATTCTCCACGCATAGCACACACTTGCAGCATTTACCCGGCCGGACTTCACTATTCCCGTTACACGAGCTCGACACTGAAGATGAAGACCAGGCTGAAGACACTGGTTACTCTCAACTCAGAAATCCACTGCTTGAGCCCAGACCTGAAAATCTTAAAACCGCTCGATTTGACGAAGCACATCTGATCGCTGATCAGATTATTAGACTGGTCAATGACAATGTCTTGATTACCGAGAAGGACGAGAATGACGATGATCGTATTCGCCCGATCGAGTATGGCGATATTATGATCCTGATGCGAAATCGTACACACATTGGTGTGTACGAATCGGTACTGCGTGATCGCGTCATACCCTTTATTGGTAGCCAGCGTGGCAGCCTGCTCGATAATCAGGAGATACAGGACCTGGAGAAGCTACTCGACAGCCTGATTACACCATTTAACAATCTGTCCATTGCACAGGTACTGAAATCACCGATTTTTGCTGCATCTGATCAAGACCTCCTCAGTATCTCGCTGATGCATAAAGACAGAAAATGGTACCAGCGCCTGCTTAACATGGAAGCAGGCCCGGATGCAGAACACCCCTTAACTCGTGCTGCACACCTGCTTCCACACTGGCACCGACTTGCTGACACCATGCCAGTTCATGATTTGCTTGATCGCATCTATGCGGAGGGCAACATTATTCAACGCTACGCATCTTCCGTACCTGCTGCGCAACAACAGCGCGTAAGCGCAAACTTGCAGCGCTTTCATGAAATGTCACTTGAACTCGACAGTGGCCGCTATCCAAGCTTGAGTCACTTCCTGCATTATTTACGCAGCATCCGCCAACACAGAGATGGACGTCCGGATGAGCCTGCTGTTACCCATACTGAGTCACGCGTTAACGTGATGACCATCCATGCCAGCAAGGGGCTTGAAGCGCCAGTTGTAATCCTGGCTGACTGCGATAATCAGGGCGGACGTAACAATGCATACTCTGCATTGGTTGAGTGGCCTGCACAAAGCAACAAGCCAGTCAGATTCCAGTTGATTACAGGTAAAGAAAATATTGATGAAATAACCCATGAGGTGCTAAAGCAAAAAGAACAGGCACAGAAGCGTGAAGAGCTGAACCTGCTTTATGTTGCGCTTACGCGTGCACGTCAGTATCTGCTGGTAACAGGCAGCACCAGTAGATCCAGCTCAGGCTGGTATGGATACATTGAGTCAGCGATGAGAACGCTTACCACGCCTGATTCGAGTAATGTCTATCATTATTCAGCCGGCGATTACACTGACGCAAGCCCTGGCAGAGAAGAAAACATTGAACCAGTCTCGACACTGGACGTTGACACACGATTAACCAGCCCGATAGTTAATCTGGCAACCGCAGACAGCATGATAGCCCCAAGCCTTAGTTTCCATGCCAGCAATGACGCTTTTCTTTCGGCGCATGACAATGAAGAAATCAAGCGGGGTATAGCCATTCATCGTGCACTTGATCTTATGAGCCGGATACCGCCACTAACGCCTGAGCAAGCGAGGCAGCAAATCAGACACGAATCCGCACTTGTTGATGATGGAAAACTGGATAGCTGGATTGATGAGGCATGCAAGACACTCAATAACAGGAAATTCGAACACATATTCAAACCGACCGGCCATCGAGAGGCCCTGAATGAGCTGCCTGTCATGTATCAGCACAACAACCGGTCAGTCTATGGCCTGATTGACCGGGTAATTATCTATGCTGACAATATCCTGCTGGTTGATTACAAAACCCACCAGCCTGAAAATGAGACACAGCTGAACACGCTGGCTGAAACTTTCACAATCCAGATGAATCTTTATCGTACAGGTGTTGAGAGGCTTTGGCCGGGCCTGGAAATAAAAAGCGGGCTGCTGTTTACACACAGCGCCCGCCTTATCTGGATCGAACAGGGCGTCTAATTCAATACGCCTGTTAAAACAGCACGAATCAGTTGTACTGGTCATGACCCGATCTGACAAACACCACCAGATTTCACATCGTCGGCATACATCTGTACTGCAGATTTAAAATCCTGTTATCTCGCAGAGGCGCAGAGCACGCAGAGGTCACTCGTATTAATACCTGATGAAACAATAGCGTTACATTGGCATTCCTCTGCGAGCTCTGCGCCTCTGCGAGAGCACATTTTTTGTATCAGGTGTTTATTGCATCAAGGCACTATCTTCCTTGTGAAAAGATCATCGTCCAGGCAAATCTGACACTCAATTTCAGATTAAATCCTGAGTATTACTAATCAGTTACCTGTCTTCGCTGTCGACAGATTCAGGCTGGTCAGCTCGGCTATTAGCTTGTTGGCTGGCACATAGCCAGGCAGCATGCTTCCATTCTGCAGGATAATTGCTGGTGTGCCGCGCACTCCAAGGCTCTTGGACACTTTCAGATGTTCATTAATCGGGTTTTCACAATCTTTTGCTTCCAGCTCAGCGCCTGCCTTGGCCAAATCCAGCGCTTCATTCTGGTCTTTTGCACACCATACCGAAACCGTTGTCCTGAAATCACCCTGGCCTTTCAACGGCATGAAAATATATCGAACCTTTACACCAGCGGTCATATATTGATCCATTTCACTGTGTAAACGTCTGCAATATGGACAGTCAATATCGGTTACCACCGTGATAGTGTGCTTGATGGTTTCAGGCGTATAGACCACCATTTTGTCTTCGCCCAGCTTTTCGATCTGGCTGAGGCGAATCACAGACATGGCATCTTCTGTGTAATTCTTTTTGGTAGAAAGATCGATCAGATTACCATCAATCATATATCGAGCATCCTTGGTCATATAGATGACCTGGCCGCCGATAATGACCTGATAAACCCCCTCAATCGGTGTTTTATCGATATATGAAATTTCAAACTGCGGCAGGCTCTTGGCAAGTGACTTTTTCAACTCATCAATACTTTCATCAGCAGAAACCTGGGTAGCAGCACCAATACTAATAACAAGTGTAAATATTCGTAAGAAACTGTTCATAATCTCAAATTTTCCTGGTTCCCCTGTCTAGACAGCGGCCATTATAGATAATTCCGGCCAGTTAGAAAAAAATATTTTTGGCCAAATCATCTGAATTCACATAAATACAGGCTATGCACGCGGATGATGCTGTTTATACAGATCACGCAGGCGCTGGTCGGCAACATGGGTATATATCTGGGTTGTAGATATATCACTATGCCCAAGCAGCATCTGTACAACCCGCAAATCAGCACCATGGTTCAATAAATGTGTCGCAAAAGCATGGCGCAAGGTATGGGGGGATAACTTTTCAGGGTCTATGCCAGCGTGTACAGCGTGGCGCTTTATCATGTACCAGAACGCCTGCCTTGTCATTGCACCGCCTCTCTGGGTGACAAAAACATCATTGGTAGCGGATGATTTGTTCTGTAATAGTGATGGACGCACATGACGCATATAGGCTGACAGCCAATCGAGAGCCACTTCACCGACTGGAACCAGCCTCTCTTTATTGCCTTTGCCCATGATGCGAAGCACCCCGGGTTCTATTGACACCTGTGACAGCTGCAAATTAACCAGTTCTGATACACGCAGACCGGTTGCATATAACAATTCGAGCATGGCGCGATCACGGTAACCGATATCATCTCCCGAGTCAGGCGCATTGAGTAAACTTACAACCTGTGCCTCATTAAGCGAGACGGGTAACGGACGCTCAGCCTTGGGTGATTCAAGCAACCGTGTTGGATCTTCACTTATTCGCTTGTCACGCAACAGCCATGCATAGAACCTGCGTAATGTCGATAACAGGCGCGCAGATGAGCGGCTTTTATACCCCTGTTCAAACTTGCCTGCCAGGTAACGTTGAATATCACTCGTACTGACTGCCACCAGTTTATTATGTTTGCTGGCAAGCCAGTAGGAAAACCCGGCAAGATCATTTCTATATGCCGCCAGGGTGTTTTCGGTCAAACCATGCTCCATCCACAGATGATCTATGAACTGCTCAAGCAATTCCTGATCATGTGCTGGAATGTTGTCTACTCTGGCCATTTATTCTCGACTATAGGCAATATGTGTAATTGTTGCCCATTCCCCGGGTGAAATACACTTGATTCGAATATTTATTTATAATTTCCAGGGCTCAATCTGACGTACAGCGTCATATCTATTTAACTCAAGATTATTTATCTGAACCACCGGATTCGGCCATGCGCTATCGGGCAATATCTGTCAGATCAAGTCTGAGCTACCGCCAGTAACTTAGACATTAAAAAAGCCATCCACGAGTGGATGGCTTTTTCTGTCAGCTAGTCGAAGACAATGCCTACTTGCTGGTACTCCTGCGCTTTTTAGGGCTCATGACCTTGTCTATCTTGGCCATTTCCTTCTTTTGCCAGCGTTCAACAAATGCAGCAATCGCTTTTTCCTTCTTTTCGGCCATTTTTTCCAGCAGAACCTGACGTTTCCTCGTCGCGGCTACTTCTGCTTTAGCCTGTTTGAGCGCTGCACTCGTTGCGGTTATACGCTCTCTGATTTTTCGTCGAGCTTCTACCGCAGCATCAAGCCTTTTGGGGCCCGCCGCTCCGTCTGTTAGCGACGGCGACGCGCTTTTTTTCTGGCAGGCCTCTTCTTAGCCGTACGCTTGGCGACTTTCTTCTTGGCCTTGCGCTTGGCGACTTTCTTCTTCGCTTTACGCTTGGTTACTTTCTTCTTAGCCTTGCGCTTGGCGACTTTCTTCTTAACCTTGCGCTTGGCTACTTTTTTCTTCGCCTTGCGCTTGGCTACTTTTTTCTTCGCTTTACGCTTGGCTACTTTCTTCTTCGCCTTGCGCTTGGCTACTTTCTTCTTAGCCTTACGCTTTGCGACCTTTCGTTTTGCAACTTTGCGCTTGGCTACTTTCTTTTTAACCTTACGCTTGGTTGCTCTCTTTGCTGTTACTTTCTTCTTCTTACGTGCAGTAGTTTTTTTCTTAACTGCACGCTTAGCTGTAGTTTTCTTTTTACTTTTAGTTTTAGCTCGAGCCATTAGTGCATCCTCTATGTGTGAGTTACCAACGAGAGTATAAAACTAATTTTTGATTTTTCAAATATTTTTTCAATTTAAAATCAAATAGTTTTATACCCAATCATGCAATTATAACGATGATTTCTTCCCCTCGATGAATAAATCACTAACGAACGACAACTTGAATAATTACTTTGGGCATTTCATTTACTTAAGGTGGCTAATAATACAAAGACATTACTCAACGAAAAACAGTAAAAATAAATCAGGAAAATTTATCTCTTCAACAACATGCATACTTAATACAATTCGTACTGACGACATGCCTGAACACATATTCATTTATTACCTGAAGCACGCCTCAACAAGATACATAGCTACGGCATAAAATACCAGAATTCCGCTATATAGCGGCGTTTCAGCGCTGTCTAAACAAAATTGATGGCAAGAAAAATGCCTGTTCGAGACCTCTCGAACAGGCATAAATACGCTATAAACTTCAGTAGTCCATCTGCTGCAGTATGGTTATTTCTAGAATCTGAAACCGGTTTGCAGGAACCCTCCCAATGAATCATTGCGTGACACCACAGCCAGATCAAGGTTGAAACCTAACCAGAATCCAATACCAGCTGTATAAAGATTCTCTTTGGCCGCTTCAGGTATATCATCAGCAATATTCTTCTGGGCACCAATACGCAATTGCATAAAATCGAATAAATTAAATTCTCCCCCTAAAGATACAAATTGCGACTTCAGGGCCTGAAAGTTCTGACTGGTTAACAATGCATCATTAGCAATAAGGTCCACATCTGCACCAAGTGTCAGCAAATCAGTGCGGTATGCAATACCCAGTCTTGCCTGGGTATCAAATGAGAGTGTCGAAGGGATTCCGGATGAGTTAATAAAATTGATCTTATTTGACACCAGGTCTGTAATCACCAGGCCAATCTGTGTATGTTTTGTCAGTCCCATGACCAGACCAAGATCAAGCGTGGTGTAATCGCCCAGGTCAATTGTATTGCCGTCGTCGAGCAAGTCGCCAAGACCGGTGTCAACGGTGGTGATCGACTCACTGATAAAGGCATTATCAACCGTGACGTATTTTGGTTTGAGGCCGATGGCAATTTTTTGGCCAAAGACCTGGAAATTCCTTGCCAGGGACAGGCCCAGTTCTGTTGTTAAAATACCTTCAATCACCAGGTCATACTGGGCAGGATTGTTAAAATTCGAAGTTGTGACAGTACCTGCAGCGATTGCATCAGCACGAGCACTTAAAGCAAATGCCCATTTCTTTGCTGAAAACCCCGTGGAGAATGCCAGTGTTGTTTCCGGCACAATGACATCGCCAAGCATTGACTGTGCAATACCCAGTGCTCTTACTGCCTCGTTGGGGTCTCCAGCCAGCCCATTATTATAAGCTGTCTGGAAGTCATCAATCTTGTCAACAAGGCCATCATTGTCATTGAGAAAAAGGCCGGCTCCAAGCAATAACGAAAAATCCTCACGGCTTGGCTGAAATGAAAGCATGCCCGGATTGGCGAATGGTGCAGTTGCAATATCTGCTGTTGCGACCCTGACATTACCCATACCCAGAGATCTTGCCTCGACCGAAAAAGGCACTGCATCTACCGATCCGGAGAGGACAGCAAGAAAAGCTACTGATAAAATTCTTTTATAATGATTCATAAGACCCTCAGATTCCTTTTATCCGCACTACTATTGAGCATAGTGCAAAACGAGCCCGTATGCTGTTCGTGGATTCTGCCTTTGCCACGGACATGGCAGGATCTTCTACCACATATGAAACATGACTGAGAACGCCAGCACATCAATAAAATATACCGGGCTGGTCAGAAGGCTGATGGCGATCATTTACGATCTTTTTCTATTGATCGCTCTATTATTTATTGCCACAGCTATTGCCATGCTATTCAACCAGGGTCATGCGATCGAACCCGGTCAATCGATGTACCCTTTTTATGTCACTTGCCTTTTAGTCATCAGTTTTGGCTTTTATAGCTGGTTCTGGACACATGGCGGTCAAACACTGGGAATGAAAACATGGAAAATAAAGCTGCAGCAGCAAAATGGCCAGCATGTTACATGGTCACTCGCTGTGATTCGCTTTATTACTGCGATATTTTCGTGGTCAGCAGCAGGACTTGGCTTCTTCTGGTCCTTGCGTGACCCTCAGCGGCGCACATGGCATGACATTGCATCGAACTGTGTTGTTATCGACCTCAGACCAGGATAATAAGCTATCTCATTTTCCTGATCATAACCACAGATATCGCAATCACCAGTAGCGATGGCAGGCCTGCACTTAATAACGGCGTGATACCGTAGATGATACCCATTTGGTTAACAACTCTATTGAGCACATAAAAAGCGACACCAACCATGACACCAATCAGTATGCGCTGACCGGCTCCGCCCGAGCGTGAGCTCGATGTTAGTACAAGCGGTACTGCAATCATCAGCATGCCGACGCTGGTCAAGGGTGTAAATATCTTTACCCAGAATGCCAGCCAGAAAGAGTCAGATTCAAGTTCGTTTTCATCCAGGTACAGGCTGTACTGCCACAACTCGGTAGCCGACATGTCCTCAGGCTCCAGATTCAGCACATTGAACAGGTCGGTACTCACCATTGCCGGCCATGTTTCAGTTGCGTTTTGAGTCGATTTGACGCTTTCTTTTGTGATTTCACTGTTGGTCACATCCTGAAGATGCCATAACTTGTCTTTATCGTCGTAGTGCGCCTGCTTTGCAAATGTTGTTTTTTTCAGTTTGTGCTCTGCATCGAGCTGATAAATAATGACATCCCTGAGCTGGACGTCAGGTAAAACAGTACCGATATAAACAAAATTATCGCCATATTTTGACCATAAACCTTTCCTGTCACCGGTCAGCACCCTGCCTTCAATCGCTTCTGCACGCATTGTCTTGGCGATGCTGATCGTCTCAGGCGCGAGAAATTCCCCTAACAGCACAACGATGACAATAAGCAAGAAACCCGCTTTAAGTACAGCCACTGTAATACGCGATATCGAGATACCTGCTGCACGAATCACCACCAGCTCAGAAGTCGACGCGAGCGCGCCCAGTGATAACAGTCCCCCGAGCAACATGGCAGAGGGAAAAACCTGGTAAAGCAACTGGGGCAGATTAAGCAGCACGAAAATCAATGCCTGCAGTGCCCCGTAGTTATTCACACCAACGTGCTGAAGTTCTGCGACAAAACTGATGAAGGTAAACAATGCCCCGAAAACGAACAGAGACATCATTGTTCCGCCAACAATGGCGCGCGCAATATAACGATCAATAATCAAATGGCTGTCTCATGTTTTTTTGCAGCGGCTGTATTTTTTCTCGTTACCAGACCACTGTATCGCAGCAAAATGTACAAGGTAATAACACCAAGCACGTGCACCCACGATGTCCCTATCCAGTAAGGGACTATGCCTTTTGAGATCCATGCCTTGCCTACGCCAAGCAGGTTAGAGTAGACAAGATAAAGCAAGATACCAAGGGCAAGCTTGGAATAACGTCCACCCCTTGGTGTAGTCTGGCTCAAAGGCAATGCCATCATTACAATAATCAATGTTGCGACAGGCAAAGTAATGCGCCAGTCAAGTTCAGCCTTATGTTCCGGCTTATCCGAATTCCATAACTCTTTTGTTGATAACGCCTGCACTCGTAATGGATAACTCCTGTCCTCCGGTGTCGGTACGAGTAAACCATATTCAGAATACTCTATGATCTGATAATCTGACTCCCCAGGCACACCTATATAGTGGTACCCATTTTCAAATAAAATATAATCCAGCCCGGTATCATGCTTTACGCTTCTCGCACCTCGCGCCGTATCAACATGGGTGCTGCCATCCTTGTTAAAACGCTGGAATATGTTACTCATTGTTTTTCCATCTTTGCTTATGTCTTCCATGAATATCACCGCCTCACCATCCGGAGATCGATTGAAACGTCCTGATGCAAATGTGCTGATAATACTGACGTTACGAATTTCTGCATTAATGTCGGCACGCTGTATGGCTACCCAGGGCCGCATGTAAAGCGTCATCAACAGCACCATCAGGCTAATCGGCAAGGCCACCATCAACATCGAACGAAACCATTGTTTTGGCCCAATACCTCCCGCCATCATTGCGGTCATTTCACTGTCCATATACAGACGGCTCAGGGCCAGCAACACACCAAGAAAAAGGCTTACCGGAATTAACAGCACAATTACCTTCAACTGGCTGTTGATGAATAATGGCAGCACAGTAGTCGTCGTCAACTCACCCTGTAGAAACCATTTCAGAAATTGCACGATTTCAACGCTGGTCACCACAATCAACAGCACAAATGTAACGGCCAGCCAGGTTGTAATCACCTCTCTGGCAATATAACGATCAATTATTGTTGTACCGAAACTCATGTTCTCGAATTATCACATTGACTGTGTGTCATTGACCAGCTTATGAGAAAAATTCAGGGTATTTCAATCTGAAGATAAATCAATCATGAAAAATGAAGGCGAATTTCATACAATGCCCCAATTTATTCGAATTCATTGGAGTAAGCATGGAATACACCGTCAAAAGCGGCAGTCCTGAAAAACAGCGAATTGGCTGTGTCGTAGCCGCTATTTATGCCCCCAGAACACTGTCGGCCGCGGCCAAAACCCTCGACAAGGCCAGTGGCGGCCTGATCTCGAACCTGATCCGTCGGGGCGAACTTGAGGGCGATCTGGGCGGCACCCTGCTGCTGCATAACGTTGACAATACCCTGTGTGACCGCGTCCTGCTGATTGGCTGCGGCAAGGAGAAGGAAATTGACACCCGGGCGTTCAGAAAGATTAACAGCGCCATGGCCGCGACCCTTAAATCCAGCGGCACAACCGAGGTTGCATCTTTCCTTACCGAGATTTCGGTCAAGCGCAGAAGTCTGGCCTGGAAAATCCAGCAGTCTATAGAAGCTATCGACGAGACACTGTACTCGTTTAATCAGCTCAAATCAGAACAGAAGCCACCTCGCCGCCCCTTACGCAAGTTTGTCTTCAGTGTGTCGGGTCGTGGCCAGTTGACCGAGGGCGAAGCAGCTGTACGCCGGGGCATGGCAATTTCGACGGGCATCAAGCTGGCCAAGGATGTAGCAAACCTGCCGGGCAATATTTGCACCCCTGATTACCTGGCGAAACAGGCGCTGACAATGCAAAAGCAGTTCCCGAAAACCAGGGTTAGCGTGCTTAATGAAAAAGAGATCGAAAGTCTTGGCATGGGCGCTTTTATGTCTGTAACCAGGGGCAGCAGGCAAGATGGAAAACTGATCACCATTGAATACAAGGGCGGAGACAGAAAGCAGAAACCGGTTGTGCTTGTCGGTAAAGGCGTCACCTTTGATTCAGGCGGCATCAGCCTCAAGCCGGGTGCGGCCATGGATGAGATGAAGTACGACATGTGCGGTGCTGCAAGCGTCCTCGGTGCCGTTTCTGCCTGTGCCGAACTGCAACTTCCGGTAAATATCGTCGGCATCATACCTGCAGTTGAGAACATGCCGGACGGTATAGCCAGCAAACCCGGCGATATCGTTACCAGCATGTCAGGACAAACCATTGAGATCCTTAATACCGATGCTGAAGGCAGGCTGATCCTTTGTGATGCCCTGACCTATGCGGAGAAATTTGACCCGGAAGTTGTCATCGATATCGCCACCCTGACCGGTGCATGCGTAGTTGCCCTGGGTGCTCATCCGGCAGGTCTGCTAGGTAACCACAAGCCACTCATCCACGATTTGCTCAAAGCCGGAAAAAGCAGCGGTGACCGCTGCTGGGAACTACCCTTGTGGGATGATTACCAGGAGCAACTGGACAGTAATTTTGCAGACATGGCAAATATAGGCGGCAAGGGCGCCGGCACCATCACGGCAGCCTGTTTCCTGTCACGCTATGCAAAAAAATTCCATTGGGCACATCTTGATATCGCCGGGGTCGCCTGGAAAGGTGGCAAGGAAAAAGGCGCAACCGGACGTCCGGTAAGTTTACTGGTACAGTACATACTTCACCGCATAACCGATAACAAGAAATAAACCCGGTATGAGCCAGGACAGTAAGCCGCGGATTGATTTTTACAAACTGAACAGCCAGAACAGCACCAGCATTAACCGTTTCTGCTGCCAGCTCACGGACAAGGTCGTAAGAATGGGAAATCCTGTATTCGTCATGACAAAAAACGAAACAGAAACACGTCTTCTGGATGACATGATGTGGACCTTCAGCGACAGCAGCTTTCTTCCGCATGCCACTCAGGGCGATACTGAAGATGCCGATGCCGCGGTGATAATTGGTCATAGCGCACCCGCATCAAGCGGCTATCTTTTGATCAACCTGAGTGATGAATTACCTGAAAATATACAGAACTATGAACGCATTGCTGAAATAATTAATGATGCGCCACAGAATCTTAATGGCGGCCGTGCGCGTTACTCCGCCTATAAAAATGATGCATATCCATTGCACTATCATGAAATAACATCCTGATCCTGACTCTGATAACAATCCTTATGCCAGACGATAACACCACCAACCTGCCAATCCTCGATGACATCATCAAACCCGGCAACACGGAAACTGATTCAGACCCTGTCGTTGATGAACATGCTGTCATCCCCGAGCTGTCTACAGATACAAATGAAGAACGCCCGATAGATGATGAGCAAGCACAGCAAGAGGACCCTGTCGAAGCAGCAGAAGCCCATCAGCCGTCCATTGATTTACCAGACATCGATACCTTAACCGAGGAAATACTGGGCAGTATCATGTTCGAGATGGAGCAGATGCTCAGGGAGAAAATCCAGCAAACACTGAGCAAACAGTTCTCAGGCGACAGCGGCTCGGACTAAACCGGACTGCACCCCCCTCGTAGGCTATCCGCAGTGCATGCGGTATAATCCCGCGCTTTTAGTGAATATCAACCAGCGCCCTCGAAAGACCCATGGACAAGACCTACAACCCGCAAGCGATTGAACAGAAGTGGTACCAGACCTGGGAACAGAATGGTTATTTCAATCCAGATGCGCAAAGCTGGAAACAGGGCCGGCGCGAGAGCTACTGCATCATGATTCCACCGCCCAACGTGACGGGGCGGTTGCACATGGGACACGCCTTCCAGGACACCATCATGGATGCCCTGATTCGCTACCATCGGATGAAGGGTGACAAAACCCTTTGGCAGGTAGGCACGGACCATGCCGGTATTGCCACTCAAATGGTTGTTGAGCGCCTGATAAACGCTGAGGGCAAGACACGGCATGACTATGGCCGGGAAAAATTCACTGAAAAAGTCTGGGACTGGAAAGAACATTCCGGCGGCACCATTACCAGGCAACTTCGCCGCATGGGTACATCACTTGACTGGTCACGTGAGCGTTTCACCATGGATGAGGGCCTGTCTGATGCTGTTAAAGAGGTGTTTATTCGTCTCTATGAAGAAGGCCTGATTTACCGCGGCAAGCGCCTGGTCAACTGGGACCCGGTGTTACACACGGCAGTGTCAGATCTCGAAGTGCTGTCAACAGAAGAAAGCGGCCACATGTGGCACATGCGCTATCCACGCAGTAATGGCGCCGGCCATGTTGTCGTTGCCACAACCCGGCCCGAAACACTGCTTGGTGACTGTGCGGTTGCCGTTCATCCCACTGACGAGCGCTATAGCTATCTGCTGGGTGAGTACCTCGATCTACCATTGACCGGCAGACGAATCCCGGTAATCGCCGATGAACACGTTGACCCTGAGTTTGGCACCGGCTGTGTAAAAATCACACCGGCACATGACTTCAACGATTACCAGGTCTGGCATCGTCACAGCAGTAAAAACGAACTGCGTGAAATGATCCATGGCGGCCTGATTAACATATTCACCATTGACGCCGCCATTCGAGACAATGAAGAAAAAGAAGGTGAGCTGATTCCTGCAAAATATATTGGCATGGACCGCTATGATGCACGCAAACAAATTGTTGCCGACCTCGAGGCCGCAGGCCTGCTCGAAAAGACTGATAATCACAAATTGATGGTACCCAGGGGCGACCGCTCTCACGCTGTGATTGAACCTTACCTGACAGACCAATGGTACGTCAGCGTAAAACCACTGGCGCAACCGGCCATCGAGGCGGTAGAAATCGGTTACATCAAGTTTGTTCCGGACAACTGGAAAAACACCTATTTCGAATGGATGCGCAATATTGAAGACTGGTGCATTTCAAGACAGATATGGTGGGGCCATCGCATTCCTGCCTGGTACGATGATGTCGGTAATGTCTATGTCGGCCACGATATCGAGGAAGTCCGTAATAAAAACAAGCTGCCTGATGACCTGGCATTAAGGCAGGACGAAGATGTTCTCGACACCTGGTTTTCATCAGCATTGTGGCCATTTTCCACCCTGGGCTGGCCCGAGAAAACGCCGGAACTGGAAAACTTCTACCCTACGAATGTACTGGTCACAGGTTTTGACATTATATTCTTCTGGGTTGCACGCATGATCATGATGGGGCTGAAATTCATGGGTGATGTGCCTTTCCATGAGATCTATATTCATGGCCTGGTACGCGACGCCGAAGGTCAGAAAATGTCGAAATCAAAAGGCAACGTGCTTGATCCGATCGATGTCGTTGATGGCATTGACCTCGAAGACCTGGTTACTAAAAGAACCAGTGCAGTCATGCAACCGCACCTGATCGAACGTATTGAAAAACTGACGCGCAAGACTTTCCCTGATGGTATACCTGCTTTCGGTACCGATGCACTGCGTTTTACCTTTGCAGCACTTGCAACAACCGGTCGTGACATCGTACTGGCGCCATCACGCATCGAGGGCTACCGCAACTACTGTAATAAGCTGTGGAACGCGACGCGATATGTCCTGATGCAAACCGAAGACAAAGATACCGGGATTGACAATGAAGATGTCGAACTTTCACTGGCTGACCGCTGGATAGTTTCACGCTTACAGCACATAGAACAGAACATAGAAAAACATATCAAGAACTATCGCTTTGATCTTTATGCACAGGAACTGTATGCCTTCGTATGGGAAGATTACTGCGACTGGTACCTTGAGCTTTCCAAACCGGTATTATTCAACGAAGACACACCTGAGACGGCTCAGCGCGGCACACGACGCACACTGGTGCGCGTGCTGGAGACAATCCTGCGATTGAATCATCCCATCATGCCTTTTATCACAGAAGAACTCTGGCAAAAGGTTACGCCGCTTACAGGCCATGACATGAGTTCGTCTGGTGAAACCATAATGATCCAGCCTTTCCCAGAGGCCGATACGAACAAGATTGATGATACTGCAGAAGATGAACTCGAATGGGTGAAAACATTCATCAGCGGTGTACGCAAAATTCGTTCAGAAATGGACATCGCACCGGGCAAAGCATTACCGGTATTACTGCAAAATGCCAGCCAGCAGGACAGGGAGATTTTCAATAGCAACCAGGCGTTCATAAACACCCTGGCAAAACTGGAATCAACAGAATGGCTCGATGTCGATAGCAAGGCACCTGAGTCAGCCACTGCACTGGTAGGTGAAATGCAGATTTTGATTCCTCTGGCCGGTCTCATTGATAAGCAAGCTGAGCTTGCCCGCCTTGAAAAGGAAATCACAAAACTTACCGTCAATCTGGACAAGGGACATGCCAAGCTACAAAACCCGGGTTTTGTCGATAAAGCGCCCGCAGCCGTTGTTGAGAAAGAACGCCAGCGTGTTGAGGAAATGGATAAAGCCAGAAAACAGCTCGAACAGCAGGCAGAAAAAATCCGCGCACT
>CAZRKQ010000206.1:0-2739 GCA_964600755.1 uncultured Thiotrichaceae bacterium
GAATTCCTATTCAGGCTGCATATTTCAGATTAAGCCCGTATGGTGCAAATACTCGAACGAGCCGTATGATATTGTTAACAGACAATATTACGGATAATCTGTTCGTGGGCTGATACACATGAACCTGTACGTGATACGCCATGGTCATACCAACTATAACGAGCTAGGGTTGTGCAACGACGATCCGAATGCTGATGTGCATTTGGACGATATTGGAAAACAGCAGGCACAGGCGGCAGCAGAGCAACTGCGTGATGTGACGCTCGATCGTATTATTGTCTCTCCACTGCCGCGCACTCGTCAGACAGCCGAGTTCATAAACCAATATCACCATGCGCCGATTGAAGTCCACTCAGCTATTACCGATATCTGCTCTGGCTTTGACGGCCAAGCAGTGGAGGCGTATTTTGCCGCTATCGCTCATGATCCCCTCAATGCGCGGGTAAACGGTGGCGAGTCTTTGCTGGATCATAAGCAACGCGTGTTGGGTTTTATTCACTGGCTACAACGTCAGCAGCCAGAAAATATTCTTGTGGTTGCGCACGAAGAGACCATGCGGGTATTTGTTGCTTACTTTGAGGGTAATGTTCCAGACGAGCGGTTGCGCGATCTTAATATGGGTAATTGTGAGTATAGATGCTACAAATTAGGCGGACCAATCGAGCCAGGCTCGATTGATCAGACCATTGATTGATATATCAATGAAGTCTGATTCTATCGGCAACAGAAGGGAACCCGTGCGGTCAAAAAATGCATCCGTATCGATTCTTGACGATCGGAGAAATAAGACTTCCGGCATTCACAAGAAATAGCCCATGAGCATAGATGCCGGGATTTCCCTGTTCTGGATTGAATCAGAAAAATTCGGGGCAATAAGGTCTTGGCCTTTAGTGCCGGAATTGAACTTTCCGCCGACTGGACTGCATGGTACTGCTAATAAAATGGTGGATGGCATTACCAGCACTGGCTGGCACGCGTCCATCATGAAAGATGTGCATCAGCCTGTTCAGACGATCTTTAGTCGAACTGGCTGGCGAGCGATAGCGCCGCGGTTTGTCGAGGTCGGTGTTTGCCCTAATTGACACTCTCGAATAGTGAACTATGATATTAACCAGATGCACTCGCAAGCAGATCCAAGAAGCACTGGCTTGCGCGCAGATGTAAAGGATTACACGTCCGGCTCATAGCAAAGGATCCCGCCGCTTCGCCGTTACGGCAGCTGTTCACCACAACGTAAACGACGTACCGACCTTGTCCCCAGCTCAGTGGACCCCGCGTGGGTGTTTCAGGGCAACAGACATCATTTCGCCACTGAGCGCCGCGATAGCGGTGCTCAGTGGCCTGTATCCCACGACACCACGGGGCACGCCGGAACCCCAATCACTGAACAGGTCTAAGAAGGTGTCAAGACTAATGAGTGCTACTGGAAAAAGACTCGGCTTTGCCCTGCTGTTCACGGCAGGCGTCACCATTTTCAATGTTTATATGGTTCTCATGGGCGCAGCAGGTGATTTGTATGACCATTTGCCTGGCGCTGCGCCTCAGCATGAGACTCAGGCTCCCTTTAAGGGTGCATAAATTCACGAGGGCCGGTTTTTCCAGACGGCATGCCACTCCATTCGTGCGAATTATTGCCGGGCTACATAATTAAACGAAGCAGATTTTTGAAATGCCCGTATTTTGGTGACTTTCCTGTCGCAGCCACGCAGCGGACCATTCGAGCCGTGTCCAACATGGCCGGAGTCTGTGGAAGTGGGTGCGCTCGTGCCTGAAAGTTGTGTCGCCTAGGGGTCCCCATGTGGACCCATAGTGATATGTATTCAGGGTGTTAAATAAAGGAATTGTTTCGATGCTCGTTACTTTGCGACAAATCGTTCAGGAAGTGAGCGCCGCAACACATCTGGATGAGGCCCTGGGCATCATTGTTCAACGGGTCAAAGATGCCCTGCCGATCGATGCCTGCGCCGTGTATCTGACCGATGCGGAAAGCAATCAATACGTCTTGATGGATGCAGACGGTTTTAACGAAGCATCTATAGGCGAAGTGCGCATAGATCAACAGGAGGGCCTTTTGGGGCTGGTCGGGGAACGTCGCGAGCTGATTACGGTGTCGGACGCGGCGGCTCATCCATGCTACCAGCCATCTTCTGCAACAGGAGAAGAGCAATATCAATCCTTTCTCGGCGTATCGTTGATCCATTATCACCGGGTCCTGGGTGTGTTGGTGGCCTGGAAACGGGCACCTGGCCAATTCGATAGGGACGAGGAGACTTTTTTCGTCACGATTGCAGCGCAACTGGCAAAGGCTATCCACGAGGCGGCGGCCGTCGACGAAGTCAGCAGGATGCTGAGCGGGGAGGTGCAGGGGGATGCCTTCATCCAGGGGGTTCAGATGGCTGCCGGTGTGGCCATAGGCACCGCCGCACTACTCGATCCACTGGCCAGTCTGGAATCGGTACCGGATCGCCCGGCCCAAGACATCGATGCCGAAGAGACCACCTTCAGGTCCGCGGTTGCCGCTGTTCATAAGGAACTGCGCGCCAGCAGCGAGCGCCTGGCCGCTGATATACCCGGCGAAGTACGCGCACTGTTCGATGTCTATGCCATGTTGCTGGGCAGTGACGGTTTAGTGTCAGACGCCCTCGCACGGATCCGCGCCGGCAACTGGGCCCCGGGGGCGTGGCGGGACACTATTGTCGATCATGCACAGGTCTTCGAACGAATGGAAGATGCCTACCT
>CAZRKQ010000207.1:0-1761 GCA_964600755.1 uncultured Thiotrichaceae bacterium
CAGTTTCAGCGGAATTTTGCCGATATTTTCCAGGCGGTGTTTTTCACCCAGGGGTATATAGGTTGATTCGTTTTCGGAAAGGATGAATTCATCTTCGCCACGCGTTACCTTGGCGGTACCACTTACCACGATCCAGTGTTCCGAGCGGTGATGATGCATTTGCAGTGACAGTACTGCACCGGGACTTACTGTTATCCGCTTGACCTGGTAATGCGGTCCCGAATCGATACCCTGGTAATGACCCCATGGCCGGTATACACATTTATGTAAATTGACTTCCTCGCGCTGCTCCGAGCCCAGCTGCTCGACAATCGACTTGATATCCTGCACATTGTCGCGGTTTGCAACCAGCAAGGCATCGTCGGTGTCGACCACGATCATGTTGTCTACGCCGAGCGTAACCACAAGCCGGTTGTTGGCCCGGACATAACTGTTAGAGGTGAAGCCGCTTTTGACATCACCAATCAGGGTATTACCCTCACTATCGACATCACCAACATCATGCAATGCCGACCAGGAACCGACATCACTCCAGCCGATATCGACCGGTATGACCACGGCATTGTCCACTTTTTCCATAACAGCATAATCTATCGAATTGCCGGGACATTTCTCAAATTCATTTTTGCCGACACGGATGAAATCCATATCTCGTGTTGCGGCTTTGAATGCTGCCTGACTGGCCTGGTATATTTCCGGCGAGTGCTGCTGCAATGCATCGAGGTATGTTGATGCCTTGAACATGAACATGCCGCTGTTCCAGTAGTAATTCCCATCAGCTATATATGTTGCCGCTGTTTCAGCATCCGGCTTTTCGACAAACTGGTCGACCTCGTAGCAATTGTCGCTTTTGCCTGTACTGTGCGCCTTGATATAACCAAAGCCGGTTTCAGGCGTGTCGGGCACAACACCAAAGGTGACGAGCTTGCCTGCTTCTGATTGCTGCTTGCCAATCTGCAGGGCACCCTGAAATGTCTCCACATCAGCAATGACATGATCTGCCGGCAATACCAGCAGCACTGGATCTTCACCATCACGAATCGCATTGAAAGCCGCCAGCGCAATTGCAGGCGCAGTGTTGCGCCCTGCCGGTTCGAGAATGATCTCGTTGGTAGTAATATCCGTTTCCTTGACCTGTTCGGCCACCATGAAACGGTAATCATCATTGCAGATAATCATGGCATGATCGATATCCGGCGAGCCCGTCAGGCGGGTAATGGTGTCCTGCAGCATTGTGGTGTCATTCACCAGCGGCAGCAACTGCTTGGGATGCATGCGACGGGACAATGGCCACAGCCGTGTGCCCGAGCCGCCAGAAAGTATTACCGGTATGATCACATGAATTTCCTGTTATTTATTGTCATGGTATGAGCTTACAGGCCTTACTATAAATTTCAATTGAAAACACATATTTTAAATATGTCTCTCGCAGAGGCGCAGGGCTCGCTGAGAAAATCTTATTTGTTTTTCCACCCTAAACTACCCCTGCGTACTCTGCGCCTCTGCGAGATTAAAATCATATATTTCCTCTCGCAAAGGCACCAAGTTCGCCAAGAACTTCTAAAGCTTGTGTTGTTTTAAACCAGAAAACCTTTGCGTGCTTTGCGCCTTGGCGAGATTCAAATTGTTGTTTTCTCTCGCAAAGGCGCCAAGGTCGCCAAGAACTTCTAAAGCTTGTGTTGTTTTAAACCAGAAAACCTTTGCGTGCTTTGCGCCTCTGCGCCTTTGCGTTGAAACAACTGCACGGACTAGATAAATATA
>CAZRKQ010000208.1:0-2563 GCA_964600755.1 uncultured Thiotrichaceae bacterium
TACAGCTGCTTACCAGGAATACCCGGCTGAACAGATCCCCCTGGAGACGCGGCAAGCAGGCATTGAGGTGCGGGTTATTAGCGGCGTGACCTCAAAAGGCACAAAAGGTCCGGTCGTGCAGCCTTTGACTGAGCCGCTTTACCTGGATGTCCTGGTTCCGGCGGGTCAAAACTACTTCGAAGCATTACCGGAAGCACACAATGCTTTTTTGTATGTGATCCATGGTTCAGTGAGCCTTGAGAATGAGGATGGTGAAACGATGTCGCTGGGACGGGATGACCTGGGCGTGCTGACCCAGGGCGATGCAGTCAGCTTACAGGCTGGCGAGGAGGATGCCCGTTTCCTCGTTGTGGCAGGCAAACCCTTGAGAGAACCGGTGGCACGTGGTGGTCCCTTTGTGATGAATACCAGGACTGAGGTTCAACAGGCATTCGAAGATTTCAAGCAGGGAGAATTTTAACCAATGATTCAAAAAAGCATGAACGCGGAATTAAACACTGTTAATGGTGAATTTATTCGATCGGAGTCCGGCTTTCGAAACTGGGTAACGAAAGACGGCGCTGCAGGCCCGACTGGAGAAGCTGGCTTCCCGGCAGAGTTGGGGCGTTATCATCTTTATGTTTCATTTGCCTGCCCATGGGCACACCGCACCTTGATTTTTCGCGCTCTGAAAGGACTGGAAGATGCAATTTCAGTGTCGGTTGTGCATCCATTGATGCCTGCGGAAAGCTGGATGTTCGGAGAATACCCGAGTGCTACCGAAGATCATGTAAACAAGGCTGAGTATTTACTTGAAAACTATTTAACAGCGGATCCTCATTTTAGTGGTCTGGTTACGGTGCCGGTTTTGTGGGATAAAAAACGTCAGACAATTGTAAATAACGAGTCTTCAGAAATTATTCGCATGCTGAATTCTTCCTTTGATGCTTTTGTAAATGCTGACCTGGATTTATACCCGCAGGAATTGCGCAAGGAAATTGATGAGATTAATGACGTTGTTTACAACAATGTGAATAACGGAGTCTATCGCTGTGGTTTTGCTAAAACCCAGCAAGCCTATGACAGCGCCTATGATAATTTATTCAATGCAATGGACGGGATTGAAGAAAGATTGTCAAAGCACCGTTACCTTGTTGGTGACCGTATTACCGAGGCCGACTGGCGCCTGTTTACAACCCTGGTGCGTTTTGATGCGGTATATTACAACCACTTTAAAACCAATAAAAAGCGTCTGATCGAGTATCCGAATCTATGGGCATACACACGCGAGCTTTATCAGATTTCTGGCGTGGCAGACACGGTCAACATGGATCATATCAAGTACCACTACTTCGGTAGTCATCGCTCAATCAATCCAGCCGGTATTGTTCCAAACGGGCCGGAAATTGATTTCATGCAGACGCATGGGCGGGAAAGTATTTCCTGACAGGGTTTTTACCGCTGTAACTGCAAGCAGAATTGAGCGCTCAATGTTACAGCGGAGTGAATCGCTCATTTGTATCATGTGTTAAATACAGTAACCCGGGTGATGAATATGGCTCTTAAAAATACTGCGCAATCATATGGCTCAATTGCCAAATTTCTTCACTGGACTGTGGCCGGATTATTTCTTCTGTCTTATGTTGCTGTGTACTATCGACACTGGTTTACTGAAGAGAAGACAACGGAAAACTGGACGGCTCTACAACTGCATTTATCAATTGGTGTAACGATAGCTGTTATTGTTGTGCTGCGCATACTATGGAAAGCAAGTAACCGCAATCCGGAACTTGAGCCTGGTACGCGCCTGGAGCATTTGGCAGCAAAGTTCGGGCATTATGCGCTGTACGCTGTAATGATTGTAATGCCGTTAACGGGTTACCTGGGGACAGGTGTAAACACCGAATATTTCTTTATGTTTGATATTCCAAAGTTTGAGTCGACGTATTTGTACAATGCGCTGGTAACTGACGGGCTTGGAATAAGCTTTAAGGAATTTGAGAAGCCGATAGATTTTGTACATAAAGATATTGGTGGGGCATGGCTTGTCTGGTTATTGATCCTCGGCCATGTGATGGCTGCCTTATATCACCACTTCGTCAAAAAAGACCAGACCCTGCACAAGATGATGATCGGAAAGTGAACCAGCGGCACTGCACGGTCTTCGACAGTGGCCGCTCGCTCGCGGATCGATGCCATCTTGATTATTTGCTCATGCGATAAATTACATTTGTGACTGCAGGTAGTTTTTTAATCCTATCCTCTTGATCAGGCCCAGTTGTTTCTCTAGCCAGTACGCGTGATCCATTTCGGTGTCATCCAGTAATTTGGTTAAAATTTGCCGTGAATCGTAATCTTTTTCTTGCTCACATATTTCGATGGCATCTTTCAATGCAGCAGTTACCTCGTATTCAACATCCAGGTCATTCTGTAGCATTTCCTTGACGTTACTGCCGACACGAACTTTGTCTGCTGAATTCATGTCAGGTTGTACTTCCAGGAATAACATGCGCTCCATTAATGCGTCAGCATGTTCCGTTTCTTCTTCCATTTCATGATTAAGACGCTCGTATAATTTTGTCAG
>CAZRKQ010000209.1:0-11654 GCA_964600755.1 uncultured Thiotrichaceae bacterium
GATGCATTTTCTCATGGTATTGCTGATGGTCTGGTAAATGCCGGTGTCGATATCGGTGATGTACATTCATATGCGACTCCTCGCCGCCTGGCTGTGTTAATCAATGACGTTCCCGATGCACAGCCGGACCGTGATGTAGAACGAAAGGGGCCGAGCCTGAAAGCCGCATATGATGCTGATGGAAAACCCACCAAGGCTGTGCAGGGATTTGCACGCTCGTGCGGCGTGAATGTTGATGAACTTGAGCAACAGGAAACTGATAAAGGTACGTGGCTGGTTTTCAAGGCTACAGAGAAAGGCCAGCTGGCTTCAGAACTGGTTCCCGGAATAGTTGAACAATCGCTGGCAAGACTACCAATACCCAAGCGCATGCGCTGGGGTGACAGTGATGCAGAATTTGTGCGCCCTGTGCACTGGATGGTAATGATGCATGGCAAAGATGTAATTGCCGGTAATGTGCTTGGCGTTAGCAGTACAAAGAAAACACGCGGACATCGTTTCCATGCTAACAAAGAAATCACCCTGTCCAATGCGAGTGAATATGCTGACAAGTTGGGATCTAAAGGCTTTGTCATCGCGGATATTGAGCAACGCAAGCAATCAATTCGTGACCAGGTCATTAAGGCAGCAAAAAAACTTGGTGGCGTTGCAGTCGTTGATGATGACTTGCTTGCAGAAGTTACAGCATTGAATGAATGGCCGATAGCAGTAGCCGGCGAATTTGAAAAGGAATATTTGAGTGTGCCCGCTGAGGCCCTGATAAAAACCATGCAGGACAACCAGAAGTATTTTCCGGTTGTTGATAAAGACGATGAGCTTAAGAATTTTTTCATCACCATCAGCAACATCGACAGCAAAACACCAGAAAAAGTAAAAGCGGGCAACGAGCGTGTAATTCGTCCTCGCCTGGCTGATGCGAAGTTTTTCTGGGAACAGGACCAGAAGCAGCCGCTTGAGTCATTCGGGATGCAACTGGACAAAGTCGTTTTTCAGGCAAAGCTTGGATCGATTGGAGATAAAACTAAACGGGTTACTGTGCTGGCGGAAAAAATCGCAAGCCAGCTTGGCGCAAACGTCGAGTATGCGCGTCGTGCGGCCATTTTAAGCAAATGCGACCTGATGACCGATATGGTCGGTGAATTTGCCGCTCTGCAAGGTGTCATGGGTAAACGTTATGCACAGGTCGGCGGGGAAGCCGACGAGGTCGCGACTGCACTTGATGAACAATATATGCCAAGAGGCGCAAGCGACAACACGCCTGCAACGACTACGGGTCAGATACTGGCAATCAGTGACAAACTGGACACGCTTGTAGGAATATTTGCAATTGGTCAGAAACCTACAGGCGAAAAAGATCCATACGCATTAAGGCGGGCATCGCTTGGGATATTGCGTACGATCATTGAGCATGAGCTTGATCTTGATCTTCAACAGCTGATCGATGCGTCTGCCGAACTACTCTCTAACAAGATTGATGTCGCTTCTGCCAAAAGTGATGTATTTGAATTCATGCTGGAGCGCCTGCGTGCTTATTACCTGGATCGTGAAGTACCCGTTGATGTTTTCGATGCTGTGTCAGCATTAAAGCCGTCAAGGCCGTTGGATTTTGATAAACGTATTAAAGCAGTGTCAGCATTTCGTGCGTTGCCTGAAGCAGAAAGCCTGTCCGCAGCAAACAAGCGTGTTGGAAATATTCTTAAAAAAGCGGAAATGGTTGATGCTTCGATAGTGAATGCAGGCCTGTTTGAGCTGCAAGAGGAAGAAACTTTATACAATGAACTGGAGACATTGAAAAGCAAAACTGAAACTATGTTCGATGCGGGTGATTATGAATCGGCCTTGCGTGATCTGTCAGCTTTGCGAAAACCCGTCGATGATTTTTTCGACAATGTAATGGTGATGACCGATAACATGGACGTGCGCAATAATCGCATTGCGCTACTGAACAAGATGAGTGCATTATTCATGCGTGCTGCCGACCTGTCACGTCTTCATCAAACCTGATAATGAAACTGATTATTCTCGATAGAGATGGCGTCATCAATGAGGACTCTGATGACTACATCAAAAGCACTGATGAGTGGATTCCTATTCCTGGTAGTCTTGATGCAATTGCCCGGCTTAACCATGCCGGTTATTCGGTAGCAATAGCTTCAAACCAGTCAGGTATTGCCAGGGGATATTTCAGTCTGGAAACGCTTGCTGCGATGAACGTTAAAATGAATGACATGCTGTCACCGTTGGGCGGCAGAGTTGATGCCATGTTTTTCTGTCCGCATGGACCAAAAGATGGCTGTGACTGCAGAAAGCCCAGACCAGGAATGCTAACCGAGATTGGAAATCGATTTCAGACCGGCCTTAGTGATGTTTTATTTGTTGGCGATAACATTAATGATATAAAGGCTGCCCAGGCAGCAGGCGCGAAACCGGTAATTGTCAGGACGGGTAAAGGCGAGCAAACAGCTAACAGCATCGCTGAAAACAATATGAACAACATACCTGTTTATGATGATCTCGCTGGCGTTGTAAATTCTATTCTGGAAAATCCCAATTAATTAATGTCGACTGAAAAAACACCTTCAAAAGTTGTAATGTATATTCGTTCCAGTATCTACTGGTTTCTGATGGTGTTGACCGGAGTTGTGATCGGTTTCCTCACAGTATTAACGTTCCCATTCCATGTTGATACGCGCTACAAGTTTGCACGCTCATGGGCTTTGCTCAATCTCTGGTTGCTCAAACACATCTGTAAATTAAGCCATAGCGTTGACGGTATGGCTAACATACCTGATGAAGGGGTAGTAGTGCTGTCAAAGCATCAGTCGACATGGGATACGATGATACTGCAGAAGATTTTGCCGCAGGTGCGTTGGGTGTTAAAGCGTGAATTGCTGCGCGTTCCCTTTTTTGGCTGGGGCCTGGCAATGATGAAACCGATCGCGATTGATCGTGCTGCAGGACACAGGGCCGTGGCGCAACTAATCGAGCAGGGAGGGCCAATGCTGGATGATGGCTACTGGGTTGTTGTTTTTCCTGAAGGCACCCGCACGCACCCGGGCCAGAAAAAGCGTTACAAACAGGGCGGTTCAATTCTTGCAGTAGAAACAGGCCATCCGGTTGTGCTGATTGCACACAATGCCGGCGAATTCTGGCCAAGGCACAGTTTTCTCAAATGGCCTGGAATCATCACACTCAGAATAGGCCCGGTTATCGATACCAATGGCAAGACGGCAGAGCAGGTCACTAATATTGCGCATGACTGGATTGAGGGGCAGATGAAGGAGATTAGCGATCCCTCACGCTGGAACCGCTGAATTACACATGTTTTATTAACCGCAGAGGCGCGGAGACGCAGAGGTTAATTAAGGTAAATGCAGGAGTAGCTGCAACCATGAACAGGTATGTTTGCGGGTGAAGACGCTTTTACGCACAAATAAAACACTCTGCGTCTCTGCGCCTCTGCGGTAATTTATATCCCAAACAGTTCTTGCGCATTCCTTGTCGTCTGCATTGATATTTCTTCTATGGCTTCATCCCGCAGTTCACTTAAACACTTCAGTACATTAACCAGGTAGGCCGGTTCGTTGCGCTGGTTGATGTGATTGGCATCAGGCTGATCGGGTGCATCTGTTTCCAGCAGGATAGATTCGAGTGGTATTTTACCGGCAATGGCGCGTAATCTTTTTGCATTGTCATAGGTGATGGCGCCACCGAGACTGATATAAAGCCCCATTTTTATTATTTGTAGTGCCTGCTCATAACTGCCTGAGTAGCTGTGTATCATTCCGCATAGACCGGGGTAGTTTTTTATCGAGTTAATGACATCCTCGGTTGCATGCACAGAATGGATTACAACGGGCTTGTTAATGTCGTGTGCTATCTCGAGCTGCGCATTAAAGAATTTCAGTTGTACATGCGTGTCCGCCTGATTTTTTCGGTAGTCGAGTCCACATTCACCGACGGCAACACAATCATTATTTTGCAGCCAGTCTCTTAGTTGAATGATGTCGTCATCAGTGTGCTCCGCTGCCAGGTAGGGATGTAATCCGTAACAGGCGTACATTTGAGAGTTATTGTGACAAATTTCATGTATAAGGCCCCAATTGCTGCTTTTTACACCCGGAATTACGATTTGTTTGATGCCATTGCTGCGGGCACGCTCAATAACTGCATTCCTGTCACTATCGAAAGCGTCAAAATCCAGATGGCAATGGCTGTCTATGAGGTTGTGCATATCCCGATTTTACATGGTTTCCAGCCAGTAAAATGTACATGATTACCGCCAAAACCTCAGGCCTCGTCTATACTTGCTCCATTACTCTGGATTTTCGGGTATGTTGTATTGTTTTCCGGAAAACTTATTTAATAACCCCAAGTTTAGTGATTTTAGTGGAAACACAGACAGAGAAAAAAGTCAGCACACTCTACCTCAAACAAGGTATGTACGTATCCAGTCTCGATCGACCCTGGCTTGATACGCCTTTTCTGATGCAGGGTTTCATTATTAAAGATGATGATGAAATATTGCTGCTCAAGAAATACTGTGAGCATGTGTTTATCGATACTGAAAAGGGTGTTGATGCTGATCAGTTTATACAAGAAGCCCAGAAGCTCAAATCCAATGAGAGGCTTGAACGGTGTCTAGTAGATAACACCAAACTGGTTGAGTACGTTGATACAAAAACCACAACAGAGGAAATGCCGGTAGCCAAGGATGCAGTTGATGGCGCGTCACAACGGGTAGTGTCTCTGATGGAATCCGTTAAATCGGGCAACAATGTCAATATCAAACAGGTGAAGGGCGTCGTGGAGCCCATAGTGGAAAGCATCATTCGTAACCCGGATGCACTGATGTGGTTGACCCAGATGCGTCACAAGGACTCATATACCTATTCGCATTCTGTCGATAACTGTGCGCTGGCCATTGCTTTTGGGCGGCACATGGGTCTGCCCAAAGCTGACCTGGATACTTTGGCCATGGGATTGCTGTTGATGGATATCGGCAAAATGAAGATCCCTGCCGAAGTGCTGAACAAAACTGAGCCACTTACAGAAGATGAGTACAAGGTGGTGAGAAGCCACGTTGGCCACAGTGTTAATATTCTGAAAAAATCAGAAGGTATCGACATCGATATTGTCAATATTGCACTGACCCATCATGAACGTTTTGATGGCAGTGGTTATCCAGGCGGGTTAGTCGGTGTACAGACGCCTGTTTATGGTCGTATCGCAGCAATTATCGACTGTTATGATGCGATGACAAGCAAACGCCCTTATGGTGATCCTATATCACCATATTCAGCACTGCAGGAAATATATAACTGGCGAAATAAATATTTTCAGGACGAACTGGTGGAGCAATTTCTGCAATGCCTCGGAGTATTTCCAACGGGGACACTGGTGGAAATGCACTCCGGTCAGGTCGGTATTGTTATGGCTCAGAACAAGACACGGCGCATGAGTCCAAAAGTGATGTTGCTGCTGGGTAAGAAAAAGGAGTCTTATCCTGAGTACCTGGTGATTGATTTAATGAATCAGCCAGTTGAGTATAACGATGACCCTCTAACAATATTCCGTGGGCTGGATCCGGGCGCCTATGGAATCGATCCGACCGAGTTTTATCTCTAGCGCCAACGCGCTGAAGTTTCGTAGATATTTATGCATATGTACTTGCGCAAAGAATTTTTACAGCACATTGATACGCTGCTCGAGCAATCAAGAACAGAAAAGGGTGTGCTCGCTTACCTTGTAATCAAACTAAAACGCATCAAGGATATTAATACAGCATATAGCCTGCAAACAGGTGATGAATTACTAGAACGCATGGAGAAACGTCTTAGAACAGTCATGCGACCAAGCGATATATTATCACGAACGGGTGACAGCGAGTTTGGAATGGTGCTGCCAACATTGAATAATGTGTCGCATGCATTGCTGGCAGCAAACAAGATAGTGCATGAAAGCGAAAAGCCGTTAGAGTTCGAATCACACTACATAGAACCCAGCATTGTTGTCGGTGTTTCAATTGCAACTGAGCACATAACACACGAAGGACTAATCCAGAATTCGACCATTGCGTTGATGGAAGCTGAAAAAAATAATGAAAGATACAGATTATATGAGCCTGAAATAGACCGTACGCTTCCACCCAAACTGGTCCTGGAAAATGAAATGCATTATGCATATGAGCATGATGAATATAGTTTATGTTTTCAGCCAAAAATTGACATTACAAACCAGCGTCTTGATGGTGCAGAAGCATTAATACGCTGGCATAGCTCAAAGTACGGCATGGTTAACACCCAGTATTTTGTTGATATCCTGGAACAAAGCAGCCTTTTGATGCCGGTTACTAAATGGGTGCTCAATATGTCCTTGCGCAAATGCCTGGAGTTCCAGAAGATAGTCAGTGGTTTCAAGATTGCAGTAAATCTATCGCCGGCGCTATTGATCGATGATGATATTATCGATGTCGTTGCCAGCTCGATTAACATCTGGAATATCGAACCATCTAGCCTTGTTCTCGAAGTTACTGAAGGCGCTATGATGAAAAATCCGGCGCTGAGTATGGATATATTAAAAAAGCTGGATGCTCTTGGAGTGGGTATATCAATAGATGATTTCGGAACTGGTTATTCTTCATTATCCTATTTGAAAAATCTGCCCGCTAAAGAAATTAAAATTGACAGATCATTCGTGATGAACATGCTGGATGATCCAAAAGATAAAAGTATTGTTAGGGCTGCTATCGACCTGGCGCATAACCTTGACCTGCACGTTGTCGCCGAAGGCATTGAACAACAGGGGATGCAGGATTCATTGACAGATATGGGTTGTGATTATGGCCAGGGTTACCATATTGCCAGGCCTATGCCCGAAGATGCGCTCAAACAGTGGTTGAGTGAGTCGCACTGGGTCAAGCGTATTGCCTGAGCATTCGAACAGCGTTAGTGACAAAAAAGGCCGGTAATTTCCGGCCTTTTTTATTACAGCATGGTTGTAATTATCAGCGTGACTTCTTGGCTTTTTCGATCATGTCATGAATGATCGGTGTCAGGATCAATTCCATCGCCATCCCCATCTTGCCACCTGGCACAACAATAGTGTTGCGGCGTGACATAAACGAGTTGGGGATCATGTTCAACAGGTAAGGGAAGTCAGTATTGAATTTCTTTGGATCCTTAAAGCGTATCACGATGAAGCTTTCATCCGGCGTAGGGATGTCGCGTGCAATAAACGGGTTCGAGGTGTCTACTGTAGCGATACGCTGAAAGTTGATATCAGTACGGGAGAACTGGGATGTAATGTAATACACGTAGTCATGCATACGGCGCAGGATAGTATCTACGATCACGGCTTCTGAATAACCGCGTTCGGCACTGTCGCGATGAATTTTCTGGATCCACTCGAGGTTTACACTTGGAACCACGCCGACCAGCAGGTCGACATTTGCGGCAACATCAACCTCATCGGTAGCGACGCCGCCGTGCAGGCCTTCATAGAACATCAGGTCAGTGCCTAGTTGTATGTCTTCCCAGGGTGTGAACTGGCCCGGGCTCAGTCCTTCATATGGCTCTGCCTCTTCGTCACTGTGAAGATAAAGGCGTTTTTGACCGCCACCGGTTTCACCGTAAGTCTTGAACAGTTCTTCCAGTTTGTCGAATACGTTGGCTTCGGGGCCGAAATGACTGAAGTTAGTATTACCCTCAGCTTCAGCCTGGGCCATGGCATCTTTCATTGCGGCACGGTCATAACGGTGAAAACTGTCACCTTCGATAATAACGGGTGAGATGTTTTCACGAATAAATATCGCCTCGAAAGCATGTTTTACTGTTGAAGTACCTGCTCCAGATGAGCCAGTGACTGCAACCACAGGGTGTTTGTGAGACATAGTGTTCTCCTCAAGATTCAAGCTGATTAAAGCTTATATGCCGGTTTTCGTCTGAGTGCCGCTGTAAAAAAGGCGCTATTGTAATTGTTTTCGGCTTTTTATGCAGCCTCATTCAAAATGTTAGAAGCATGGTGCAGGGCATCAAGCCTTTGCAGATACATGTTGCCGGCATCGATATGGCGGAATACTTGCTGATCCTTCAACATCTGGCAAACTTAGGGTCGTGCGCCGACCAGGAAGATATGTCGTCGCGGATGTTATTGAAATGGAGCCTGTTAATAAGCTGCATGAGAGCAAAAGACTGTAAGCCCGAAAAAAAGAGCGCGAATACTACCACATTCAATCAGGTTAAACCGGATTGCAGCTGCCGGTAAGTCGCTGAATGGGAATCTACTTAAGGTTATGGTAATATCCGCGCTCGGTTTTTCGGCGCAGTTTCATCGCCCACACGCCAAAAAAAAACAGGTTATATATGTACGATATCAAGGCATTAGTGACTAATCCGTGGCGCTTGCTGCCGTTTCTATCCTGGATTGGTAAATGCAAGGATCCGTCAGTTCTGACGGCTGACATTATTGCCGGTATCACCGTTGCGCTGGTTCTTGTACCGCAATCAATGGCTTATGCCTCACTTGCGGGCCTGCCCCCGTATTACGGTCTGTATGCCTCATTCCTGCCCGGTATCATTGCTGCCTTGTTCGGCTCATCACGTCAGCTGGCGACCGGACCGGTTGCGGTGGTTTCATTAATGACAGCGGCCGCACTTGAACCACTGGCATTAGCGCCGGATATGTATGTTGCATATGCGATTGCGCTGGCAATGATGGTGGGTATTTTTCAGACGTTACTGGGCGTGCTGCGGCTTGGCGTGCTGGTCGACTTCCTGTCACATCCAGTTGTAATCGGTTTCACCAATGCAGCGGCTATTATTATCGCGACCTCGCAGTTGAGCAAAATCTTTGGTGTTGTCGTTGAAAAAGGCGAGCATCATTACGACACCATCTGGCGGGTTGTTGTTGCGGCTTCCTCGGAAACACATATGCTGACGCTGGGCATGGGACTGCTTGCGATCGCCATCATGGCGCTGATGAAAAAATTCACCCCCAAGCTGCCTAACGTGCTGATTGCAGTAGTGATTACTACGCTGCTTTCTTACTTTATGGGCTATGAAGGACAGGGCGGCAGTGTCGTCGGTGTTGTACCGGCAGGTGTTACCTTCCCGGGTGTGCCGGCAGGATTGAGCTGGGATGTTCTGGTGCAGCTGATTACAACCGCTGTAATTATTTCGATCATTGGCTTCATGGAAGCGATATCCATTGCCAAGGCAATGGCGGCACGAACACGCCAACGCCTGGATCCTAACCAGGAGCTGATCGGTCAGGGGCTTGGTAACATGGTTTCCGGCCTGTTCCAGGGCTATGCCGTATCCGGTTCGTTTTCGCGTTCAGCGGTCAATATCAACGCCGGTGCGGTTACCGGTTTTTCTGCGGTTGTTACCGGCCTGGCTGTCGGCGCCACGTTGCTGTTCCTGACGCCGTTGCTTTATCATTTGCCACAGGCCACGCTGGCGGCGGTGATTATGATGGCTGTAATCAACCTGGTGAAAATTGAGCCCATCATTTATGCCTGGCGGGTACAGCCTCATGATGGCATTGTTGCAATTGTCACATTCATACTGACCCTGATTGTGGCACCACACCTGGAGACCGGTATCGTCACAGGTGTGCTGCTTTCACTGGGTCTGTTTTTGTTCCGCACCATGCGCCCGCGTATTTCCTTACTGTCACGTGACCCTGATGGAACCTTGCGTGATTCAGAAGTCAGGCAGCTGGCAACCTGCGATAATATCTCGTTAATCCGTTTTGATGGCCCGCTGTTTTTTGCCAATACGGGCTACTTTAATGACACCATTCTGGATCGGGTTGCGTCAAAACCTGACCTCAAGTTCGTAATTGTCGATGCAGAAGGCATCAATGAAATCGACGCAACGGGCGAAGAGATGCTGCACGAACTGGACAAACGTCTGCAGTCAGTGGGTATTGAGCTGATCATTGCCCGTGCCAAGAAACAGATCATGGATATCCTGAAACGCACCGGTTTTGTAGAAGCCATGGGGACAGAACGCTTTTTCCGCCTGCGTACGCACGCCTTCGAATATGCCTGGGAAAAACTGGGTGACAATCATGCTGAAACCTGCCCGTTGAAAATCGCCCAGCCGCTGAGTGACGAAGAAGCGATAGAAATTAAAGAAGCCGAAGCCGAAGCGGCGAAATAGTGCGTAGCCGCACGAATAAAAGGATTCGATTAAACGCTAAGGCCGCGCAGGCGTAAAGGACACAGAGAGGGCTCAGGTGTTTTGCTAGGCGGGCTAAAGTCCGCCTGCCGCTACACGGCCCCACGCAAATACACGCAAATAAAGACCTTTAATCCACAGATAAACACAGGTGAAAAGAAGCGTAATCACGTTTTTTTCTGCACTCATTCCAACTTGGTCTGACAATTTCAGCAAGTTCTCGCATGGCCGGTAAACCCTCCTTTGCTGGTGATTTAACACCCTGTTTTCTCGCAGAGGCGCAGAGAACGCAAAGGAAGATGATTAAAACGATACTTTCTATACAAAAACACATTTTAACTCTGCGTTCTCTGCGCCTCTGCGAGAGTAAATATCTATAGCCTTTTCTATCTAGTCAATCCTGGCTGTACTGATAAAAATGATGGTCGCAGTTTGAAGTGATATGACATGGATTGTCAGATCAAATTCTGATGATTACACGTAATATAACCAGCAATACTTTGCGATTTCGTGCTCTTCGCGTTAATCAACACTCTCTTTTCTAAATACCAGGTCCCACACACCATGGCCAAGGCGTTGGCCGCGGTGCTCAAACTTTGTCGACGGACGGCCTGTCTTTTCCGCATAGTTTGCTTTGCCCACGGTGTTGCTAAAGCCTTTGGCCTGTTCCAGTTCTGCGATCATGTGCTCGGCATAGTCCTCCCAGTCTGTAGCAAGATGAAACAAACCGCCTGGCTTGAGCTTTTGATAGATCAGCTGGATGAAGTAAGCATTAACGATACGGCGTTTATGGTGACGTTTCTTGTGCCATGGATCAGGAAAAAATAACTGTACGCAGTCGAGGCTGTTATCAGCAATTTGCTGCTGCAGTACTTCTACCGCATCATGGTTTATAACGCGCAAATTGGCGATGCCTGCATCATTGGCAAGGTGTAACAGATGACCAACACCGGGTCGATGTACTTCGATACCAAGGTAGTTATTTTGCGGATTGGACACCGCCTGCTGATGTAATGACTCGCCATTGCCGAAGCCTATCTCAAGGGTTATGGGTGCCGAGCGTTTGAACAGGGCAGCAAGATCAAGCCGTTCTGCTTTGAAATCTATTCCGTAGACTGGCCAGAGCTGTTCCAGTGCCTGCTGTTGTCCGCGTGTCAAACGGCCCTGGCGCAGTACGTAGCTCTTAATTGTGCGACGCGTTAGTTCCATTGCAATGGCATCTAGACAACCCCTGGCAGGGGCAAGTCAGTAATTAATAGAGTGTGTGCCGTATCAAGCGGTTTAGTTAAAAAAACAGCCCGTCCACCGGTGAAGATGCGGATGCAAAGCGTTTTTTTGGCATACGGCCGGCGAGATAGGCTTCGCGTCCTGCCTCGGTGGCTTTTTTCATAGCCGATGCCATCAACACAGGATTTTTTGCTGCAGCAATCGCGGTGTTCATCAGAATGCCATCACAACCCAGTTCCATCG
>CAZRKQ010000210.1:0-2275 GCA_964600755.1 uncultured Thiotrichaceae bacterium
ATAGTGATACAATAATGAGCCGGTGCCTAAATTCAACGCTGCTTTTTCGGGTGCCCATTTTTCCTGATTCCTTCTCTCGCCGCTTGCCTCGGTTCGGTGAGCAATGGAAGGAATTAAAGGGCTCTGACCCCTTTATTATGACCCTGAATCAAGTGATTGGAGCTTAAGTCAGTGCCATTCGGCTCTGATAATCATCTAGCCACCTCCTTACATCGGTGGTATTACTTTAGTCTGTAGTACTAAGAAAACCATCTCAATAAGGAGACGAACCATGACACTTTACTGCGGAATAGATCTTCATTCCAATAACGCTGTTGTGTCCGTTATAGACGATGAAGACCTGGTGATATTTGAGAAGCGACTTCCCAACAGGATAGAGGTGATTCTCGAAATGCTACTTCCCTATCTGAGGGATATTTATGCCTGTGTCGTTGAATCGACCTACAACTGGTACTGGCTGGTGGATGGACTGATGGACAAGGGATTTGATGTACGCCTGGCCAATACGGCGGCCATTGTTCAGTACAACGGCATTAAACATACCAATGATTTAACCGATGCACGTTACCTCGCTCACTTACTGCGTTTGGGTATCTTGCCAGAAGGGCATATTTATCCAAAAGCCCAACGAGCTATCCGTGATCTGTTAAGGCGCCGGTTGCTGCTGGTTCGGCAAAGCACAGTTCAGCACCTCAGTTTGCAGAGCCTTATCACCCGGCATACCGGGCTGCGTATGACCAGCAATGGGATTAAGCGACTGAATGATCAGCAACTTAACCGGATGTTCCCCGATCCCAATGTGCTTTTGGCTGCCAGGTCGGCTAACCACATGATAATCACTTTCCGGCAGGCCATTAATTGCCTGGAAGAGCAAATTCTCAAATCACAGAAAGAGCGGCCAGAATACGAGCTGTTGTGCAGTATCCGGGGTGTTGGCAAAATTATTGGCTTAACCATTCTGCTGGAAACTGGCGATATCCACCGGTTTCCTTCACCGGGACATTATGCGTCTTACGCACGCTGCGTGAATTCAGCCAAAATCAGTAATGGCAAAACCAAAGGTCATGGCAACACCAGGAATGGTAATAAATATCTCAGCTGGGCCTTTATGGAGGCTGCTCATTATGCAGCCATTTGGGACCCGGTAATGAAAAAGTATTATCAACGCAAAAAAGACAAGACACATATTATGATTGCCAAAAAAGCGTTGGCCAATAAGCTGGCCAGAGCTTGCTATCACATGCTAATGAAGGGTGAAAGGTTTGAGGTTAACCGCGCCTTTGCGGCATAAGAACAGACTGTTGTGACGGTAGATTGGAAAGGGGATGGTGAAAATCCCGGGTCTCTGATTATCACCGTTGCAGCACTCTGATGTTGTTTTAGAAGCGCCTTGTCAGTGAGCCCACAAGGGTTGGTCGTTATTTCAACAGGCCATGTTTCTGCACGAACACCTGGACACTGACAGGTACTGCTGATTTTTTGGGATCGTTCGCGATCAAGGGCGGTAGTACAGGCTTTACCGGCCTGGCTATCACTGCCTTAATCCAGATGGGTGACTGGTGCGCTTCCGTTTCACTGAAGCAGCACAATACGTAATAAGAATGCAGGCGCGCATATTCAACGGCATCAGTAAATAACGAACTCATGAGTGGGACGATAGTCCAGGGGGATACTTTGTGCCTTGACACGGAGGTAGCTAATGGGTGACCCCTTTCATTTCTGTTATTTATTAACTGTGTACCGCGCGTTGGATTGCATCTCTTTCTTTGTCTTTGTCTTCAACTGAATCTACCGTGTAAATCTTGATTTGGATATATTCAGACGGTAAAGACGCTTCTTTTGCACCGACAACAACATGATTGACGTACCAGGAATAAGGCTTAACACACTCGTCAATATTGGTCGCTATATAGGTTGTAGCACTGCAAAAATCACAATCCTGAGAAACAACTGTTACGTCTTTCTCGTTATAGCCATATCCAAGCCCTTCAACTCTATCCAGGTTTTTTTTTCAGCAGGGTCAATTTCGAATAACACACCATAAATATTATCTTCAGCTTTGCCTGTAAAAAATGCATCGCATTTACCCGAGCCATCTTTGCTTAATTTGTGAAATCGTAAATCGTGCTCTTTCAAGGTATGACAACCAAGAGACCTTGCACCCGGTACACGCTCTTTCAGACGAGCAATCGACATATTTGAACCATATGCAAAGTACTTCATTTTATTCCCTCCTGAATTCAGGCCTTAGCAATTTACGATCCCATTTATTCTG
>CAZRKQ010000211.1:0-3569 GCA_964600755.1 uncultured Thiotrichaceae bacterium
ACCCTGAATTCTATTTCAGGTTCTGCGGGAAACTATCAGACAAGAACCTAGTACCTCGTCCCTAGCCCCTCGTCCCTGCTTGTATGGTGGGCCGTGAAGGATTCGAACCTTCGACCAATTGGTTAAAAGCCAACTGCTCTACCAGCTGAGCTAACGGCCCGGAGCCGCGCATGATACATGTACTGGCGATGAAAAACAAACCGGATAGCGCAAAACAGAATGGCCGCTTCGAAGCTAGCCCGCATATCTCACCAGGGGGCGAGATGATCACGCAGAGATTTGGATTTACAAAGGATTTTACGATGGAGTGGAATAACCGTGTGTCTTTCCGACTGAGTAAAATTCTTTGTGGATTCAAAGATCAAGTGAGGGCTCGTCCATCTGGTGAGAAATGCGGGCTAAAAGGGTTCAGCATCTATGGATGAAATTGCCAAACCAGATCAACTTCTGGAGAAACTGGCAGACGATCTAAAACACCTGCTCGTAGAGCGCGAGATCGATGATCCATTGATGGTAGGTATTCATACTGGCGGCGCCTGGATAGCCAACACCCTGCATACAAAACTCGGCATATCACAGCCACTGGCGACCCTTGATATCAGCTTTTACCGCGATGACTTCTCCCGTATTGGCATGAATCCCAAGGTAAAGCCGTCCAGCCTGCCACTGCAGGTAGAGGAAAAACACATCATCCTGGTCGATGATGTTCTGCAGACCGGCCGCACCATACGTGCTGCAATGAACGAGATATTTGACTATGGACGTCCGGCCAGTATCAGCCTGGTCTGCCTGGTTGACCGCAGCGGCAGAGAACTGCCGATACAGGCTGATGTTATTGGTCAACATTTGCAGCTAAACCATGAACAACATATCAAACTGAGTGGCCCTGAGCCGCTGGAATTCATAATTACTTAATATGCGTCTGAATCTGAACAACACCCTGAATCAGACTGACCCACCCTGTACAGGCGGCAACCATGGTTAATAAATCAACCAGGCCAACTGACCCGCTGATCGGCAACGACAGCTGGAATATTCAACTCGACAGCAACGGCAGGTTAAAACATTTTCTTACCATTGAAGGACTTGGCAGTGAAATACTGACTAACATCCTCGACACCGCCGAAAGCTTTGCCAACGTTAACGAGCAGCGGGTAAAAAAAGTCCCATTATTGCGCGGTAAAACCATCGTCAACCTGTTTTTTGAAGCCAGTACGCGTACGCGTACAACCTTTGAACTGGCCGCGAAAAGACTCTCGGCCGACATACTCAATATCAATATCAGCACCTCCGCAACCAGTAAGGGTGAGTCATTACTTGATACCTTGCAAAACCTGCAAGCGATGTTGTGCGACATGTTCATAGTACGCCACAGTGATTCAGGTGCTGCGCATTTTATAGCCGGCAATGTCGCACCGCATATAAGCGTGATCAATGCCGGCGACGGACGACATGCACACCCGACCCAGGCCATGCTCGACATGTTCACGATTCGCAGAAACAAGGGGAAAGACTTTGGTCAGCTGCGCGTTGCCATCGTCGGTGACCTGCTGCACTCGCGTGTTGCACGCTCGCAAATCCACGCACTGAATATTCTGAATACCGGCGATGTGCGCGTAATAGCACCCAAGACATTGATACCTACGGACATCGAAGATATGGGCGTTAGTGTCTTTAATGACCTCGAAGCAGGCATCAAGGATGCAGATGTGATCATCATGCTACGACTGCAGAAAGAGCGTATGCAGGGTGCTTTTCTCCCCAGCGAACATGAATATTACAGCCAGTACGGCCTGACAGAAGAACGCCTGCGTACTGCCAAGGATGACGCGATTGTTATGCATCCGGGTCCGATTAATCGCGGGGTGGAAATTGAATCACGCGTAGCAGATGGTGAGCGCTCCGTGATCCTGGACCAGGTCAAATACGGGATCTCTGTGCGCATGGCCATCATGTCCATGGTTCTAGGCCGCGAGCCTGAACACGATGAAACGGAGGCGAATTAATGAATCGCCTGCTTGTTTCAAACGGACTGATCCTTGATCCGGTTACAGCATCAGTCAAAACCAGCGACGTTTATATTGCTGATAGCAACATTGTTGCTATTGATCACAGGCCTGACGGTTTTGAAGCCGAACAGACCATCGATGCAAGCGGCCTTATCATAAGCCCCGGACTGGTCGATTTATGCGCACGCCTGAGAGAGCCGGGCCTCGAGTTCAAAGCCGATATACACAGTGAAGTCACAGCTGCGGCCAGCGCCGGCATTACGACCTTGTGTTGCCCGCCTGATACAGACCCGGTAATCGATGAGCCGGCCGTCGTTGAACTGATTCATCGCAAAGCCGCCACCGCAGCGCACACCAATGTCGTCACGCTTGGCGCCCTTACTCGCAGGCTCGAAGGCCAGCTACTCAGCGAAATGTCTACTTTGCATGCGGCTGGCTGCGTTGGCGTCAGTAACAGTCGCAAGCCGGTCGCAAACACGCTGATACTGCGACGCGCCTATTCCTATGCCGCCAATTGCGGCATAACCGTGTTTATCGAGCCTGACGAGCACTGGCTGAGCATGGGTGGTTGCGCCCATGACGGTTCGGTTGCTACCAGGCTGGGGCTAAATGGCATTCCTGTCTCAGCTGAAACGGTGGCAATTTCGAGAGCACTCGAACTTATTCTGGAGACTGGAGTGAAAGCACACTTTGGCCGCCTTTCTTCCGCGCATGGTGTCGAGTTGATACGTCGGGCAAAAGAACGGGGAATGGAGATCACCGCTGACGTGAGCGCACATCAATTGTTTCTTAACGAAATGGATATCAACAGCTTCAACAGCATGTGCCATGTATTGCCGCCGCTGCGTAGCCAGCGCGATATGGAGGCATTGCGACAGGCGGTTAAAGAGGGTGTTATTGATGCTATCTGCTCTGATCACCAACCGCATGAACCCGATGCAAAACAAGCACCGTTTGCCAGCACGCAACCCGGCATCTCATCACTGGAAACATTATTAGCGCTAACTTTGAGGCTTGTACACGAGCAGGTGGTACCAACTTATACTGCCCTTAGCCTGCTATCAACCCAGCCCGCAGCCATACTGGGTTTAAACACCGGTGTGCTCGCAGCCGACCGGCCAGCTGATATCTGTATCTATGATCCTGATCAGGACTGGCAGCTTGATGCATCTGGCATGCTCAGCCGCGGCAAAAACACGCCATTTGAAGGCTGGAACTTTCAGGGCAAGGTTCGCTATACCATTATCGGCGGCACATTGGTGCACACAGCCTGATGACGAGCGAACATTCACAACCCCTGTTCTTCATCGGACAACTCGTACACCATATTAAATTCGACTACCGCGGCGTTATAATCGATGTGGATGCGGAATTTGAAGGTACTGAAGACTGGTATCAACAGGTTGCATTAAGCAGACCGCCAAAAGACAAACCCTGGTATCACGTTCTGGTAGATAACAGCAACCAGTTGACCTACGTTGCTGAACGTAATCTTGAAGAAGACAGCACCAACGAACCCATCAGCCACCCGGCTATTGATATGTATTTCGATGGATTTGA
>CAZRKQ010000212.1:0-25353 GCA_964600755.1 uncultured Thiotrichaceae bacterium
ACGGGAGGAACATTCTCCCCACGAAGCTTGCCGAGCCATTCGGCTTTGGTAGGGAAAATCAGGCAGGACGCCTGATTTAGTCCTGTTGAGCCTGGACGGCGAATCAGGACGGCCCGTAGGCAAAGGCGAATGGTGAGGGAACCCGCAGGGCAAGCTGATTGGGGCGGCGTTCTTTTGGTTACTTTTCTGTCGCTGTTGACAGAAAAGTAACTCGCCATCAAGGCGAAACCAAATGTTAAATATAACGATTAAAGATATTTACTCGAGATAATCGTTCGATACAACATCAGTTGTAGCCCGGATGCAACGAAGTGGAATCCGGGGCTTTTCAAAGCTGCAGGAAGCTCCCGGATTACGCAGCGCTTCATCCAGGCTACGGGAATGCGAAGCACGAGCGCACGGGGCGCATTTTTTTGGGTTACGTTTTTTGTGCGTTCAAAAACAAATTCATCAGGAATGAATTTGTGCTGCGAATGCAGACCCGACAAATTTGACCGGATCAAATTTGAACAGCCGAAGGCTGGCCCGTAGGGCGAAACCCATGGATGGGTGAAGTAACGGCAGATCACAGGGACGTGATCTGCAACGTAACTCGCTCCAGCAGGAGCGAAACCAAAAGCTGGTAAATACGATTATTAAATCTTCGCGATTAAAGTCGCTAATACAAATCACAAAAACACCTCTGTGTTCTCTGTGCCTCTGTGGCAAGTATTCGAATATATCAGGGAAGAGCCAGTTTAATTATCCTGTGTTGTCCAGAATACGGAGCCATGCTCCATTTTTTCAGGTCTGGATATCAAAATTGACCGGGTCCGGTCCAGGCCTTATATCACCAAAGCATATTAGAAAACATTAATTAATTTATATATCATATAGTATTACTTATTGGCTTGTTATGATGCAGGTCGGGTAAATTGTCGCTCTGACTTACCTGTTGAACAGGGGAAACTGATGTCCGTACCGCTGCACGATCCGATTTCGAAGGCAACTGACGAAAACAGCCGGATCGAGGTCAAAAATACTACCTGCTATATGTGCGCCTGCCGGTGTGGTATTCGCGTCACCTTGCGTGATGGTGAAGTCCGTTATATCGAGGGAAATCCGGATCACCCGCTGAACAAGGGTGTGATCTGTGCCAAGGGCGCCTCCGGCATCATGAAACAGTATTCACCTGCGCGTTTGACCAGGCCGTTGCTGCGCAAGCCGGGCAGTGACCGTGGTGACAATGAATTCGAGGAAATTACCTGGGACAGGGCTTTCGAGATACTGCAGCAACGCCTGGCCCATATTCGCGAGACCGATCCCAAGCAGTTTGCCCTGATCACCGGCCGCGACCAGATGCAGGCACTCACTGGCCTGTTTTCCAAGCAGTTTGGTACACCAAACTATTCGGCGCATGGCGGTTTCTGCTCGGTCAATATGGCAGCGGGCATGATCTATACCATCGGTGGTTCCTTCTGGGAATTCGGTGGCCCTGACCTTGATCGCTCCAGGTTGTTCGTGATGATCGGTACCGCCGAGGACCACCATTCCAATCCGATGAAAATGGCGCTGGCGAAATTCAAGCGCCAGGGTGGCAAATTCATATCAATCAACCCGGTGCGTACTGGCTACTCTGCAATTGCAGACGAATGGATACCGATCAAGCCCGGCACCGATGGTGCGCTGTTTCTTGCGCTGATCAACGAAATCATCAAGCAGGGGTTGTATGACCGCGAGTTCCTGGTCAAGTACAGCAATGCTGCTGAACTGGTCAACCTGGATGAAAACTCAACCGAGCATGGCATGTTCGTACGCTTCGAAGTACCCAAGGAAGAAGGCTGCTTCGATGCACAGAATAAATTATGGTGGGACCGGCACCTGAATAAACCGATCTCGATGCATACCGAGGGCACTGATCCCTACCTGCTGGGCGAGTTCAAGCTCGATGACGGCACCCCGGTGAAGCCGGCGTTCCAGTTACTGGTGGAACGCGTACGTGAATACACCGCGGAGTGGGCTGCGGATATTACCGGCATCCCTGTAGAGACCATTAAACGTCTTGCCAACGAGATGGGAATTACGGCGCGCGATGAAAAAATTGAATTGCCGATCGCCTGGACCGATACCTGGGGCAATGAACATGATCACATTACAGGCAACCCGGTCGCGTTCCATGCCATGCGCGGACTGGCGGCACATTCCAACGGTTTCCAGACCATACGCGCCATGTCGATCCTGATGAGTATCCTCGGCACCATTGACCGCCCGGGCGGTTTCCGTCACAAGGCACCGTTTCCACGCCCAATCCCGCCATGTGCCAAAACGCCGACGAGCTGGGACGATATTCAGCCAAATACACCGCTGAATGGCATGCCACTGGGGTGGCCGGCTGATCCGGATGACCTGTTCGTCGATGATGACGGCAAGCCAATCCGTCTCGACAAGGCATTCTCGTGGGAATACCCGCTGGCGGTACATGGCTTGATGCACAATGCCATCACCAATGCCTGGCGCGGTGATCCCTACAAGATCGATACCATGCTGATTTTCATGGCCAACATGGCATGGAACTCGTCGATGAATACGACAGAAGTCCGCGCTATGCTCAACGACAAGGACGAGAATGGCGAATACAAGATACCCTTCCTGATCGTCGCCGATGCATTTCAGTCGGAAATGGTGGCTTTCGCCGACCTGGTGCTGCCTGATACGACCTACCTTGAACGTCACGATGTGATGTCGATGCTGGACCGGCCGATTTCAGAGTACGATGGCCCGGTGGATTCAGTACGTATTCCAGTACTGCCGCCTACGGGCGAATGCAGGCCGTTCCAGGAAGTGCTGATAGAACTCGGCTCACGCCTGCAACTGCCTGCGTTTGTGCATGAGGACGGTCGTCGCAAATTCCGTGACTATCCGGATTTTGTTATCAATTATGAAACGGCGCCCGGTTCCGGTATTGGTTTCCTCGCCGGCTGGCGTGGCCAGGGTGGCGAAAAATTCATGAAAGGCGAACCGAATCCAAAACAGTGGGAGATGTACGAGAAGAACAACTGCGTGTTCCATTACGAGTTGCCAAAATCTTATCAATACATGCGCAACTGGAACCAGGGTTATCTCGAATGGGCCAAACGCCATAGCCTGACGCGATATGTGGAACCAATTAACATACATATTTATTCAGAAGTACTGCAGAAATTCAGGCTCGCAGCGCAGGGCAAGTCCATTGGTAAACAACCGCCCGATCATTTGCGCGAGCGCATTGAAACCCATTTTGATCCATTGCCGTTTTTCTCTGAAACCCTGGAGGCGCAGCGTACTGATCTGCTCAAGTATCCATTGAATGCAATCACCCAGCGCCCGATGGCGATGTACCATTCATGGGATTCGCAGAATGCATGGCTGCGCCAGATACACACGCATAATTATTTGCACGTGAATCCAAAAACAGCGGCGGCTGCCGGCATTGAAGACGGAGGCTGGATGTGGGTTGAATCCATGCATGGCAAGGTGCGCTGTATGTGCCGATACTCGGAAGCCGTTGAGCCTGGCACAGTGTGGACCTGGAATGCGATTGGCAAGGCGTCGGGTGCATGGGGTCTTGATAGCAAGGCCAATGAAGCGAAGAAAGGTTTTCTGCTCAATCACCTGATCAACGAGGAGCTGCCCTCTGCAGTTGATGGCGAACACCTGTCCAACTCGGATCCGTTGACGGGCCAGGCCGGCTGGTACGATGTGCGCGTGTGCATCTATCCTGCTGCTGCTAATGAAGCGGAAGAAACCTCGCCACAATTCGATGATATATCGTGCGTACCGGGGCAGTGCGAAAGCAGGTCACGTGACAAGTGGCTGAAATATTTTGCCGGCAAGATGCGCAAAGCGGGAGCTAAATCATGAAACAGCTCGCACTGGTTATTGATCTCAATGTGTGTGTCGGTTGTCACGCTTGTGTCACCAGTTGCAAGGAATGGAACACTTCCGGCCCCGCTGGCTTCATGTCGGATATGAATCCGTATGCTGCTGATCCAACCGGTACGTTTTTCAATCGCGTACAGACTTTTGAAATTGGTACCTACCCGAATACCGAGACCGTGCATTTTCCAAAAAGCTGCCTGCACTGCGAGGATCCGCCATGTGTACCCGTGTGCCCGACCGGTGCCAGTTACAAGCGTGAAGAAGACGGTATCGTACTGGTCGATTACGACAAGTGTATCGGTTGTAAGTACTGTTCCTGGGCCTGTCCCTATGGCGCACGTGAACTGGATGAAAACCAGAAAGTAATGAAAAAGTGCACCCTGTGTGTTGACCGCATTTATGATGAGACATTACCCGAGTCTGAGAGGAAACCTGCCTGTGTACTGGCATGCCCAACCAGTGCGCGTTTATTCGGTGATGTGAATGAGCCTAATTCTGTTGTATCGACCGCTATTCGCGAGAACGGTGGTTATCAGTTGATGCCGGAATGGGGTACCAATCCGGCAAATCATTATCTGCCAAGACGCAAGACACAGATAACAATACACGAGGACGAGCTAATCCGCGTTGATAACCCGTTGAAGAAAGAACGTCAGCTGCCGATGCCGGATGCAGACGAGCAGACACTCGATGACATCACCAGCTGGTAATGACGAAAGAAAAGAATATTTCAAATGAATCTCGCCAAGGCGCAAAGGACGCAAAGATATTAAAGTTATGTTGTAGGAGCGGCTTTAGCCGCGAATTGCTCGCGTGAATGCGAATAGAATTCGCGGCTGAAGCCGCTCCTACGAATACCTGTAAATGTCTTTGCGAACCTTGCGCCTCTGCGAGAGAAGAATAGCCTGTTTAAGATTACGGAGTTGAATTAATGCATCCTGCATTTTCAGTTATATTTTTAACCACCCTGATTGGAGTCGGCCAGGGCCTGTTTCTGGCACTCTATACCGGGCAGTTGTATTCAGTGGTGAATGTTTTGCCGGTACAGGACTCACACAGCTTTTATGGCCTGGGCAGTCTGCTCGCACTGGTGTTTCTGGTGGGCGGATTGATAGCTTCATTTTTTCACCTGGGCAGACCCGAACGTGCCTGGCGTTCTGCTGCGCAGTGGCGTACATCCTGGCTGTCACGCGAAGTGGTTGTACTGCCAGCGTTCATGGGGCTTACGGTTTTATATGGTGTGATTCATTACTTTGATCTGAATCCGGTCCTGTTCAAATTCAGCGGTGAGTTTATTGTCGATCTGTCACTTGTTGTTGGCGGTGTAAATACCCTGCTGGCATTTACACTGTTTTTCTGCACCGGCATGATTTACGCATGCATCAAGTTTTTACAGGAATGGGCAACACCATTAACAGTCGTTAACTACACCCTGTTAGGCACTGCATCCGGTTTCTCACTGGCAACAGCATTTGCAGCTTATGTTGGCTCTGAGCTGGTCGCCTTCTATGGCGCATGGGCGATTATCATTACGCTTGCTGCATTTGTAACACGCAGTGCATCACTGTTTCGTAATGCGCGCATAAAATATAAATCCAGCCTGCGTTCTGCGATCGGAATTCGTCATGCCAAAATTGAGCAGAAGTCGCAAGGCTTCATGGCAGGTTCATTCAATACGCGTGAATATTTTCATGGTGCATCCGGGCAGTCCTTTGGTTCAATTAAGTGGATCTTCCTGCTGCTGGTATTCCCGCTGCCAGTTGTTCTGGTTTCTATCGGCCTGGGCTCTGAGCTGTTCGTGATACTGGCGCTGGCATTTGCCATCCAGTACACAGGCCTGCTCGCCGAGCGCTGGTTCTTCTTCGCCCAGGCCAACCATCCGCAGAATCTGTACTACCAGACTGTTTAAAAAACATTCAACGCAAAGGCGCAAAGGACGCAAAGATTAATCAAGGTGTGTGCAGGAGCGGCTTTAGCCGCGAAGAACGCTAAGCACGCGAAAAATTTTATTTGAAACAAAAACACCTGCCGTTAATGGCATTATTGGCGAACGAGAAACAGCATGAGTACAATAGGCATCATTCGCGGCTAAAGCCGCTCCTGCACGCACCCGAAATAACCTCTGCGTCTCCGCGCCTCTGCGGTTAATTTTTACCTTTCCTTCGATGATTATCTGCTGTTGTACTACGCTTATACACAAACGTAACAACACAAGCCAAACCATGCCAGAACAAAAAGATCTCGAACTGCTAATCCATGGGCATACTCCGATTCTGCAAATCGAGACACATGAAGAGAAACGCGCGCTTGACCTGCTGGTCAGGATTGCGACCCGCAATGTGATCCCGCTGTTTAAGTGGTCTGTCACTGAGGGCCTGAGACGTGTCGATATTGATCTTGGTGTGCAGCGGCACAATGCCGAACCCAAAGATGTGCTTGGCCATATTAAATCAGCGAATGTTGACGGCATTTATGTGCTACTCGATTTTGACCCTTATATGCAGGAGCCAGTCAACGAGCGCTATATTAAAGAAATAGCCATGCAGTTCGAGGGTACTGGCAATAAACTGGTTTTCGTCAGTCATAAGATTGATATGCCCGCAGGCCTGTCAAAACGTGTTGCAAGGTTTGAGCTGAGGCTGCCTGATACCAGGACGCTTGAGCAGATTATCCGTGATGAAGCCGGCAAATGGCAGATGGAGTCCGGTAAGCCGGTAGCAACAGAATCAAGAACATTGCAGCGCCTGATGCAGAATCTAAGCGGATTGACCTTTAATGACGCCAGGCGCCTGGTTCGCAACGTTATCGTCGATGACGGTGCCATTACCGAAGATGATTTGCCTGAAGTTATGCGGGCGAAGTATCAATTGCTCAATCGTGATGATGTGTTGTCGTTTGAATTTGAAACGACGCGATTTTCTGAAGTGGGTGGCATGCGCAAGCTTAAACGCTGGTTGCAGCAACGGGAAAAAATATTCCATGGTCTCATCGATCAGGCCGCTATAGATTCACCCAAAGGCGTACTGTTACTGGGTGTGCAGGGTTGTGGCAAAAGCCTTGCAGCCAAGGCGATTGCAGGTATATGGAAGGTGCCGCTATTGCGTTTTGATTTTGGTGCCTTGTACGACAAGTATATCGGCGAGTCTGAAAAAAACCTGCGTCAGTCCCTGAAGACGGCTGAAGTCATGGCGCCGTGCGTGATGTGGATTGATGAAATCGAAAAGGGTATATCGGGCGGTAATGATGATGGTACTTCCAGGCGCATACTGGGATCTCTGCTGACGTGGCTGGCAGAAAACAGGTCAAATGTTTTTATCGTTGCTACTGCAAACAATATCGATGATCTTCCACCTGAGTTGATTCGAAAAGGACGGCTGGATGAGATATTTTTCGTTGATTTGCCAAAACAGGATATTCGCAAACAGATATTTTCAATCCACCTGGATAAACGTGATGTAAACCAGTCAGGTATTGAACTTGATAGCCTGGCAGCTGAAACAGAAGGGTTTTCAGGATCAGAAATAGAACAGGCTGTTGTCAGTGCAATATACAGCAGTTATGGTAATGATCATCCGGTGACCACAGCAAGTTTGCTTGAAGAAATCAAGTCAACACGTCCACTATCGGTGGTAATGGATGCGCAGATTCAGAAGCTGAGGCACTGGGCACAGAGCAGGACAGTACCGGTTGATTAACTAAAGTGTTAACCGCAGAGGCGCGGAGGCGCAGAGGTTTATAAGTTTTATTCAACGCAAAGGCGCCATGTTCGCAGAGATTATTATAGGTTTTCACAGGAGCGGCTTTCGTCGTTAAAAACAATCGGAAATTCTCTGCGCCTCCGCGCCTCTGCGGTTAAACCATATGTGTAATCAAGCTTCAATAATTCACGTTATAGCCGAACTTGCGCCTCATGTCCCGCATGATGATATAGATCCACGGCCATAGCATTGCTCCTGTAATGGTTGGCATGAAATACAACCATGTATGCGGCGCATGACCGACAATGCCGCTTACCCACAGTACGATCAACTGTTTTAACAATAACAGGAAGAATACAACAATAGCCTGCTGTACCAATGAGGCAACACGTAGTCTCTGGTGTTGAATATGCACAATATAAATAACCAGCATCAGACCAAGTGCATTCTGGCCAAGAATTGCGCCATGGCTTACATCCAGCATCAGACCTGCCAGCCATGCGATGGTAACACCCGTCCTCGCGGGCAACGCCATCGCCCAATAGATAAGGACGAGTGTGACCCAGTCTGGCCTGAACTCAACCACCCATTCAGGCAGTGGCATAATAGTCAGCATGAACGCAACAAATAACGACAGGCTGGCAATTTTTAAGTTACTCGTCGCCATCGGCAGTCTCCTCGGCAACTTCCTCTACAGCTTCCTCTGCAGTTTCCTCTACGGCTTCCTTCTCGGGCGCTTGCACAGGCTGATCCAGTTCAGGCGTTGGCTTCTCATGATTTTGAGTCCATACCAGCAGAACTTCACGGCTGGTATCGAGTTGTGCCAGGGGTTCGGCACGTACATTAATGAAGGTTTCACCGGTATCACGGTTAATCTTGGTTATCATTGCAACCGGGTAGTTTCTTGGAAAACGCTCACCGAGTCCGGATGAAATAAGTTTGTCACCAACTCGTATGTCAGCATTATGAGGTATGTGGCGAAGATCAAGATAATCTGTCTGCCCGGTTCCGAAGGCGACACTTCTCAAGCCTGTGCGATCGATCTGTACTGGTATTGCATGACTCACATCTGAAATCAGCATTGCTGTCGATGTCATTGCGTTTACAAAAACGATTTGTCCCATAACGCCGTGTGCATCGATGATCGGCTGACCTATATAAGCGTCATCGTTCGAGCCCTTGTTGAGGACAATAAAGTGTCGATACGGGTCGACATCAACAGCGACAATCTCTGCGATAAGATGGTCTTCGGTGGTTTTTGGTGTTGCGCTTAATAACTTGCGCAGTCGCTCATTTTCTTTTTCCAGGATGTCCAGTTTTTGCAATTGCACCCGGCTTTGTAGTTGCAGGTCTTTGAGTTGACGGTTTTCATTCAGCAGGTCCTGTTGGGTGCTCAGGGTTTCTTCACTCCAGTAGTAAAGACGAATAGGCAAGTCAACGACATACTCAACCGGGTAGAGTAAATACGAAAGGGTATTGCGCACTGCATCCAGGTGTTTCCATCTATGATCAATTGTCATCAGGGCAAGCGAAATGATGACGAGGATGAACATGCGCAGGGTGGCGGACGGGCCTCTTAGAAACAGCGTTTGCATAGGTTCAGAAACCTGAGACAGGCTCGTTCAGGGGCGGCATGGAGCCGCCCTTATTCGACAGCGAGGAAATCTCCTCCATGCTTGTCGATCAGTTCGAGAACGCGGCCACCACCTCGGGCGACACAGGTTAGCGGGTCTTCTGCAGTAACCACAGGTAAGCCGGTTTCTTCCATCAGCAGGCGGTCCAGGTCTTTGAGCAGTGCGCCACCGCCGGTTAACACAATGCCGCGTTCTGCGACATCAGCGCCCAGTTCAGGTGGAGTCTGCTCGAGGGCGGTTTTAACTGCACTTACAATACCGTGCAGCGGTTCCTGTAGTGCTTCAAGGATTTCATTGCTGTTCAGGGAAAAGCTGCGTGGGATACCTTCAGACAGGTTGCGGCCCTTGATTTCAACTTCAAGCAGCTCCTGTCCAGGGTATGCATTACCAATTTCCTGTTTGATCCTTTCTGCAGTGGCTTCACCAATCAATATGCCATAGTTTCTGCGAACATAAGAGATAATGGCTTCATCGAAGCGGTCACCACCCACACGTACCGATGCAGCATAGACGATGCCGTTCAAGGAGATAACTGCCACTTCCGATGTTCCGCCACCAATATCCAGCACCATTGAGCCGCGAGGTTCATCGACGGGCATACCGGCACCAATAGCGGCTGCCATAGGTTCTTCAATCAGGTAAACCTTGCGTGCACCAGCGCCTGCGGCGGATTCCCTGATGGCCCTGCGTTCAACCTGGGTAGCGCCACAGGGGACACATATCAGAACACGAGGACTGGGGCGTAACACCTGCGATTCGTGTACCGAACGGATAAAGTGCTGCAGCATCTTCTCAGTGATATTGAAGTCAGCGATAACACCATCACGCATCGGACGTATTGCGGTGATATTCTGCGGCGTACGGCCGAGCATACCCTTGGCATCCTTACCATAGGCTTCAATCGATTTCGGGCCACCCGGGCCACGATCCTGGCGAACTGCGACAACCGAAGGTTCGTCGAGCACGATACCTTTGCCGCGAGCATAAATCAGCGTATTAGCGGTTCCGAGGTCAATAGATAAATCGTTGGAAAAAAGTCCCCGAATACGGTTAACAAACATGTGTAGGAATACCTGTTGCGTGTAATTATTATTGTTATGGTATGAATATATAGGCCATTTGAACGCTTATGGCCATAATATGCGCGTACTCTATCAATCGCTACCCTACAGGGCAAGCAAAATCCCTTTCTAAATAGTCGCTCAAGGCCTGTTTCGGCAGAGTCCGGCGCGTGTTTATGCTAACATCGCGCCTCTCGTAATTGATGCTGGTTTTAGCCTGGACCAATGCGCTGGTTAACAGCCGTAAGCGGAGACCCCATGTCACTTGATACTGATGATATTAAAGCTATCGCCAAACTTGCACGGCTCAATATAGATGAAGCCGATGTGCCCCTGTATGCGACCAATCTGTCCAATATTCTTCACCTGGTTGAACAGATGAATTCGGTAGATACCAATGGTGTGGTACCCATGTCGCACCCGCTGGATGTGGTACAGCGTTTGCGTGATGACAAAGTCACCGAGAGCGACCAGCGTGATGAATTTCAGAACGTGGCACCGGCAACCCGGGAGGGTCTTTACCTGGTGCCCAAGGTCATTGAATAAACAGAGACTCCGGGAATGAGTGATTATTACCAGATGACGCTCGCACAGCTATCAGCCATGCTACAGGCGGGTGATGTCAACAGTGCAGAGCTGACCGAACATTTTCTGTCACGTATCAAGCAGCATGATGCAACGCTCAACAGTTTCATCACTGTGGTTGAGGACCAGGCGATGGCACAGGCTGCCGAAGCAGACAAGGTATTGCAGAAAGGCGCTGCTGGACCATTGACGGGTGTGCCGATTGCGCACAAGGATATATTCTGTACCAGGGGAATCAAGACCAGCTGCGGTTCGAAAATGCTGGATAACTTCATTTCGCCTTATGACGCAACGGTGGTCAGCAAATTCAAACAGGCCGGTGTTGTTACCCTGGGTAAAACCAATATGGATGAATTCGCCATGGGATCATCCAATGAAACCAGTTTCTATGGCCCGGTAAAAAATCCGTGGAATACTGACACTGTACCTGGCGGGTCTTCTGGTGGGTCTGCGGCAGCCGTCGCATCCCGCCTGGCGCCGGCAGCAACCGGTACTGATACCGGCGGCTCGATTCGACAGCCCGCTGCCTTGTGCGGAATTACCGGTTTGAAACCTACCTACGGACTGGTTTCGCGTTATGGCATGATTGCTTTTGCATCCAGCCTGGACCAGGGCGGCCCAATGGCACAAACGGCCGAAGACTGTGCATTGATGTTGAACGTCATGGCGGGCTTTGATGAGAGGGACTCGACCAGTCTCGAAAGAGAAATACCGGATTACAGCGTCGCTCTGGATGATTCTATTGAAGGTCTGCGTATTGGCCTGCCCCGGGAATATTTTGACGAAGGACTGGATGAGAATGCAAGAACTGTGATTCAGGGGGCGCTGGATCAATACCGCGATATGGGTGCGGAACTGGTTGATATTGATCTGCCGAATTCGGGTTTGTCAGTACCGGTCTACTATGTGGTTGCACCCGCAGAATGCTCGGCTAACCTGTCACGCTTTGACGGGGTGCGATACGGCTATCGTTGTGAAGACCCCAAAGACCTGTTTGATCTGTATACACGCTCACGCGGCGAAGGTTTCGGTGCAGAAGTAAAACGCCGCATCATGGTGGGTACCTATGCATTATCAGCCGGATATTATGATGCCTACTATCTGAAAGCGCAGCAACTGCGGCATTTGATCAGTGATGATTTCAAGGAAGCATTCAACAATATTGATGTCATCATGGGGCCGGCGTCACCGGGCCCGGCATTTAACCTGGGTGAAAAAGCCGAAGATCCCATCTCGATGTACCTGTCCGATATCTACACCATCGCCGTTAACCTCGCCGGCTTGCCTGGTATGTCAGTGCCCGCAGGATTTGTCGATGGCAAGCCGATTGGGCTGCAGATTATCGGTAACTATTTTGAAGAAAGCCGCCTGCTGAATGTTGCCCACAAATACCAGCAACAAACCGACTGGCATAAACAGATACCGGACAATTTTAAATAACCGCAGAGGCGCAGAGACGCAGAGGAAACTTGTATATGTTGGTATTTCATTTTGTTATCAGAGTAGGCACAGGTTGTGCGATATAGCGATATCATTACTGAAGTAACATTGGATAAGTGGCAAGGTGGTAATTAGTGATTTTATTTAACAAAAAATGTTTCTCTGCGCCTCTGCGCCTCTGCGGTAGAAAAACCCAATGAATTACGAAGCAGTTATCGGGCTGGAAATACACGTGCAGCTGGCGACGAAGTCGAAAATCTTTTCGGGTGCGAGTACGGCCTATGGTGCTGAGCCGAATACGCAGGCCTGTGCGGTTGATGTTGCACTTCCCGGGGTGCTGCCGGTGTTGAACAAAGAAGCCGTGCATATGGCCACTAAATTCGGTCTCGCCATCGATGCCGAAGTTGCCCATCGCTCGGTGTTTGCGCGAAAAAATTATTTTTACCCGGATTTGCCCAAGGGCTACCAGATCAGCCAGTTCGAGTTGCCGATTGTTGGCAAGGGGCATATCGATATCGAGCTTGAAAGCGGTGAAACCAGGCGCATCGGTGTTACCCGCGCTCATCTTGAGGAAGACGCAGGCAAGTCATTGCATGAAGACTTTGCCGGTATGACCGGTATTGATTTAAACCGTGCCGGTACGCCCCTGCTCGAGGTGGTATCGGAGCCAGACCTGCGTTCAGCCGCCGAGGCGGTTGCCTATATGAAAAAAATGCATTCACTGGTACGTTACCTGGAGATCTGTGACGGCAACATGCAGGAAGGTTCATTCCGTTGCGATGCCAACGTTTCAGTGCGGCCGGAAAGCCAGCAGGAGTTTGGCACGCGTGCCGAGATCAAGAATATCAACTCATTCCGTTTTGTTGAACGTGCGATCAAACATGAAATCGAGCGCCAGATTGACCTGATCGAGGATGGCGGTGAAGTTGTGCAGGAAACGCGGTTGTACGATTCCGCCAGGGATGAAACGCGCTCCATGCGCAGCAAGGAAGAAGCCAACGATTATCGCTATTTCCCGGATCCTGATCTGCTGCCGGTGGTTATCGACGAGGCCTATCTTGATCAGGTCAGACAGGAACTGCCTGAGCTTCCGGAACAGAAAAAGCTGCGCTACATGGAAGAGTTTGACCTGTCTGCATACGATGCCGGTGTGCTCACCAGTTCCCGCGAACTGGCTGACTACTTTGAGGCTGTTGTGGCGAAAACAGGCGATGCCAAGTTATCGGCCAACTGGATTAGCGGCGAACTGGCTGCGCGGCTTAACAAGGAAGAGCTTGAGATCGGCGATTCAAAAGTAGGTGCTGAGGCCTATGCCGAATTGATAACCCGCATCAAGGACAGCACCATCTCAGGCAAAATTGCCAAGGATGTATTCGATGCCATGTGGAACGGCGAGGGCAGTGCCGATAAAATTATCGAAAGCAAGGGCCTGAAGCAGATTACGGATAGCGGCGCAATCGAAGCCATGGTCGATGAGGTGATTGCCAACAATCCAGGGCAGTTTGAGCAGCTCAAGAGCGGCAAGGACAAGCTGATGGGTTTCTTCGTCGGTCAGGTGATGAAAGCATCCAAAGGCAAAGCCAACCCGGCACAGGTCAATGAACTGATGCGCAAAAAAATGGATAATTAGCCGGTACGTAGAGATTTTTTCAACGCAAAGACGCTAAGGACGCAAAGACTACAATAGATTTTAACCGCAGAGGCGCAGAGACGCAGAGGAATCTTAAGTATGTTGCTGCTTGATCTTGTGAGTAATAATCGTGTTGTGCGATATACAGGTAGTTCTACAAAAATACTCCTGGTTTTGCGGCAAGGTGGTCTTTAATGGTTTTAAAAAATTAATTTTTTCTCTGCGCCTCAGCGCCTCTGCGGTAAATTAATAAAATCTTTGCGTTCTCCGCGTCTCTGCGTTGATATATAAGTTAAATCTCTGTGGCAGGTTTTTATTATGAACGAAAGTGAATTTCATACAATCGCTGACCAGACCATCATGGATATTCAGGACGCCATTGATGTCAGTGGTGCGGATATCGATTATGAAGAAATGAGCGGTGTGCTGACGCTTGAATTTGAAAATGAGTCAAAAATCATATTCAGCAAACAGCCACCAGCCTTGCAGTTATGGATGGCCGCACGTTCCGGCGGCTTTCATTTTGACTACGACAGTGAAAAACGGCAGTGGATATGTGATAGTGGTGAAAACGAAGAGCTCTACGCCATGTTGAGTCGAATATCGACAGAGCAAGGTGGTGATGAGGTGGCATTGTCGGCACCTTGATCTGAACAGTCTTTCCGGTGATTTAAACAGGTTACCGGCGGTATTAAATGTCCGTAATAAAAAACTTCTTCCAGGTGGTTGTTTTTCTTTATTTAATTGCTACAATGTTTATCCATACTTGGTGAATAACCAAGAAATTAGATAAAATGCTTACTGTTACAAAAACTATAATTTCAACAGTATTGCTTTCAGTGTTACTGGCGAAGGCTAATACTGTCGAAGCACGCCTGAAATACTATCGGTATGATGCCAACATACCGATGGTAGAGATGTCCCTGAATATGATGGTTGCCATGGGGGTGATCGAACAAATCCCTGGTCGACTGGTACATGATGGCAACCCCTACAGCCGATTGTCTGGTACCGGTTATAGCCCGTATTCCAGAAGCTACAATTCTTCTCCTGTAAGTTCCCGTTATTACAATAAATATCGCTACAACGACTACTGGGATGACAGCCCATACAGCAGTTATTATGGTAGTCGCTATGGCTCTGATCCCTGGGATCGCACATGGAATGACCGCCGGGACAGCCCCTGGGCAAGTCAATGGGATGACCGCTGGGACAGTCCGTGGACAAGTCGGACAAGTCGATGGAATAATCCATGGTACTCAAGCCGTGGTGGCCCGTGGGGTAACTATTGGGACAATCCATGGAATACCAGCTGGGGCAGCCCATGGGGTAATGCCTGGAACAGCCAGTTGATGAACCCCTGGTCCAGCCCGTTTGGCTATACCGGTATTTTGCCGCTCACACCGGATTACTCAACCCTGCCGTTATCGCCTATATCGCCTGATTTGCTGTTTAGAGATGACGGCTCGAAAAACAGTCCTTATCAGCCTGATGATTCATCGCTGCAATACCGTAATAAGGAGGGCTACAGTGCGGAAAAAACCTCATGGCGTGTTCAACCGCCCAGGACAGGTTACAAACGGACAGGTTACCAGCGGGCAGGTTACAAGCGGGCAGGATATCCGGGATACCGTAATGTTAATCAAAAACCGCATCGTCAGTTACAAGGTCCGCATCGTCAGTTAAATGGCTTATGGATAGGCGATGACGGCGAAATGCTGGGTATCCGTGGCAATAGATTTCTCTGGTACGACGACGACAATCAATATACAAGCGGGCAGCTATTGAAGTCGCCAACCATGATGAAGGCGAGGGTTGAAGGAAGACGCACAGCTGTCAGCTACCATTACAGGCTTCATGGTAATGAGCTGGTTATCATGGGCAGGGATGGCAAAATGCGTACATTCAACCGTATGCCATTAATGCAACCGCATCACGCCTCTGCCAGGCCGCATGCCGCATATTCGAGCTATAACCCGCAATCAGACAATTCTCGTATTTTCTACTCCAGCTATGGTCCCGATGCAGTTGCACCAAAGCGCTATTATCCGCGTAACCAGTCAGCTTCAATTTCTTCAGCCCGTGACATAAACAGGCGCACTGATTCTGTTGCTCAGCGCAACTATTACTCGGCTGAAAGATCGGGCATACAGAGCCCGCATCGAACATATGCGGGTAACGATTTCATGAAAGATATTCCAGCGGCTTCGACAGCGGCTGATTTGGATAGTGATTTGTATACTACTGCAGCATTCATCAATGGCTCTGGTAATGGCGGCGATAAACGGGAATCAAATACTCCGTCTAAGTCTAATGACATCTATTCTGCTGTCCCGACTACTACAATTCCATTGTTTAAGCGGTACAAGCCTGCAGCGGGTAAAGTAACATTAAGTAGTGGCGCAGACTCAGTTGTATCGCCTGCTAAAGATATTAAGGTTGATTCGAGCACATGGAACTCGAGCTCTGCTGGTCCTGATATGAATGATCCAAATACGTATTTATATTCATATCTGAAGGATACTGACAACATACATAATTCAGTATCTTCACAGGGCAATAGTGACAGTTCTACAGTGGCAGTAAAGAACGAAAGCGCTAATATCTGGAAACCAAATAATTCGTTCCCGGACCGGCGACGAAATACAGGGCTGGTTGAGTCTGAGTTTACGGCGAATTCCGAAATGAGGAAATTTAGCTGGCCAGAAACCGGGTCCTGGGATTAATTACAGGTATTTTCAAACTTACTTACCAGGGTTGTGAGGCGAAACAGTTAATCCTCGTGTTCATAATGCAGGTCAACCGGCTGCATATTTCCATCGACAATTTTGAATCCGCGCATTTCCAGTACACCCTTGGTATTTAGCGATACGATGATGTAATAGGCGTCTGCATAGCCTGCCTCCTGCATGTCTGTTGCAGATGGTAGAGGCGGGCTCAGGGGGTGTGAGTGTACGATAGCGAGCAGGTCCTCACCATGTTCACGCATATGCTTCATTGCTGCAATTTGCTGTTTTGGCTCCATCTCAAAATGAGTCGAGGGATCAACGGCGATATTTTTCACAGCATAGTAATGGGCCGGGTTACCATCAGACGTACTTATCAGGCCGCATGACTCTGTATGTTCATGTTGCTGTGCATGAGTAAGGATCTGGTTTACCAGTTTTCTTGGAAGTACAAGTTCGGAATTCATTTACATCCAGCCTGTTTTATCTGCCGCACGCAGGGCATGAAGGATCGCGTTTAAATTTCATACTGCGCCAGCTCATTGACAGTGCATCAAGAATTAGCAGGCGACCGACCAGTGGTTCACCAATGCCACATATGACTTTTATTGCTTCCAGGGACTGCATGCTGCCAATGATACCGACTACCGGTGCAAGAATACCATTCTCACTGCAGGTTTCATTTTCATCTCCCGATTTCGGGTACAGGCAATTGTAACAGGGGTTGCTGTCATGGCGTTTATCAAACACGCTTATCTGGCCTTCGAAGCGGATAGCTGCAGCGGAAACCAGTGGTATTCGGTGTGTTACACATGTGGCATTTACTGCAAAACGGGTCTCATAATTATCACTTGCATCGATAACTACATCAGCCAGTTTTACCAGTTTGTCGAGTGTTTGCTGATCAGGCTTGAAATCAATGGTATTGATCTGAACATCAGGATTAATGGCCAGTAAATTTCGCTTCGCTGAGTCGACTTTCGGTTTATCGATGTCTGAATTGCGATGAACAATCTGGCGTTGCAAGTTGGTTAGTTCCACCTTGTCAAAATCAACCAGGGTCAAGGTGCCAATACCGGCAGCAGTTAAGTAAATTGCTGCGGGAGATCCCAGTCCTCCCATGCCTATTATCAATACATGTGCATCGGCCAGTTTTTGCTGACCTTCCACATCAATCTGTGGCAGCATGATTTGTCGATTGTAGCGCAGCAGCTGTTCATCATTCATGTGATTAATGATAACAGACAATATTTCAGGGGCGAGGTTCGAGGGGCGAGGAAAACGCTGCCGGAGTTGTCTGAACTGGATATGCAAATCCAGCCAAAGTTTTTTTAAACGTATTTGCGCCAGTCGTGCGGGCGCGGGTCCTGCAGTGAATTATGGGGTAATGAGAGGGGAGGCGCCTTGTCGTTATTGCCCTCAGCGACGCCAATGCTTGCACGTAAAGCATCTTCGCAATAGGAGAAGACTGCACGTTTCACCCTGATGATAAAGCCATCATCAAGATCAAAACCGACTTCGCGTAGCGCAGACTCGATCATTTGCAGAGTGAGTTTTTCGATGCTGTAGCTAATATGCAGACAATCCGGCGCTACGGCTTCTAAATGTTCTATGCCCGACACCCCACCCAGCACTTGTTCAGCCTTGTTTGCCTGGTCGGGTGTTGACAGCTTGAAGCGAATTTCGCGGTTTTTAATGATGTCATTACATAGTGGCATACAACCAATCTAGGACAGATGCCAGCTGAATTCAAGCTTTCAATTTGCCGTATTGTCCTGCCGTCACGCGTTGCTGGCCGGCGAGGTCTGTTAACTGGACCATGTTTTCAAAACCGCCTTGCTTGAAACAGTCATCCACAGCCTGTTGCTGGTCATAGCCATGCTCGACGATCAGCCAGCCGCCGGGTTTGAGATAATTACCAGCCTGCCGGGTTAATAGAGTTATCGCATCCATACCCTGTTTTCCTGATGCCAATGCGGCCTCGGGCTCAAAGCGCACATCACCTTCAATCAGGTGCGGGTCTTCAAGCGCCACATAGGGCGGGTTGCTGATAATCAGGTCAAAATCAAGGCCTGCAAGCGGCTCAAACCATGGCCCATGTAGAAACTGAATATTCTCAAGTTTATGTGTTGAAGCGTTGAGCTGAGCAATCGTGAGTGCTTCTGCAGAGACATCTGTTGCAATAATATTCCATTGCGGTTGTTCAGCCGCGAGTGCACAGGCTATGGCGCCGCTGCCGGTACCAAGATCGACGATATTTAATGCAGGGCCATTAGAAAAATTATCCAGTACGAACTCGACCAGCGTTTCCGTCTCGGGTCTGGGTATAAGTACATCACTTGATACCTTTAATGACAGTGACCAGAATTCTCGTTCACCTGTGATATAGGCAACAGGTTTACCTGCTATGCGTTGCTGTAGAACATCGCTGAATTGTGATGCTTGATGCTGGGACAGTTCTTTATCAGGCCATGCAATTAAATGGCTGGGTGAACACTCAAGCACATGACATAGCAGGACGCTTGCATCGACAGCTGGACTTGGGCTGGTGGCGAGCAACTCGTGTCGTGCATCGCGCAACGCCTGGCTTATCGTGGTCACAAATAAGGGTGCTATACGTTATTGTTCGCCAAGTGATGCCAGTAGCTCGGCCTGGTGTTCGTTTATCAATGGGTCGATGACCTGATCAACGCCACCCTGCATAAAGTCATCCAGCTTGTACAGTGTCAGGTTGATGCGGTGATCAGTAACACGCCCCTGTGGAAAGTTATAAGTACGAATTCTTTCAGAGCGGTCGCCACTGCCAACCAGGCTTTTACGTGTTTGCGCTTCTTGCTTGCGTTGTTTTTCCGTCTCGCTGTCCATAATGCGCGCCTGTAGCAGTGACATCGCGCGTGCCTTGTTTTTATGCTGCGAGCGTTCATCCTGGCATTCCACGACTGTTCCAGTCGGGATATGCGTCAGGCGTACTGCAGAGTCGGTTTTGTTGACATGCTGGCCACCCGCGCCCGATGCGCGGTAAGTGTCTACCCTGAGGTCGGCGGGATTGATTTCGATTTGTTCAATCTCGCCTGGCTCGGGCATTATCGCTACTGTTGCCGCCGAGGTGTGTACCCGGCCCTGTGATTCGGTTTCTGGTACGCGTTGAACGCGGTGTGCACCAGATTCAAATTTAAGGCGCGAATAGGCGCCTGCGCCAATGATGCGTGCAATAATTTCCTTGAAACCGCCGTGTTCGCCTTCGCTCTGGCTCAAAATTTCGACTTTCCAGCGTCGTTCTTCTGCATAACGGGAATACATGCGAAACAGGTCGCCAGCGAAAATTGCAGCCTCATCACCGCCCGTTCCGGCGCGTATCTCCAGATAAATATTATTGTTATCGTGCGGGTCTTTGGGCAACAATAACTTTTGTAACTCGACTTCAAGCGATCCAGCCTGTTCGGAAGCTGCTGTTTTTTCTTCCACAGCCATTTCGCGCATGTCGGGGTCATTATCAGCCAGCATTTCTTCTGCGCTTTTCAGGTCATTTCTGGCTGTTGTGTAATTCTGGTAGCAGTTCACCACGGGTTCCAGCTGCGCATATTCTCTGGAAAGATCACGGAACTGGTTTTGGTCAGCAATCACATCAGGGTCTGCCAGCAGGCCGGCAATTTCTTCGTGGCGATCAAGCAAGTTGTTCAGTTTATTTAATATTGAATCTTTCACAGCAATGATGAATCAGTTGTTCGTGTTGTCAGTGTTCTTGTCTATAAAAAGTCGACGTGCAGCCTGTATCAAATCGTGGCGCTCATCTTCGCCAGCCTTGCGCAGCTCGGTACTAGGCTGGTGTAAAAATTTATTGGTAAGTGTATGCGCCATGAATGTCAGAACATCTTCAGGGTCCTGTCCCGTGGCAAGCTGTTTTACTGATTTCTTCAGGACCGCATCGCTGAATTCCATTGCAGTTGATCGCAGCTCGGAGATAACATCGACAGCTACCAGTGAGCGTTGCCATTCAAGGTAATGTTCGACTTTCTCGTCAATGATCTCATGGGCCTGCTCAGCCGCCTGTTGCCGGTTTTGTAAATTCTCGTTGATAACTTCCTGCAGGTCATCAACAGAGTACAGGTAGACATCATCCAGCGAGTTGACTTCAGGCTCTATGTCACGCGGCACCGCAAGGTCTACCATGAATATTGGTGCATGCTTGCGTTTTTTCAAGGCACGCTCAACCGTGCCCTTGCCAAGTACAGGTAGCGGACTTGCAGTAGACGCAATCACGATATCGGCGCGATGAAGATGATCACCGATGTGTTGCAGGTTGATGGCTTCACCGTCAAATTCTTCGGCAAGATGTTGTGCTCGTTCAAGGCTGCGGTTTGCGACAATGACTTTTTTAATATGCTGTGATTGCAGGTGACGTGCAGCCAGTTCTATGGTTTCACCGGCACCAATCATCAAGGCAGTTGAATCATTCAGATCGCCAAAAATCTGGCGCGCCAGGCTGGTCGCTGCGAACGCTACTGACACCGGGCTTGAACCAATAGCCGTGTCGGTTCGTACCTGCTTGGCGACAGAAAACGAATGCTGAAATAATTTACCCAGCAGATGCCCAATGGTGCCCTCGTGGCTGGCTATGACATAAGCCTGCTTCATCTGACCGGTAATCTGCGGTTCGCCAAGCACCATCGAGTCCAGCCCGCTGGCTACCTCCATGGCATGACGGATCGATTGTTTATGGTCGTGGATATATAAATGACCTTCCAGTGAGGAGGCATCCAAACCATGGAATCCGCTGAACCATTCAATCAGACGCTGGTCATCACCTTTATACTGGCCTGAATCCGCCTGCTCATCAGAGTGCAGGACACAATATAATTCAGTACGATTACAAGTTGATACAATAGCGGCTTCGGTTACGCCGTTAATCTTGATCAGGCTGTTGAGAGCCTCGCGCAGATTTTGCGGGGTGAATGCCAGCCTTTCACGCAACTCCAGTGGCGTGGTTTTGTGATTAAGGCCTAATGTTATCAAGGACATAGCCGGCGTATATGTGGCGAGGAAACTTGCAATTTTGAGGCATGCAATCGCTGAACTCAAGCGTACCGAAATTTGAAGCTAAAATGCGTTATATTCTTCATATGAAATCAAGTTATTTAAATTCTGAAGTCCTCACTCTCAACAAGGTATTTTTATACCTGCTGGTTTTATCTGTGCTGGCGTTAAATGCCTGCGCTACCACGAATCAGCCGGGCTTTCCTGATGATACTGACAGCATACCAGTTCAGTCTGAATTAACAGGCGATCTACTCTACGATCTGCTGGTCGGTGAGTTCGCCGGTAACGCTGGCGATATGGAGCTATCCGTTGAGTCTTATAACCGTGCTGCGATGAAAACCCCCGATGCGCGGGTTGCGGCACGGGCAACTTACATTGCGGTGTACAGTGAGCGCTATGAGGATGCGCTGGACTTGCTCGAGCGCTGGCAAAGGCTTGATCCGGATGATGCTGATGTTTCCCGCATGTATGCCATCACCTACCTGAAACTCGGACAACCGCTTGAGGCGGCGACATATATCCAGAGTATTCTCGAAACGGTCGAAGGCAATGGGCATGAGAAAGCGTTGGCGGTAAAACGTCTGCTGGCGAAGGAGTCCAACACAGCAGATGGCCTGGTCGCTCTCGATGCGTTGAACAAAGCAGATACCAGTAATCAGCATATGCTGATCCTGCAGGCGCGTTATGCGGCGCAGCTTGAAAGATATGATGAAGCATTAGAACTGCTTGACCGCGTGCTGGAAATCGATTCAACACTGGCCGATGTACATATTATCAAGGCCAGGATACTTGCTGCCCAGGGTAAACAGGAACAGGCAATGGCGCTCATCGCCCTGGTTTTGCTGGAACAGCCAGATAATGACCATCTGAGACTGCAGTATGCGCGCATGCTGGTTGAGCAAAGACAGTTTAACCAGGCAAAAGCCCAGTTCAACCTGTTATTAAAAAGTGATCCGGAGAATGCCGATATTCTGCTCAGTCTCGGCCTGCTCAATATCGAAACAGGAGAACTGGACGCGGCTGACACACACCTGACGCACCTGGTAGATATTGCTCAAAAGGAGGATATCGCCAATTACTACCTCGGTCGAATTGCGCAAAACAGGGAAGAGCACAAAATCGCGATAAGCTATTACCTGAAAGTTAACTCGGGTGACTATGTTTTTGATTCCAAGATGCGTATTGCCGGTCTGTTTGCACGTCTCGGCAGAGTTGATGAAGGATTGCAGCAGCTTGAAGTGCTGGCTGAAAAGCAGACTTCCTGGCCGCTTCGTGTAAGAGCTTATCTTGCACAGGGTGAAATACTGGCAAGCAAAAAGCGTTATGCAGAAGGGATGGAAATGTACAGCCGTGCACTTCAGCAGAAGCCTGACGATGCTGACTTGCTTTATGCGCGTGCATTGATGGCCGAGAAGGTTGATCGTATCGATATCACCGAAGCAGACTTACTCAAGCTGCTGTCCGCGCAGCCGGAGAATGCAAATGCACTTAACGCATTGGGCTACACACTGGCGGACAGGACAGAAAGGCTGGAGGAAGCTCGCGACTATATCAAGCGCGCAGCTGATCTGGTACCAGATGATCCTGCCATACTGGATAGCCTGGGCTGGGTCAGCTACCGGCTTGGCAACATGCAGGATGCGCTGAAATGGCTGGGCATGGCTTTTGAGCGACTTGAAGATGCCGAAATTGCAGCACACTATGGCGAGGTTTTATGGCAGAACAACCAGAGGGAAGAAGCTGAGAAAGTCTGGAAAATCGGCCTGGAAAACAACTCGGAGCACCCTGTGCTGCTTGAGACCATGCAAAGACTCAAGGATTAATCTTTGCCTCTGACACCCTGCGAAAAACTGCGCATGACAGTCATGCGCTATCTACTGATCTATATCCTGATACCGATACTGGCTTCATGTGCGAGCGTTTCTGAACAGGTATTGGAGAGCCCTGCAGATTGGGAACAGCGCCTGCAGCAACATCAGCAAATCAATGACTGGAATATCAAGGCCAGGCTGGGTGTGCAAACCGAGACTGAAGGTGGCAGCTTTGACGTATTCTGGCAACAGCTTGCCGATGCGTATGATATTCGACTTGTCGCACCCATGGGACAGGGTGCTGTGCACATCAATGGCGACAATGAAGGCGTTACGATCAGCCTTGCAGATGGCCAGACAGAGTACTCGCACGATGCAGATGAGTTGTTTACAGCCATGACTGGATTGTCATTACCCGTCAACGGTCTGCACGACTGGCTGCGCGGTATACCGATACAGGATGAAGAAATTCATGACATAAGCTGGAATGAAAACGGTCAGCTATACAAGTTTGAGCAAAGAGGCTGGCGGGTTGAGATGAGCCGTTATAAAGTCATTGCCGATTATGAATTACCACACGCGTTTTATCTTGAGCGTGAAGACCGGCCTGAGCTCAGTGTGCGCCTGCTGGTGCGAGAATGGCAGCCGGCGCAATAACGACAAATAATCAATGAACCAGCAAAAATCCGTGTGGCCTGCACCGGCCAAGCTTAACCTGATGTTGCATATCACCGGGCGCAGAGCAGACGGTTATCACGAGCTGCAAACGGTATTCCAGTTTCTGGATCTTTGTGATGAGCTGCAGTTTGAAACCACCTCGGATGGCAAGGTCAATCGGTCTGAGGGGCCATCGTTTATCACTGCCGAAGACGATCTGGTGGTACGAAGTGCGAGGGCACTGCAGCAGAAATCCGGCACAAAGCAGGGTGTAGATATACGGGTAATTAAGCGTATACCTGTCGGCGCCGGCCTGGGCGGTGGTAGCTCAGATGCAGCCGCCACATTGCATGCCCTGAACAGGCTCTGGAAGTTGAATCTTGATGTAGACCAGCTCGCAGATATTGGTTTGAGCCTGGGTGCCGATGTGCCGGTATTTGTGCATGGTTTTGCGGCTTTTGCTGAAGGTGTTGGCGAACGCTTGCAGCCCGTTTCCATTGATGAGTGCTGGTATTTGCTCATAACTCCGGATGTACATGTTTCTACAGCAGAAATATTCTCCGATCCGGATTTGACACGGGATTGCCCAGCAATCAAAATATGCGACCTTTCGACGGCCGGCTGGGATAACGTGTGTGTTCCTGTCGTTACCAGGCGTTACCCGGAAGTTGATAAGGCATTGAATTTACTGGATTGTTTTTCGGATGCAAAAATGAGCGGGACCGGCGCATCGGTTTTTGCGCGATTTGACAGCCAGCAGGAAGCTGAGCAGGTACTGGTACAGCTGAAAACAACAGCGGATTGGGAAGATAACTGGCGGGTTTTTATATGCCAGGGTAGAAACCAGTCGCCCTTGTTTGAATTCATGAAGACGATTTAGACGGGATCATATGGGCCGTCGCCAGGTGGTAAGGCACCAGCCAGTTTATGATTATGGGATCCTGGTATGAACCTGCGCATGCCAGCAAGCGATGGCAGCGAAACTGAAGTGTAATGATATTGGGCCGTCGCCAAGCGGTAAGGCACCAGGTTTTGATCCTGGTATGCGGAGGTTCGAATCCTCCCGGCCCAGCCATATAATGCATTGCTGTCGAATAACATTTACAGCTGCTAGTGGAATAGATGAGAACCGATAAGAGGTTCGACAAAATCGCCTGGAGCGATTTTGAACGCACGA
>CAZRKQ010000213.1:0-11036 GCA_964600755.1 uncultured Thiotrichaceae bacterium
GAAAGTCATTGATTGTTATATACACCAAAAGCCACTGGATTCCCGCCTTCGCGGGAATGACGTGTAAATGGGACAACAATGAATTATATCCGTGTTTATCTGCGTTCATCTGTGGACTAAAAAGGCAACTTCATACCACCAGGCAAATTCAACCCTGCCGTCACCCCAGACATCTTTTCCTGCGTCTGCTGCTCGACACGACGCACGGCATCATTTACTGCGGCGGCCAGCAGGTCTTCGATCATTTCCTTGTCGTCCTGCATCAGGCTGTCATCCAGTGTTACCTTGCGGATTTCGTGGCGGCCATTCATTATTACTTTTACCATGCCACCACCGGCCTGGCCTTCGACTTCCAGGTTTGCAACTTCTTCCTGCGCTTTCTGCATGTCTTCCTGCATCTTTTGCGCCTGTTTCATCAGGTTACCCATTGCACCTTTCATAACTTTACCTCTTATTATTTATCTTCAGCAGATGGTCGCACCGAACCCGGTATGACTTCTGCATTGAAAGTTTCTTTCATTGCCTGCACAAAACCGTCTTCTTCAATTGACTTTTCAGCTTGCAACTGGCGCTCGTCCTTTTCACGTGCTTCGGTTTGCGCGGGTGTTTCAATATTATTGTCTGTACAGGTTTCGATCTCGAGACGAATGTTTGCGTCAAAATATTCGCCCAGTGCCTGCTGCAGTCTTTTTTCCGCTTTTGGACTGCGCAGCTGTTTATGACCTGCATCAAGGCCAAGGCGAATGGTATTGCCATCCTGCTCCAGAAACATGCAGTTGGCAGCCAGCTGTTTTACCATACCACTGACAGCGAGGCCTTCCAGAATCTGCCGCCAGTCCTGTGTAACTCGATTACTGCTGCTTTTATTCGCTTTAGCAGCAACTTTTCCTGCTGATGATTGCTGTGCCGGTGCGTCCGGTTCATTCACTGCAGGTTTAGGGGTTGCCGGTCGGGTTGCCGCCTGGCTCGCCGCCGGTGTCGTAGATTGCTGATAAGAAACCTTGCCGGTACTTCCTGTCGCAACCGCCTGTGCAGCAGCCTGTGCCGGGCGGAAGGCAAGCATACGCAGCAGCACCATTTCAAAGCCGCCGCGATCACTCGGTGCCAGTGGCAGGTCACGCCGCCCTATTAAACCAATCTGGTAGAACAGCTGAAGATCCTCGGCACTGATCTGATTACACAGCTCGAGCAGCGCCTTGCGGTCACTGACATATTCATCCAGTGCTTCCGGTACTGTCTTTGCCAGCATCATGTGGTGCAGCAAGCTTAATAGCTCTGCCAATACACTTTCATAGTCGGGAGCGAACTCTGCCAGCGCAGCAACTTCCTGCAATACAGCTTTCGCATCACGACTCAACAATGCCCGCAGAATATTAAGCACCCGGTCACGCGACACTGTTCCCAGCATATCGCGCACTTCCTGCTCCCTGATCGCACCCGCACCAAAAGCCAACGCCTGGTCGAGCAGGCTGAGGCCATCACGCATACTGCCGTCCGCGCCTTCAGCCAGCAGCTGCAGTGCGATCAGATCGTACTCAACCTTTTCCGCATCAAGAATGTGCTGCAGATGCGAAACGATAAGGCTGATCGGCAGGCGCTTGAGATTGAACTGCAGACAACGCGACAAAATCGTCACCGGTAACTTCTGCGGATCGGTTGTGGCGAGCAGAAATTTCACATGCGGTGGCGGCTCTTCCAGTGTTTTCAGCAGGGCGTTAAAACTGTGCTTGGAGAACATGTGCACCTCGTCGATCAGGTACACCTTGTAGCGGCCGCGGCTCGGTGCATACTGCACGTTTTCCAGCAGCTCACGGGTATCATCGACCCCGGTACGCGAAGCTGCATCGACTTCGATCAGGTCAACAAAACGTCCCTCGGTAATTTCCAGGCAGGCTGCGCATTTGCCGCAGGGCTTTGAAGTTACCCCGGTCTCGCAGTTCAGCGACTTGGAAAAGATACGCGCAATGGTCGTCTTGCCCACGCCGCGTGTGCCGGTAAACAGGTAGGCATGGTGCAGGCGGTCCTCATCGAGACCATTAACCAGCGCACGCTGGACATGCTCCTGCCCAACCAGCTCCTCAAAATTACCCGGCCGCCACTTGCGGGCTAGAACTTCATAGCTCATCGAATATTATTCACCTGCTGTAGAAGTACATCATTCTAACGTGAGAAGTGGCGAGTGGCGAGGGATGAGAGGTGACTAGACAGCCGATTTTATTATCTTTTCCCTAGAACCTAGTAACTAGTACCTAGAACCTGAAAAAAGGTGGCGACCCGCCCCAGCCACACCCCGGCACCCGAAGTCACTGTTACCGTTGCTCCCTTCCGGGCCTGGCGGGATTCACAGCTGTTCGTCGCGAGGGAACCAGAACAGGTCACCATGGAGCGCGCATTATACTGATGACGCCGGCTATAAGCTATGTAAGACAGCAAGTTCAAGCATACTCATGTGCGTGTCGGGTATAATGGCCGCCCCATGAAACAGCTACTCCGCATCGCAACCCGCAAGAGCCCGCTGGCCCTGTGGCAGGCCGAGCACGTCAAGGCACGCCTGCAGCAGACCCACCAGGGCCTTGAAGTTGAACTGGTGACCATGTCCACCCAGGGCGACAAAATTCTCGATACGCCACTGGCCAAAATCGGCGGCAAGGGCCTGTTCGTGAAAGAACTGGAACAGGGCATGCTCGAAGGTCGTGCCGATATCGCCGCCCATTCGATTAAAGATGTGCCCATGGAATTCCCCAAAGGCCTGTATCTGTCCACCATCCTCGAGCGTGAAGAGCCCTGTGATGCCTTCGTTTCTAACAAGTACAACACGCTGGATGAACTGCCCGACGGTGCTGTGGTTGGTACCAGCAGCCTGAGACGACGCTGCCAGCTGCTAAATAAGAGGCCCGACCTGAAAATCGAGGACCTGCGTGGCAACGTCAACACACGCCTGTCCAAACTCGATGACGGCCAGTATGATGCCATCATTCTTGCCTGTGCCGGGCTGATACGCCTGCAAATGGCAGACCGCATCAAGCAGAGTATTTCATCGGAACTGATCCTGCCCGCTGTTGGCCAGGGCGCCATTGGCCTGGAAGCACGTGAGGGTGATGATGAAACCCTGGCGTTGATTTCAGTACTGGACCACCCAACCACCCGTTATCGTGTTTTAGCTGAGCGCGCACTCAACTTGGGACTGAACGGTGGTTGCCAGGTACCGATTGCATGCCACGCCACCATCGACGGCGAAAACCTGCACCTGCGCGCGCTGGTTGGTGAGCCGGATGGCAGCAACATCATCAGTGGTGAAATTCGAGGCAGCAAAGAGGATGCCGAGAAGCTCGGCAGCGAACTCGCCGATGAACTGCTAGGCAAAGGCGCCAGAGCAATTCTTGATAACTTATACGCGGTTGAATAAGCTCAGAAAATTGCATCAAACAACGTTCTAACGTAATCTTGCGCCCCTTGATCGCCTGTGGCGATCAGGTACTAGTAACTAGATACTAGATTCTAGTACGAGTACCTAGAGCCTAGTAGCTAGAACCTAACATTGGAGAGGTGTCCGAGTGGTTGAAGGAGCACGCCTGGAAAGTGTGTATACGCTAACCCGTATCGAGGGTTCGAATCCCTCTCTCTCCGCCACATATAAAACAAGCCCCTTATTGGGGCTTTTTTTATATGTGGCGGAGAGAGAGGATTTGATTCGGACCCCTGTTCGACAAAATTGCCGGGAGCAATTTTGCACGACCGCAGGGAGCCCGAAGGGTGAGGCGCATGGACGCGCCGAATAATCCCTGTATAAATCCGGCGAAACGCTAAAAAGTGAAACTTCTAACCCCTTATTGGGGCTTTTTTTATGGATGGCGGAGGGAGAGGATTTGATTCGAATCCTTGGTTCGACAAATTTGCCTGGAGCAAATTTGCACGACCGCAGGGTAAGGCGCAGGGACGCGCCGCATAATCCCTGTATAAATCTGGCAGCACCGTTTAAAAGTGAAACTGATCGGCCCCGAAGGGGTGAAGGGCAGGATGCCTGGAGTAACCCCGGTCATAGTTAAAAGGCTCTGGATTACAGAATACATCCATGTATTCTGCCCTTCGGGCCAGCCTTCGGCTGTTCAAATTCAATCCGATTGAATTTAGTCCCGCTTCCGCGGGAATGACGATGCGGCATTACAACAACCCCTTATTGGGGCTTTTTTTATATGTGGCGGAGAGAGAGGACGCCGGATATATTACGTCTAAGTCATTTAGAGAAATCTGTAATTAAAACACGCAACATATAACTCACAGTAACGATAATTCATGGAGTACGGTTTTACTAACATTCTGACACTGCTGGGCGCACTCGGCCTGTTCCTGTATGGCATGAAAGTGATGAGCGATGCGCTGATGGAACTGGCCGGTGACCGCATGCGCAACATCCTCTCCACGACAACATCCAACAGGTTCCTGGCGGTTCTCACCGGGTTTACCATAACCGCCGCCATCCAGTCATCATCTGCCACCACCCTGATGGTGGTCAGTTTTACCAATGCCGGCCTGCTCACGCTGAGCGAAGCCATCGGCGTCATCATGGGCGCCAATATCGGCACCACGGTGACCGCATGGTTGATTTCCATCCTCGGTTTCAAGGTCAGCCTCGGCGCCATCGCCCTGCCCCTGGTTGCCCTTGGCTTCATCCTTGTAATGAACAGGAGAAAGAATCTGCAGAACTGGGGGTATTTCATTATCGGCTTTGCTGTATTGTTCATCGGCCTGCAGTTTCTAAAGAATTCGGTACCGGATATACACAGCAGCCCGGAAATTCTCGCGTCCCTGTCTGAATATACGACCATGGGCTATGGATCCGTGTTCCTGTTCCTGTTCATCGGCACACTGTTGACCATGATCATGCAATCATCCAGTGCAACCATGGCACTGACATTACTAATGACTTATGAGGGCTGGATCCCTTTTGATATGGCCGCTGCCATGGTGCTGGGTGAAAACATCGGCACCACCATTACCGCGAACCTGGCTGCACTGGTCGCCAACTACCAGGCCAAACGCGCCGCACTGGCACACTTTATTTTCAATATACTCGGCATAATCTGGATGTTGATCGTGTTCTACCCTTTCCTGAACGCCATTAATGAGATGGTTATCCGAATCGAAGGGGCATCACCATTTGTCGAAGCTACCGCCGTTCCCGTGGCCTTGTCGCTGTTCCACACATGTTTCAATATCATCAACACCAGCCTGCTGCTCGGCTTTATCAAATTCATAAAGGTTATTGTTGAGCGCATGGTGCCAGAAGTAATCGTTAAGGAAGAAGAAATCGACCAGCCAATTTATCTCGACAAGTCTTCGCTGGAATATCCACAAACCGGCATCAAGGCCCTGTTCGATGAATCGCTGCGCTTGCTGCAAAATGCAGCCTACAAGGCCATTACCCACGGCCTCAGTGTGCATCGTGAAGACCTCGAATCCAGCCGCGACCTCAAGATGGTACTCGAGTCAAAAGAAGCTATCCCGGTCGATATTGAGAAACTCTATGCAACAAAAATAAAATCCATCTACAGCCAGATACTTGAATACGCCACCCGCCTGCAAAGTGAATTTGCGCTGGAAGAAGACAAGATCGAGACCATCCGCAACATTTTGATTGCAGACCGCAGGCTGGTGCGCGTAGTCAAGAGAATGGCACCACTGCATGACAATATCGTGCGCTTCCTGTCGTCGAACAATCATGCCATCCTGCACGAATACAACCTGATTCGAAGAAAAATCCTCAAAGTGGTGCGCGAAATCCACCAAGCCAGCGAATCGGAGCATCCGCTCAGGCATATCAGGAAAATAGAAAAAGAAAGAAGAGCAGCGGAAGAGCTCGATGTGCTGCTGTCCGGTCGCGTCAACCAGCTTGTACTCGATGGCGAGATCACCAATGAAATGGCAACATCATTAATGAATGACAGTGATGAAGCGCGCAAGATCGTGCGTGACCTGGTTGATGTTGCTACCCTGCTGTATTACCCGCGAGACAAATTAATCGATCAAATTGAGGAAGAAGAGCTGGCAGCATAGTGATCGCAAATTCGGTGTCCATAACGCATTAAATGACACAATACTGACTGGCTGATAGGCTATCACGCTGACATTAGCTATCCAACTGCGCAACAACTACACACGTGAACCCTGATACAGAAACCCTTCTCACCGCGGACAACAAACACGTCTGGCACCCGTACAGCGCCATGGGTTCGGCTTTGCCTGTCTACCCGGTTGAGTCTGCTCATGGTGTACATATAAAGCTGGCTGACGGACGCGAACTCATCGATGGCATGTCATCATGGTGGTGTGCCATTCATGGCTACAACCATCCGGTAATGAATGCCGCACTGACAAAGCAACTCGACAGCATGGCCCATATCATGTTTGGCGGACTGACACACGAACCTGCCATCGAGCTTGCAGAAAAACTGGTAGAGATAACTCCTGAACCTTTGCAGTCGATTTTCTTCTCCGATTCAGGCTCGGTATCTGTCGAAGTCGCGATGAAGATGGCGATTCAATACTGGAACGCAAAAAACCAGCCGAACAAGCAAAAGTTTTTAACCATACGCCATGGCTATCACGGCGATACCTTTGGCGCGATGTCGGTAACCGATCCGGTCAGTGGTATGCATTCATTATTTTCAGATTTATTAGCACAACAGTATTTTGTTGATGCGCCTGCATGCCGTTTTGGTGAAGCCTGCACTGATGAAGATATTGCACCGTTGCAACAGCAACTCATAACTCATAAAGACAAAATTGCTGCAATCATTCTTGAACCGATCGTTCAGGGTGCGGGTGGTATGCGTTTTTACTCTGCTGAATATCTGCGCCGTGTTAGCGAGTTATGCAGCGAACATAATGTGTTATTGATACTGGATGAAATCGCCACCGGCTTCGGCCGCAGCGGCAAACTGTTCGCCTGTGAACACGCCGATGTTGCACCCGATATCATGTGTATCGGCAAGTCACTCACCGGCGGTTACATGACACTTGCGGCGACATTAACCACGGAAGAAGTCAGCCAGACCATCAGCAGTGGCAATCCCGGTGTATTCATGCACGGCCCGACCTTCATGGCCAACCCGCTGGCGTGCACCGCAGCAAATACCAGCATCAAACTCTTGCTGGAATCACCCTGGCAACAGACCATTGCGAGTATCGAACAAGCTTTATTAAAAGGCTTGCAGCCTTGCGCTCAACTGAACAGCGTTAAAGATGTCCGCGTCCTGGGCGCGATTGGTGTTGTCGAACTGCATCAACCGTTCGATATGAAAACCATTCAATCCATGTTTGTTGATGCCGGTGTATGGGTCAGACCATTTGGCAGGCTTGTTTACCTGATGCCGCCTTATATCATCAGCAAATCAGACCTTAATACATTAACCAATGTTGTATTTCAGATTTTGTCTTCAATAGATACATCTAAATAGGTCGGTAAAAGGCTTGCTCACCACAGAGGCACAGAGTACACAGAGTTAACAATATAAATGTAATGTTCTACAACGTAGGGTGGGCTCCGCCCACCGTGTAATACTTAGCCGCAAATAACGCCAGAAACGCAAAAGGTTTTAAATATTGAAACAACAATCGCGTCTTTTGCGTTGTTAGCGGCTAAAATAATCCACACCCTCTGCGCCTCCGTGCCTCTGCGATGTAAAATTTTATTCTGCTACAGCAAACTACCACCTATCATCTGCAACACTTCCCAGATCGACTGCTCGGTCAGCGCCAACGGTAGAAACGGCAGTACCAGGATAACCGCCAGGACAATAATGACTCTAGGATTCAATGGCACGATACGCATACCGCTGACAACTTCATAGACTGCACTGTAGTCAGCCATGGCCGAAGGCTGCATCGAATCCACCAGCTTTTTGCCTTCATCGCTGATCCAGTGATGATGAAAATCCGCAGAGATCTGGTGCTGTAATGCGCCGTACTCCACCAGGGCTACACGTTTCAACTTGAAAAGTTTCCTGGTAAAGAACAATAAGGGCGCTTCGATCAAGATAATGCTGCAGATAATAAAAACCAGAATAACCACTCTCACATCGAGCAGTTCTTCACCTTCATACAGCAAATTGTTGGCAAGCTGCGATGAAATCATTGCCGCCATCACCAGGAATAAAATACTGAATAGAGACTGCCCGCCCCCAAAGATGCCCAGGCCGCCGGCAAGATCCGTATGGCTGGCGTAAAGCTCAAGTTTCATGCTTGAAACGCGGTATAGAAATATGACCCAGACAATATAACGCCAGATCCAGCGGTAGAACAGAAATGTAACCAGTGGTGAAGTAACAAACAAAAACCACAAGCCCGCCATTGTTTCATCGACCTCACCGTCGACCAGATGCAGGGCCCATGAAGTCACGCCCTCTTCCTTCCACATGTCAACATAATCCGTTCTTAACCACCAGCTAACGGATACCGCCAGTGTCATAATGATGAGCTGTATCCATTTTATATTCATCAGGTACGTCATCCTTTTCACAGCACTGTTGAGGCTTTCCTGTTCGGATTCCGGCACTACACCCGATACTCGCAGATACCTGACAATTCTTACCATCATCGGCTCGATGACATTATCCGCCATAACCAGCAACGGTATGATGACCAGCCCCCTTACATAGGGCACGACATCCTTGACGAAAGGTATCGTAATGTCATCAGTAATAAACGTGCCTTCGATCAACGCAAGCACGACCAGCGGCAGCCAGGCAATGCCCGATAGCACCAGGATCCTCAAGCCTGTATGACTATCGTTACTAAATATCAGGTTGGTAATTTTCATGATGACATCGCCACGCCTTGTTGAGATTTGATGTTTATATCAAGAACGAAAAGCCCAACGCACTAACAAACAGCAACGGGAACAGCCACCTGGCTGTCCTGTCTATTCGCCGCGCCATATCCAGTTGATCAGTGCTGGAAAGATGCGAGGTGATCACTACTTCAATCAGGGCCATAAATACCAGCACGGTTGAGCTGAACAGAAACTTGTCCATATGTGTCAGGTATGGAATATCGGGCAATCGACCTGAAAGCGCAATATGGTAAGCGATCAGCGTCAATATCGTGGTTACCGCAACACTGAGCTGGTTTGGCACCTGCTTCGGGTCGATCCAGAACACCACCCATGACATCATCACAATCAATGCCAGCGGGGTGATTGCCTTGATCACGTAATGATGCAGCAAGCGTTCTGCTTCGAAACTGAAAACAAAGCCAGGCAATTTCAGACCATTAGCAAACGTTACTTCACGAGGCATGCCCTGCATATTGCTGACCTTCCAGTCAGCCACGGAAAGGTTTTCCGAGATAAATGAATCCATGCGCGGGTCAGGCATCATGGCAACTTCATCGGACCGATAACCGGCAGCAACCACGGGCACCTCGAACACGTGCCTGTCCTGTGGAAAATCATGCAGTTTCAACGGCTGCGAGAAGTCACCAAACACGTGCAGGCGATAGGTCACCAGCCCTTCGGGCGATACTTCTACTTCATCCCTGGTATTTTCCCAGTACCTTTGCGTATTGATGATGGTTAAGCGTGGGTTCCACACCTCGGACAAATCACGGATAGCACTACCTGGCCCGGCATGCGCAAGACGCGGGTCCATCCAGCGAAAGAGCGCGTAAAAATTGAGGGTGAAATTCTGCTCGGCGCTGTTGATCTTGTCGATATCGAGCACAGCACCAACCACGTTGACTTCGGTGGGTTTGCCATCTTCACTAACAGGCCTGCTCAAAGTTGCCTGCACACTGAATGAAGCCAGCAACAGCAAAAGGCCGATAATTAAACCGGCCTTCTGCTGTGACTTGATTAGCATTGTTACGAACAAAGCAAATATTAATTAGAAATAGAAGGTTCCGAATAGATTGAATCCGCGATATGAGTCAGTGACTTTACCGCGCCAGTCCTCATCATCAATCTCGGCATTGACCCCGATTCTGGCAAGACCGGCACCCAGTGCAAAATGTTTGAACAACCTGTACTCGGTATTTAATTCAAAATTTAATATGGCGCCTCTGAAGGTATCATCGATATCGATGAAAAACGCTTCACTCACATAGCGCACATTCCACTTGGGTGTAATCGCATAGCCCATACGCAGCCCGACAACAGGAAGCGGCACGGTGACGCCGGCAGACTCAGCCTTGGAGCCATCATCCAGGGAAAAACTCAAATCATATTCCGTAATATTCAGCCCGGCAGTCAGGGTCAACTCAGTCTTTGGGGAGTGGTAGAAGGAGTAGCCATAGCCCAGCCTGTACAGCGCATACTTGATATCCGAATTAATTGTTTCACTCGCAGAATAGATCTCGTCTCCGATTTCGAGATCAACCGCCAGTGTCCTTGTACCCTTTCTGTCGATACTGAACGAGGTGAAATCGATGCGGTGTCTTTCGTTGAAGCGGTAATAGCCATCAATCCGGGGAATGGTATCGCCGTCTTCACCGCCCAGGTCTTTCTGATAATCGATGACGGCACCCAGCCCTATAGCTGAATTCACGCTGACCTGGGTATTCGCCCCATCGATGATATAGGCGCCGAGACGAACCATCCACTTATCAGGAAAGGCAACTGTCAGCTCCTCGTTTTCTTCTGCGATGACATTCTTGATGATGGATGTTGACGCCATCACGGCGATAAAGAACGATATAGCTGCCGATCTTGCATAACGCTTGATGAGTCTCATTTTTAATCCTCAGTATTCTTAAATTTAGATACCCGCTCCGTTTAGGTGCTCACACGGGTGTTTCGTTATTCGTTATTCGTTATTCGTTATTTGCTACTTTCCTCATCAGGCTGCTGCACTGGCCAGAAACTGTCCAGCACCCTCAGCGCAGTAACGATATAAACCACGGCCAATGTTATCAGAATAATGCGCATGATGAACGCCTCGGTGAAATTGCCACCCTCGCCCATGCTGCTGTTAACGAGTATCAATAATGCGATCAACGCAGAACCATAATATTTCGCCGTTGGTTTGCCGGAAAAGATATTG
>CAZRKQ010000214.1:0-5613 GCA_964600755.1 uncultured Thiotrichaceae bacterium
CGCTCGTGCTTCGCATGGCCGTAGGGCGGATTAGGCGCTAGCCGTAATCCGCCGGATGCAGTCGGTGCAATACGCTTCGCTATTGCACCCTACACGTTGTTTGACTGGAAAGTGCGATTCCTCCCCACGAAGCTTGCCGAGCCATTCGTCTTTGGTAGGGCCATAAAATATCAACCAATGGCCGACAGGGACGTCGGATTTAGTCCTGTTGAGCCCGGACGGCGAGTCAGGACGGCCCGTAGGCAAAGGCGAATGGTGAGGGGACCCGCAGGGCAAGCTGATTGGGGCGGCGTTCTTTTGGTTACTTTTCTTTCGCTGTTGACTAATTTGCCTGGAGCAACACGCACGCATAGCGCCCGAAGAGTGGAGCACAGGGATGTGCGCAATTCACGAAAAGTAACTCGCCATCAGAGCGAAATAAAATGATCAGAAGCGTGGACAAATTGAGTTCGTGACGAAAGTCGCTCCTAACATAGGCCTATATTAATCTCTGCGTCTCCGCGCCTCTGCGGTAATAACGCCTCTTTATCTCAGGCACAAAAAAAACCGGCCTGCAGGTGCAGGCCGGCTCAGAAGCATATTGCAGAAATGTAGCTAGTCTTCCTGGAACAGCAGCTGTTCGGTAAAGCCCTGGTTTTCCAGAATTTTGCGAAGCTGCTTCAATGCATCCATCTGAATCTGCCGAACACGCTCGCGGGTCACGCCCAGTTCACGGCCAACATCTTCCAGGGTTGTGCGCTCATGGTTGTATAAACCAAAACGTCGGATCAACACTTCGCGCTGTTTATCTTCAAGCTGGTCCAGCCATACTTCAAGGTTCGACATCACATCGTCGTTCTGTAACATTTCCGGTGGGGCCGGAATACGGTCATCAGCAACGATTTCCAGAAGTGGGCGATCATTCTCTTTACCTACCGGCACATCGACCGAAGTAACACGATCACGCAGACCCAGCATTTTTTCGACGCCGGCAACAGGCTTGTTCACCATCTTGGCAATGTCTTCTGCTGTCGGCTCCCTGTCCATCTCCTGCTCCAGCTTGCGTGCTGCGCGCAGATAGACATTGAGTTCTTTGATAACATGAATTGGAAGGCGGATAGTTCGTGTCTGGTTCATCAACGCACGTTCAATCGTCTGACGAATCCACCAGGTAGCATAGGTAGAGAAACGGAAACCTTTTTCAGGATCAAATTTCTCAACAGCCCTGATCAGACCCAGGTTGCCTTCTTCTATCAAGTCGAGCAGTGCAAGACCACGGTTCATATAACGGCGCGAAATTTTTACTACAAGACGAAGATTGCACTCAATCATCTTCTTGCGAGCTTCCATATCGCCTTTAAGAGCGAGGCGTGAATAGAAAACTTCTTCTTCAGCTGTTAATAGCGGAGAACCTTCTATCTCTCTGAGATAAAGGCGTGTGGCATCTAGCTCTTTACGATTAACCTTGGCATCAATATTTGCATCGCCAGTCTTACCACTGGCTGCCTTGGTTTTTTTCTTTGGCAGAGCTGGCTCTTCTTCATTGACTTCGATATCTACGTCATCCATATCCATATCATCATCATGTTCAAGCTCACTCTGCGTCACGATGCTGAGTCCTTCAATACTCTCACCTGAGTCTGCAATGGCTTCACTCATAATTGTACCCTCACCCGGATCACTTTTTATTATTATTGTATTTGTGCAGTTTTAAAAACACTTTTCAAACGCTGTTTTAATATCCCTTAAATTCCATGTACTTACAGCCCCTTCCTAATCCCTTTCTTAAGTTAAAAAAACTTATAGCATTAAAACTCTTTACGAATCAAGCATTTTTTTTCATATATTGAAATTTTTTTTAGATAAATACACTAAACCACATCATCTTGTGGTTTGAATATTAGCGATCAACTACTTGGGAGATATTTCAACGGGTTAACTGGCTTGCCGTTTTTCCTGATTTCGAAATGCAATCGTGGTGAATCCGCGCCGGTCTTGCCCAGTTCCGCAATTTTTTGCCCTGCCTTGATGGTGTCGCCTTCCTTGACCAGCAACTTGCGATTATGCGCATAAGCACTCAGATAGGTACGGTTATGTTTGATGATCACCAGGTTACCGTAACTAATTAAACCATTTCCGCTATAGACCACTTTTCCTGGCGCAGCGGCTTTGATGGATTTGCCTTCACTGCCGGCTATATCAATGCCTTTCCTTCCAGTCTTGTTACTTTTGAATGTGGTGATCAACTTGCCTTGTACCGGCCATTGCCAGCTGACCTTCTTGTTGTCAGCCGGCAATGATGCTGTTGTTGATTTGCTGGAAGATGTTGCTGGTGCACGATAGGTTTTCGTCGCAGTCAGCTTCAGGGTCTGGCCCGGCTTGATGGTATAGGGTGATTTAAGCCTGTTGATCGAAGCCAGCTGTTTGGCACTTATGTCGTGTTGTTTTGCGAGTGCGTAGAGTGTATCGCCTTTTCTCACCGTGATTGAATCAGGCCTGGATGTTGCGCTCCTGGTCGATTGTTGCGTTGACGCTTGTGGTACCGCAACGCTGTCTCCCTGCTTCATCTTTAAGCGTTGCCCGGGATAGATTCTGTAGGGACTAGAGATATTGTTCCACCTGGCCAGTTCAAAAGGATCGAGCTCATATTTCCAGGCAATCGAATAAATGGTATCGCCTGAGCTGACGGGATAGTCATCCGGGTCCCAGCGCTGGTTCGAACAGGCGTTCAACGCAACAATAAGTGCACTGGCAATCAGTACGCGAATCATCATCCCTGGTTCATTTTCACCAGAATATATATTGCCAGCACCAACACTGTCGCCCAGCCCAGCCATTCGATGTACTTACGCACCAACGGCTCAAGTTTTGGACCCGCCCAGGCCATCGACAGTGACACCAGAAAGAAGTGCCCGGCCCTGCCGATTAATGCTGCAAACAGAAAAGGAGGAATAGCCATCGACAGGGCACCGGCAGATATGGTGAACAATTTAAATGGGATCGGCGAGAAACCAGCAACAACCACCGCCCAGAAACCCCATCTTGTGAACCATTCCTGTGCCGTCATATATTTGTCCCAGTAGCCGGCTGATTCTATGACCGGTTCGATAGCGGCAATCGCGTAATAACCCAGCGCATAACCGAACAGGCCACCGAACACAGAGGTAACGGTTGCTATCAATGCAATTCGAACGGCACGCTCGGGCCGTGCAACTGCCATTGGCGCAACCATTAATGCCGTGGGTACCGGAAAGAAAATCGATTCGATGATGCTGACACCCGCAAGGTAGCGCTCTGCATGCTGGTGCGCAGCACAGCGCATGCACCATTCATACAGGCCTTTAAAAATCATCTGACAGACCCATCCAGTAGAGGTACAAAACGCACGGCATTCAATGTCTGTTGTTCAAATCCACTGGCAGTTCGCGTAATCAGTTTCAGTGATTGCGCCCCTGAGGTGGTGCCGACCGGTATAACCATGCGCCCGCCGATGCTTAATTGCTCAAGCAGCGATTCCGGCACATGTTCCGGCGCAGCGGTCACCATGATTGCCGGGTATGGTGCTTTTTCCGGCCAGCCCCAGGAGCCGTCACTGTGCTTGGCAAATATATTGTTCAGACGGAGTGCACGGTGGCATTGACGCGCTCTTATCAGCAAGCCGTTAATGCGCTCGACCGTGTATACCCTGGGCACCAGCCTCGCCAGCACAGCCGACTGGTAGCCTGAGCCGGTACCCACTTCAAGCACCTTCCCAGGAATACCGTTTTCAATAATAATTTCAGTCATACGCGCGACAATGTAGGGCTGCGAAATCGTTTGTCCCTGGCCGATTGGCAAGGCAGTATCTTCGTAGGCACGGTGCGCCAGCGCTTCGTCAATAAACACGTGACGCGGCGTGGTACGAATGATTTCAAGCACACGCTCATTCTGGATACCTTCGGCGCGCAGACGTTCGACCAGTCGATCGCGCGTACGCTGAGAGGTCATGCCTATGCCCTGAATGTGATTATTCATACTGCCTGGAATGCTGCCTGTTACGGGTTACTGCAATGCTCAAGAATGACCATGTAGCCAGTCTTCAAGATATTGCAGGCTATCATAACGGGTCAAATCAATTTGCAAAGGTGTTATTGAAATAAAATTATGCTCAATCGCATGAAAATCGGTGCCCTCGCCTGCATCCTGCGCCGCGCCTGGAGGTCCGACCCAGTACATGGGATCACCGCGAGGGTCTGTTTGTCTGATTACACCTTCAGACTTGTGACGGTTACCCAGCCGGGTAATTTTGAAACCGCGGATTTCGCTCCATGCGACATCCGGTACATTGACGTTGAGTATACTCGTCTGCTGTAAAGGCTCGCTGCGCAAACGGTCTATTAGACTGGCAATGGCCTTTACGCCTGTTTCATAATGCAGCGGATCATACGATGTCATCGATACCGCTATTGCCGGAAGCCCCAGAAAACGTCCTTCCATGGCCGCCGCTACCGTACCTGAATAGAGCACATCATCACCCATGTTGGCACCGGAATTGATTCCGGAAACGACCATGTCCGGCTCCTCATCCAGTAAGCCGGTAATAGCCAGATGCACACAGTCTGTCGGCGTGCCGTTGACGAAATAAAATCCGTTATCCGCCAGGTGAACCCGTAGCGGCCTTTCCAGTGTCAAAGAATTACTGGAACCGCTGCGGTCACGTTCGGGAGCGACCACGGTGACAGAATCGGTTTCAGAGAGGGCTTCGGCCATGGCCCCCAGTCCGGGTGCGCGGTAGCCATCATCATTGCTCAGCAGGATATGCACGTTAAACTTAAACTATAGAATTACAACAGGCTAATCTTACAGCATACTGGCACATGAACGACGAATCAGATAAAGATAATAAAGATGACAACGATCTGTTTCGGCAGGCAATGGATGGTGTCGAACCGCTGAAACCGGACAACAGGGTCAGGCACAAACCGGCACCCAGAAAACCGCCCATACGCCAACCGCAGGGCCATGACACAGATTTTAGCGAGCGCTTTACCGAAGGTATGTTCGAGGAAGAGTGCCCGGATCAGCTCTATTTCGAGCGCGCCGGGGGTGCACAGAAATCTGTATTGAAGAAACTACGTAGCGGTAAACTGCCCGTTGACAACACGCTGGACCTGCATGGACTCACGGTCGAAGAAGCGCGTCTGCAGTTGATCGATTTCATGGAGGAATGCCTGCAGTTCGGCTACCGCCATGTCATCATCATCCACGGCAAAGGCTTCCGCTCACAAAGCAAGCCGGTTATAAAGCCCATGGTCAACCGCTGGCTGCGGCAGGCTGATGAGGTGCTCGCATTTTGCAGTGCGCAGCCGAAGGATGGTGGCACCGGGGCCGTTTACGTTCTGCTGCGCAGAGGGGCCAGGGACGAGTAGTGAGGGGTGAGGAAAATATTATTTGCCACAGAGGCACAGAGAACACAGAGTTTTTTTATAGTTAACGTAGAAGCAGCTTTAGTCGCGATCATTAGTTAATCGCATTTCATCCAACTGTTTCGTTGATTCCAGCATTTTCTTTCGCCTTGATGGCGAGTTACTTTTCTTTCAACAGCGAAAGAAAAGTAACCAAAAGAACGCCGCCCCGACCAGTTTGCCCTGCGGG
>CAZRKQ010000215.1:0-6237 GCA_964600755.1 uncultured Thiotrichaceae bacterium
TTACTGGTAGAAGTTGACCATTTTCTCGAGTGAGACTGGTGTGATCTTCGAGGCATTGCCGGCGCAGCCGAAAGCTTCATAGCGGGCCTTGCAGATTGCCTTCATGCCTGCAGTCGAGTCCTTGAGGAACTTGCGCGGGTCGAAGTTTGAAGGATTGTCGGCAAGATGCTTACGAATAGAACCGGTTGATGCCATGCGCAGGTCAGTATCGATGTTGACCTTGGCAACACCGTTCTTGATGCCTTCCTGGATTTCTTCAACAGGTACACCGTAAGTCTGGCCCATGTCACCACCGTAGCTGTTGATGACTTCCAACCAGTCCTGCGGCACTGAGGATGAACCATGCATAACCAGGTGAGTATTAGGAATGCGCGCGTGAATTTCACGAATGCGGTCAATACGCAGAATCTCGCCGGTTGGCTCCTTGGTGAACTTGTATGCACCATGCGAGGTACCAATGGCGATTGCCAGCGCGTCAACGTTTGTCTTTTCAACAAAGTCAGCTGCTTCTTCAACACTGGTCAGCAGCATGTCCATGTCCAGCTTGCCTTCAGCACCGTGGCCGTCTTCTTCACCCATTTCACCGGTTTCCAGTGAACCCAGGCAACCAAGCTCGCCTTCAACTGATACACCACCAGCGTGAGCCATTTTCACAACTTCACGGGTAACTTCAACGTTGTACTCATAGCTTGAAGGTGTCTTCATGTCAGACATCAAGGAACCGTCCATCATCACCGAACTGAAACCGGACTGGATAGAACGCAGGCATACTGCCGGCTCTGAACCATGGTCCTGGTGCATCACAATCGGAATGTGCGGATACATTTCAACGGCGGCACTGATAAGGTGACGCAGGAACGGTTCGCCCGCATATGAGCGCGCACCTGCTGAACCCTGCATGATCACCGGGCTGTCGGTTTCATCAGCAGCCTGCATAATTGAATGCACCTGCTCCATATTGTTTACGTTAAATGCCGGCATGCCGTAATCATTCTCAGCGGCGTGATCCAGCAACTGTCTCAATGAAATTAAAGCCATTTTCGTTCTCCTAAAACTAGTTAGTTTTACTCTTGATTTAAATTCTATTTACAAATTCTTCTATTCAACTATGTCAACGATCTTCATCAAATTAGTTCCGGCACCTTTTTCATCGATAAGATTTCCACGCGTCATAATTATTCGCTGACCTTTACTAACGATGTTTCTGTTCAGCAAAATATCGACAACACATTGGGCCACGTGAACCGGGCCGATTTTATCGTTTTCAACATTAACCGGATAAACGCCCCTGTACAGCGCTACCTTCTGTTGCGTTTTGCGGTGCCGGGTCAGCGCATATATCGGTATGCCTGAACTGATACGCGACATCCATAGTACCGTGTTACCTGACTCCGTTAATGATGCAATTGCAGCCACATCGAGATGATTCGCGGTATACATTGTAGCCATCGCGATGGCCTCATCAACCTTGCTAAAGGTAAGGTTAAGGCGATGATCCGATTTCAGTGCTTCATGCTGCATTTCTGCATGCTCGCAAATACGGCTCATGGCCTGCACCACCTTGACCGGGTAACGGCCAACCGCAGTTTCACCTGACAGCATCACCGCATCGGTACCATCCAGTACCGCATTGGCAACATCGAATACTTCAGCACGCGTCGGAATCGGGTTATCGATCATCGACTCCATCATCTGTGTCGCCGTGATCACCACCTTGTTAAGAGCACGCGATTTCTTGATCATGCTCTTCTGAATCGCAGGCAGCTCAGCATCGCCCAGCTCAACACCAAGATCACCACGAGCTACCATAATGACATCTGACGCCTCGATGATTTCATCGATATTTGTAATTGCATCAGCACGCTCAACCTTGGTAACGATACCGGCATCACAGCCAGCTTTACGCACATAATCTCGACATAGATTCACATCATCGGCCGAGCGCGCAAACGACAGCGCAACATAGTCAACTTCCAGTGCAGCGGCAGCCTTGATGTCTTCCTTGTCCTTTTCCGTTAGAGCCGGCGCTGAAAGGCCACCACCCTTGAGGTTGATCCCCTTGCTGTCAGACAACTCACAGGTATAGCCAACAGTACAGTGGATTTCATTGCCCTTGACTTCAACTACTTGAAGTTCGACACGGCCATCATCCAGCAATAACAGGTTGCCGGGTTTTACATCTTTCGGCAGATCCTTGTAGGTAATGCCAACGCGTTCATTAGTACCCTCATCATCGCCAAGGTCAGCATCGAGTATGAAATGTTCGCCTCTAATCAGCTGTACATGACTGTCGATGAATTTACCTGTGCGGATCTTTGGTCCCTGCAGGTCTGCCAGCACACCAACAATGCGGCCAATTTTATCACTGCATGCACGAATCAATTCATTGCGATGGCGCTGTTCCTCATGCGTACCATGAGAAAAATTGAGCCTAAACACATCGACACCTGCGCTGATCATTTCTTCAATCACTTCAGGTGAACTGGAGCCAGGCCCCAGCGTCGCGACTATCTTGGTTCTACGCATTAGTCAGTATCGAGTGGCGAGGGGCAAGTGGGAAGGAAAAACAGATACCGGGATACCAATCAGCATCACCAGGTTTACCTTGCCACTAGCCACTCGTCCCTCGCCACTACTTATCCGCCTGTGCTTCCAGCATGGCTACTGCAGGCAGGGTTTTGCCTTCCAGGTATTCCAGGAATGCACCACCGGCTGTCGATATATATGAAACCTTGTCGTAGATATTGTACTTCTGGATCGCTGCAATGGTATCACCACCGCCGGCCAGGCTGAAACCGGCAGAATCGGCAATTGCCATTGAAACTGTTTTGGTGCCTTCACCGAACTGGTCGAATTCGAATACGCCCACGGGCCCGTTCCATACGATAGTACCGGCCTTGCTGATGATGTCAGCGAGCTCTTTCGCCGAATCCGGGCCAATATCAAAAATCATGTCGTCATCTTCAACGGCATCGGCTGATTTCAGCGTAGCTTCTGCGCTTTCACTGAACTCCTTGCCACAAACAACATCCGTTGCAATCGGGATGTTGGCACCGCGTGCTTTCATCTTTTCGATCAATACCTTGGCAGTATCTACCAGGTCAGCTTCACACAGTGACTTGCCGACATTGTGGCCCATGGCCAAGAGGAAGGTGTTGGCAATACCGCCACCTACAACCAGTTGGTCCACTTTCTCTGAAAGTGCTTCGAGCACGGTCAGCTTGGTAGAAACCTTGGAGCCACCAACGATCGCAACCATCGGACGTGCCGGTTCAGCCAATGCTTTTGCCAGGCTATCAAGTTCATTGGAAAGCAGTAAGCCGGCACACGCAACAGGCGCATACACGCCAACACCGTGTGTTGAAGCCTGTGCGCGGTGAGCCGTACCGAAAGCATCCATTACAAACACATCACACAAAGCCGCGTATTTCTTTGATAGCGCCTCTTCGTCTTTCTTTTCGCCCGCATTGAAGCGCACGTTTTCAAACAGAACAACTTCACCATCAGCAACTTCAGGCGCATTGTCGAGGTAATCTTTTACCAGGCGCACTTCCTTCCCCAGCTTGGCAGATATGTCTTCTGCGATAGGCTGCATGGAATTTTCTTCATCAGCCTTGCCTTCTTCCGGACGGCCGCGGTGCGACATAACCATGACTTTGGCACCCGCCTTAACGCAATGTTCGATGGTTGGCATTGATGCAGAGATACGCGCATCTGATGTTACCTTGCCGTCTTTAACCGGTACATTGAGGTCGGCACGAATAAGAACGCGTTTGCCTGCAAGGTCAAGGTCTGTGAGTTTTATGAAAGACATTATGAAACTCCTGAATAATATTTTTATGAATAATATTTGTTAAGTTTTTCTACTTAACAAACAGCACTCGTTGCGACTTTGTTAAAAACACCAGCCCGATGTATAAAACCGGGCTGGTATATGTCACTTTTCTTCTACTTTCTAAGCGAGAGATTTTGCTCGAGAGCAAGGCGCGGAAACAATTTGAGCGCGGAGCGTACACGCAGTACGTGAGCACTCAAGTTGTTTTCGCAACGCCGCTATCGAGCAAAAGATCCGCTTAGATTAGTTTGCGGCTACGTGCTCTACAAACCTCAGCATATTGCAGGTATAGCCATACTCGTTGTCGTACCATGATACGAGCTTGACGAAGGTACCATCCAGCGCAATACCAGCTTCAGAATCAAAGATTGAAGAGAAGCCGCAACCACGGAAGTCAGTTGATACAACCTTCTCGTCGGTGTAACCCAGTGTCTTGCTCATGTCACCAGACTCAGAAGCCGCTTTCATAGCAGCACAGATGTCGTCATAGCTTGCATCGCTATTCAACTCAACAGTCAGGTCAACAACTGAAACATCAGAAGTTGGTACGCGGAAAGCCATACCTGTCAGCTTGCCGTTTAGTTCCGGCAAAACAACGCCAACAGCCTTAGCAGCACCGGTTGATGAAGGAATGATGTTTTCCAGGATACCGCGGCCACCGCGCCAGTCTTTCATTGAAGGACCGTCAACAGTTTTCTGGGTTGCTGTTGCAGCATGAACAGTTGTCATCAGGCCACGCTTGATGCCCCACTTGTCGTTCAGAACCTTGGCAACAGGCGCCAGGCAGTTGGTGGTGCATGAAGCAGCAGAAACGATCGCCTGACCAGCGTAGTCAGTGTGATTAACACCATATACAAACATTGGTGTGCCGTCCTTTGAAGGTGCAGACTGCACAACTTTCTTCGCGCCGGCGTCGATGTGCTTCTGGCAGGTTTCTTCAGTGAGGAAGAAGCCTGTGCACTCGATAACCAGGTCAGCACCGATGTCACCCCATGCCAGGTTGGCTGGATCACGCTCAGCAGTCAGGCGAATCTTGTTACCGTTAACAACCAGGTTGTTACCGTCAACAGCGATATCACCGTCAAAGTTACCGTGTACTGAATCGTACTTCAGCATGTATGCCAGGTAGTCTGCATCCAGCAGATCATTGATGCCAACGACCTGGATATCAGAAAAGTCTTTTGCAATAGCACGGAATGCCATACGGCCGATGCGGCCAAAGCCATTAATACCGACTTTAATAGTCATAGTGTTTTCTCCAAAATTTTCAGTAATAAAAGATCACTGTCCGCCCCATTCACGGGACGGACAAAATGCTTTAAGCGACGTTGTTCATTGCGTTAGTGACGTTGTTTATTGCACTCGCAACATTTTCAACCGTAAAGCCAAAGTGTTTGAACAGGTCACCGGCCGGTGCTGATTCGCCGAAGGTATCGATACCGATAACAGCGCCGTTCAGACCAACATACTTGCGCCAGAAATCCCTTACACCCGCTTCAACCGCAACACGTGCAGTGCAAGATGATGGCAATACAGATTCCCTGTAGGCATCATCCTGTGCATCAAATACATCAGTCGCCGGCATGGAAACAACACGAACGTTCTTGCCGGACGCTTCTGCTGCGGCCATTGCCAGTCCAACTTCAGAACCGGTAGCAATAACGATCACATCAGGCGCGCCATTGCTGTCTTTCAGCACGTAACCGCCTTTGGCGATATTCGCGATCTGCTCATCGCTGCGCTGCTGATGCTCAAGACCCTGACGTGACAGGATCAATGAAGTCGGGCCATTCTTTTTCTGTACTGCGGCTTTCCACGCAACTGCTGTTTCCACAGCATCACAAGGACGCCATACAGACATACGAGGAATCATGCGCAGTGTTGCAATCTGCTCAACCGGCTGATGAGTAGGGCCATCTTCACCCAGGCCAATGGAGTCATGGGTAAATACTTCGATATGCTGGATACTCATCAACGCAGCCATACGCAGTGCGTTACGCGCATACTCAGAGAACATGAGGAATGTTGCACCGTAGGGTATAAAACCGCCATGCAGCGAAATGCCGTTAACAATTGCAGCCATACCGAATTCGCGAACACCGTAGTTCAGGTAGTTGGCATCGGCTGTATTGGCGCGCATAGGTACCGAGTTGGAAACGATGGTCAGGTTGGAACCTGCAAGGTCTGCAGAACCGCCCATGAAATCAGTAAACGAAGAAAGACCTTCGATCGCATTCTGCGATGCCTTGCGGCTGGCGATGCTATCGCCCTTTTCAGCCACAGACTTGATGAAAGCATCTGCCTGGCTTTCCCAGTCAGCAACCAGTTCGCCTGCCATGCGGCGTTCGAATTCAGCCGCCAGTTCCGGGTTAGCCGCCTTGTATGCAGCGAATTTTTCGTTC
>CAZRKQ010000216.1:0-8980 GCA_964600755.1 uncultured Thiotrichaceae bacterium
CGTTCGCCTGCGTCCCAGTTGGGCATGGTTTCGGGCCAGCCGAACATGTGTGCGGTCAGTACTTCGCAGATAACGTCGATATGATCGGGGCTGGCATTTAATGCGGGTATGTATGAATACTCGTAGCCGCCGGCTTTGAGAAAGATTTCGCGGTTCTCCATGTCGATCTCTTCCAGTGTTTCCAGGCAATCGGAGGAAAAGCCGGGGCAGACAATGTCAACCTTGCGCACACCGCTGTCAGGTAGTTGTTCCAGTGTCTTGTCACAATAGGGCTGTAGCCATGGTTCGCGTCCGAAGCGAGATTGAAATACGACTTGCCACTCGCCTTCATTAAGTTCCAGTTCTTCAGCAACGAGGCGTGCTGTTTTCTGGCAATGACAATAGTAGGGATCGCCCTGGTCAAAATAGCGTTGTGGAATTCCGTGAAAAGAGAACAGCAGTTTCTGCCCGCGCTTGTGCTCTGACCAGTGTTGCCGGATGCTGTTGGCCAGCGCGCTGATATATTTCGGATGGTCGTGATAGTGGTTGATGAAGCGCAGGTCCGGTAGCCAGCGCCAGCTTTGCAGTATATTGGTAACTTCATCGAACACCGAGGCCGTGGTTGTGGCCGAGTACTGGGGGTATAGCGGCAGAATCAGCAAGCGGCGGGCACCGGCCAGGCGCAATGCCTCGAGTCCGCTTTTTATCGATGGGTTGCCATAGCGCATGGCCAGGTCGACCAGTACATTACCGCGAAATCTTTCCTGAATTTTTTTCTCGATCGCCTGAGCCTGTAGCTTGGATGTGGCGATCAGCGGAGAACCGTCGATGCTCCAGACTTTTTTATAAGCGCGTGCAGAACGCCTTGGGCGTATTCGCAGAATAACACCGTGCAAAACAAGCCACCACAGCAGGCGCGGCACTTCGACCACACGAGGATCCCACAGGAATTCAGCAAGATAGCGTCGAACTGCAGACGGTGTCGGTGCGTCGGGCGAACCAAGGTTTACCAGCAGAATACCGAGCTTCTCTTTGGAGCCGTGTTGGTAGGAGTATTCCTTCTTTTTCACTCTGGCGATGATGCGAAAATTCAAACAGTATGCAAGGGTGACAGATTCAACATTATTCTACAAGCCTGCGCGTGGTTAGAATTCATGCGTTTGTATACAAACAAATTTAAGATTCCTGTAACATACGGAAAAATTTTCATTGCTGTATGTGCTGGAGCTGGACATGCCGACAAGGCTGGCTGTACCTAAAGAAACAATAACAAACGAGCGACGTATCGCACTGGAACCCGGGGTGGCCAAAAAGCTGGCTGATATGGGTGTCAAGGTCATGATGCAAAAAGGCGCCGCACTTTCATCCCATTTCAGTGATGAGGCCTTCGAGGGCGTCGAGCTGGTCGATGACGCTGAGACCTTATACAAGGGTGCTGATTTGATATTCAAAGTGCAGCCGCCCACTGCGGATGAGCTTTCTCAAGTAAATGACGGGGCTGTTATCGTCAGTTTCATGGCGCCGCACAAGAATGCGGACATGATCAAGACCCTGTGCGATAAGAACATAACCAGCCTGGCGATGGAGCTGGTGCCGCGCATCACGCGTGCACAGTCAATGGATGCACTTTCTTCGCAGGCTTCACTCGCCGGTTACATGGGTGTACTGATGGGTGCACAGCTGGCCTCGGTTTTCTTCCCGATGCTGACGACGGCAGCAGGCACTATTCGCCCGGCCAAGGTTCTTGTGATCGGCGCCGGTGTTGCCGGCTTGCAGGCCATCGCTACGGCCAAGCGCCTGGGGGCTATTGTCGAGGCTTTTGATGTGCGTTCTGCCACCCGCGAACAAATCGAATCACTTGGCGGCAAGTTTGTTGATACCGGCGTCAGTGCAGAAGGTGAAGGCGGCTATGCGCGTGAACTCACTGATGATGAAAAGCAACAGCAGCAGGAAGTGCTGGCCAGGCATGTTGCACAGGCTGATGTGATTGTTTCCACCGCGGCGATTCCGGGCCGTCCATCGCCAAAGATCATCACTGAAGCCATGGTGAAAGATATGAAAGTCGGCGCCGTGATTGTAGACCTGGCATCGGAAGGCGGTGGTAACTGCGAATTGACCAGGCCGGGCGAAACGGTTGATTACCAGGGTCGCGTTACCATTCACGGGCCATTGAATGTACCCAGTGAATTGCCGGTTCATGCCAGCGAAATGTATGCCAAGAATTTATTCAACCTGGTATCACCGTTCATCAAGGAAGGCGGTGACCTGGAACTTGATTTTGAAGATGATGTAATAGCCGGCTGTGTGCTCACGCATGGCGGTGAAATCAAAGCGGAGCAGTACAAATGATTGAAGGTTTTACCGCGTTATACATATTCATGCTGTCCGCGTTTACCGGCTACGAGGTTATCAGCCGCGTACCGGTGATTCTGCACACGCCGCTGATGTCAGGCTCAAACTTCATACACGGCATCGTGCTGGTTGGAGCCATGATTGCACTGGGCCATGCAGAAGGTACGCTGGAACTCGCGATTGGATTTTTTGCGGTAGCGCTGGGTGCGGGTAATGCTGTCGGTGGTTACGTGGCGACAGTGCGCATGCTCGAAATGTTCAAAAGCAGCAAGGAGACTAAATAATGATTAGTCTTGCTGTAAATATCACCTATTTCGTCACCGCCTTCATCTTCATCTATGGCCTGAAGCAGATGTCTTCGCCGGTAACCGCGCGCGGCGGCATCGTACTCGCGGGTATTGCCATGGTAGCGGCAACCTTGATTACCTTTGGTGTACCGCAAATACATCTTGCACTCGACATCAACATGATCTTGATGCTCAGTGCCATCGCTGTTGGTTCAGCAGTGGCCTACATTTCGGCCAAGCGCGTTGCCATGACCGATATGCCGCAAATGATCGCGATGTATAACGGCATGGGCGGCGGTGCAGCTGCTGGAATTGCTGCCGTCGAGCTGGTCAAGTTATCAAGTGGTGGTGAGAGCCATGGCTTGGTGGTGACGGTTCTGGCAGTGCTCGGTGCCGTCATTGGTGCAGTTTCATTTTCTGGTTCGGCGGTTGCATTCGCCAAACTGCAGGGACTGATGAAAAAGACTTTACGTTTGCCAATGCACCAGTTCATCAATCTGGGCCTGTTCGCAGCCGTGTGTATCACCGGGTTCTTGATCGCCACCGGGCAGCCGGTCAGTTTCGATCATGTACTGTGGTTCTTTATTATCGCAATTGTGCTGGGCGTGATGGTGACACTGCCGATTGGGGGTGCCGATATGCCGGTTGTGATTTCACTGTTTAACGCCCTCACCGGACTCGCGGTTGCATTTGAAGGTTTCGTACTTAACAACGCTGCGATGATTATTGCCGGTACTGTTGTGGGTTCATCGGGTACTCTGCTGACCCAGTTGATGGCAAAGGCCATGAACCGTTCTCTGGCCAATGTCCTGTTCAGCAGTTTTGGCAGTGATGGCGGTGCTGCTGTAGAAGAAGACATCGAAGGCAGCATGAAGGAAATTCAGGGGCAGGATGCAGCCATCATGATGGCTTATGCGGACAATGTCATTATCATACCCGGTTATGGCATGGCGGTTGCGCAGGCACAGCATAAACTCAAGGAGCTGGAAGATATACTGGAAGCACGCGGCGTCCATGTTAAGTATGCGATTCATCCAGTTGCCGGTCGTATGCCGGGTCACATGAACGTGCTGCTGGCTGAGGCCGGTGTTGAATACGATAAGATTTATGATCTGGATGAAATCAATCCGCAGTTTCCACAGGCCGATGTGGCGCTGGTGATTGGTGCCAATGATGTAGTTAACCCGGTGGCACGCAGCAATCCGGACAGCCCGATCTATGGCATGCCGATACTCGATGCCGACAAGGCGCAAAACGTGATTGTGATCAAGCGCGGTCAGGGCGCCGGCTTCTCCGGTATCGAAAACCACCTGTTCTATGCCGACAACACCCGCATGCTCTACGGCGATGGTCAGAAGGCGGTAGGCGAACTGATCTCGGGCGTGAAACAACTATAAGACAGGCTCTAGGTTCTAGGGACTAGTATCTAGGACCTGTTCATTAAAAGTGGTTTCAGCAACTCGGTCAGCTGGTCGTAATAGCTGTCAGCAGCACCGCTAATAACTGCAAAGAAATTCAGACTGACCAGTACGGCTGCCATAAACATCATTAGCACCAGATTCCTGTCGTGTGTGTTCATGATATTTTTACCTGTGATTCGTTCTCAATTGATTAATGCGACTTTTTTAATAGCAAGTCTCGGGCCAATAATTGGTGAAGATAATAAAGCTCAATAATTACAATACAGTTACAGTATTTTTAAGTTTTCATGAAGATGATCGGCGCACCGAAAATTAGTGAAAATTGCACAAATGCAGTGCAGTGTGCACTTTTACAGTGCATTTCTGTGACCATGGTGAAGCGTCACTGATATCGGTGTATTATGCTGTCAATTATTCATATGCAGAACCGAACAGGGGGGAGTTAGGGTATGCGTACCATTCTGGTTTTGAATGCCAAAGGCGGTTGTGGCAAGAGCACCATATCAACCAATCTGGCCAGCTATTATGCCTGGGAAGAAGAAAAAAAAGTTGTGCTGGCGGATTATGATCCGCAGGGTTCCAGCATGGCATGGCTGGAGACGCGCGGGGAAGAGTGGCCGGAAATCGAAGGCGTCGCCGCCTGGAAGGACCCCGTTCGTCCCTCCCGGGATACCGATATTGTGATCATGGATGCGCCTGCACGCGTACACGGCACGGAACTAACTCAACTTGTTCGCAAGGCGGAAACCATTTTGTTCCCTGTTTTGCCGTCGCCAATTGATATGCGAGCCGCGACTGCATATATCCAGGAGCTGCAATCAACGGGTCGCGTACAGCGCGGTGAAGTGAAAATTGGCGTGGTTGCCAATCGTGTGCGCGAGAACACCATTATCTTCAATGAGCTGTACGAGTTTCTGCGCAAGCTCAAATTGCCATACGTGGGGACACTGCGTGATACTCAAAACTACATCAAGGCAGAAGAGCGTGGCGTGGGCGTTTACGAAATGGCGCCTTCACAGGTGTGGCAGGATGTCGAGGACTGGGAGCCGGTCGTTAAATGGCTGAACAGTAAACGCAGTATGCCCTAGGCGGTTCCAAAGAAGAATTACGAGTATTGATTGATGCAACAAAATGGAAATTCACTTGAACATATAGAAGCTTCGCAATTGCGAATAGCCTGTGTACATTCGGGTTCAGATCCTGCAGAAGAACACTTCAAAGAGCTGTCTGCCATTTATACTTTTGTGTCACCGGAACAGAGTGATGTAATTCTGGCACTGGGTGGCGATGGTTTAATGCTGCATGCGCTGCATACTCATATGGGTCTCAACAAGCCGATTTACGGCATGAACTGTGGAACCATTGGTTTTTTGATGAATGACTACGGGGCGGCACGGCTGGCAGAAAGAATACTGTCTGCTGACTCATTTGTACTGCACCCGATCGCGATGCAAGCGACGACTACAGAAGGGAAAGTAGAGCAGGCGCTGGCATTTAATGAGGTTGCATTGATCCGGGGGTCCGGCCAGTCGGCCAATATCCGTGTTGCTGTCGATGATGTGGAGCGACTGGAAAAGTACATCGGTGATGGCCTGATTGTTTCAACCGCCGCTGGCAGTACCGCATACAATCTTTCTGCACACGGCCCGATCATACCTCTCGGCTCCAACCTGCTGGCACTGACACCGGTAAGCCCGTTTCGCCCGCGCCGGTGGAAGGGTGCCTTGCTGCCGCATACATCTGTTATTACTATGGAAAACCTTGATCCGCAGAAGCGACCGCTTGTTACAACTGCTGATTTCAGGGATATCCTCAATGTGGTATCAGTAACTGTACGTGAAGACAAGTCACACCAGGTGCAGATGTTGTTTGATAAAGACCACTCTCTGGAAGAACGAATAATACGAGAGCAGTTTACTGCTTGATTTTGGAATGCAGCATTGGAGATATATATGATTAATAAAAGACTGGCATTTATCCTTGTTTTGCTGGGTATGTTTATAACAACACCGGTTTTTTCTGCATCAAAAGAAGAAATCGATGAAGACGTTAAAGCTGCGATTGCCGAATTCTATGAGAAATCCCAGGCAGGCAAGGCACTGGCAGAGAAAGCATCAGGTATGCTGGTGTTTCCGAAAGTGATCAAGGCAGGCTTTGGTGTTGGTGGTGAGTACGGTGAAGGCTCATTGCAGGTAAAAGGTAAAACGGTTGAGTATTACAGCACTGCAGCTGCTTCCATAGGTTTTCAATTAGGTGCGCAGCAAAAGTCACAGGTTATTCTGTTTATGAATGATGATGTGCTGAAAAAATTTCGCGATAGTGATGGTTGGGAAGCAGGCGTTGATGGCAGCGTGGCCGTGGCCGAGATAGGTGCCGGGGGAGAATTAAGCTCAAATACGGCACAGCAGCCGATCATCGGATTTATTTTTTCCAACAAGGGTTTAATGTATAACCTGACGCTTGAAGGATCGAAGATGACCAAGCTGGTTCGTTAGAATTCGTAATCAATAGACCGCATGGCCAGACTAAATTATGTGTTTTTTAAAAATAAGGTGTAACGATATATGTCAGTAGAGATACGTGAACAAAGGCAGCTAAGGCGGCTTGAAACACTGGTCGACGTTGTTTATGGCATCACTATCTGGCGATTGTTTACACTGTTGCCACTCCCGGAAGAAAACCCGGCGTGGAATACCCTGCAGGACATGCTAATCGACAGCTGGCTTAATTTCGCTGTTGCCTCGATCGCGTTGATTATCGTGATTATCTACTGGATACAGAGTAACCTGCTGTTCAAGTATCTCGTGCGTACAGATGGCTGGCATATCGGGCTATCCATAGCGCAGCTTTTTTCCCTGTTGTTGTTCCTGTATTCAATAAGAGCGGGTGTTGGTTTCGAAGCCGGGCCAAGTACGCGTATTTTTGAAAGTGCGATGGCTTGCCTGCTGGGCGTGTTTTCCTTTGCCGCATGGTATTACGCCTTGCATAAGGGCAATTTAGTCACAGATGAGCTTGATGTTGATGAAGCCAAAGCGATCACTGAGCGTATTAAAGCAGAACCCGTTACGGCCGCGATTACCATACCCTTTGCAGCGGGCATGTGGATGTGGGAACTGTCCTGGTTTATTTATCCAGTCGTTGTGTATATCTATAAGCGTAAATTCAAGACCAGATCCTGATTGTACTGATGTTCGTTGCTAATGGCGCAGATGCTGTCCAGCATATGTTCGTCAATACCTTGCGTAACATGCTCTCACCTGAGCAGGCCGGAGCTTTTATATTAGTGCTGGCAAACAGTATGCAGGATGATCAGTTGCGCAATGGCTTGAGACACGCGCTCGACGCCAATTTCAAAATAGTGCAGAAAAAAATCAGGCAGGGAAATCTAAGCATTACCGATGATGACCTTGCTGTATTCAAGGCCGTTGAAGATATCGGTATAGACTCTTTATCTTGCTGGCAGTTGCAAAACGCAGGCCACTGGGAGCTTGTATATAATCCTGTGCGCACCCTGCGCCCTGCACGGGAATCTAATAAAATTGTTGATAACATCAAGCAGTCTTTCGATGATAACAAGTTTAATTTCAATAAATCATTCCTGCGCCCTGAAATATTATGGCAAGGTAGTTGGCAGGGAGTGCAACTGCGAGTGCTGTACAACAAGTTTCCTTTTACCTCCTACCATTTAATTATCGTACCCGATCCGGCTTTGCGGCTGCCACAATACTTGACAGCTGAATATCACGGCATGATGTGGGATTTGATCGCGCAGCAACAAGCTGTAATGCCGGGATTTGGCGCTGGCTACAACAGCATGGGTGCCTGTGCATCTGTCAATCAACTTCACTTTCAGAGTTTTATGCGTACGGAGTTGCTGCCTGTTGAGCAGCAGGGATGGAAGCACAATGGTGGTAATGACCACTATCCAATGAACTGTTATGCATTTGATTCAGCACGGGAAAGCTGGGCACTGATAGATCAGTATCATACCCGCAATCAACCCTACAACCTGCTTTATCGGCCGGGTCGCTGTTATGTACTACCGCGCATGCTGCAGGGTAGTGAAAATGTGCTGCCAAGGGTGCGTGGCGCCGGCTGGATAGAAGAGTGCGGCGTGTTCAATGTGTCTGACAGTTCGGAACTTGAGTCGATCAGTGAGCAAGAGCTAACTGATTGTCTGCGCTCACTTTCTGTGCCCGGCGCATAGGTGGATCTATGGAAACAAGTTATTTACCGCAGAGACGCAGAGGCGCAGAGGATATTCAAGTTTTGTTACAGGCGATTCGATAGTAGTAGTCTGTGATAAGGTTTTGATGTACTCAAAAACAGAATATTTCTTGATTATCCTTAACTTGTCGATTGACGGTGTTTTAATAATCCAGACCTAAGTGACTAACGCAGCCTTCTATCATATAAAAAAGTATTCTCTGCGCCTCTGCGGTTCAAATAGATTCCTGGATTATGCTTCGCTTTTTTCAGGCCGCAACCATGTCTATGTATTCAAGGTGATGTATTCGCCGCTAGTGATACCATCAATGGTCCAGCTGCCAACACGGTAGCGGATCAGGCGTAACGTGGGGAAGCCGACTGCAGCGGTCATGCGCCGGACCTGGCGGTTGCGGCCTTCTTTAATGGATAATTCCAGCCATGAAGTGGCTATGTTTTTGCGTTCACGTATTGGCGGTTCGCGCGGCCATAGCGGGGCAGGGGCATCAATTCGTTTTGCTTTGGCCGGCAGCGTTTTGCCGTCTTTGAGTTCAACGCCGTTTGTTAAATCAAGCAGTGCTTGATCGCTAATATCGTGTTCCACCTGCACCCAGTATACTTTTTCCATTTTATTTTTCGGGTCGGTGATTTTGTGTTGCAGCCCGCCGTCATCTGTCAGTACCACGAGCCCTTCGCTATCCATATCCAGACGACCGGCAGCATATACATTTTTTT
>CAZRKQ010000217.1:0-16671 GCA_964600755.1 uncultured Thiotrichaceae bacterium
CTTGTAGTTGAATCGATGCCGACAGAATCACCTTTTAAACCCGCCTGGTGGCTGCCATCACCACACCTGCAAACCCTGTGGCCGGTCATGTTCAGAAGACGGGTCACCCCTGATTTGAGTTTCGAACGCTTTGAACTCAGCGATGGTGATTTCATCGATCTGTGCTGGAGCAGGAAAACCGATCGGCCAGTTGTCATCGTGTTGCATGGACTGGAAGGCTCCGTAAATTCACACTATGCCGGCAGCTTGTTGCTGGCGCTGGAGAAGGCCGGTTTCAGGCCGGTGTTCATGCACTTTCGAGGCTGCAGCGGAGAACCTAACCGATTACCAAGATCATATCATTCTGGTGATACCGGTGACCTGGCGCAGGTCGTCGACTATATCAACCGCATTTCTGACAGACCGGTGCACGCTGCCATAGGATTCTCCCTGGGCGGTAACGTGCTGTTGAAATGGCTGGGCCAGACAGGTGATGCCAATCCTGTGCAATTCGGTGTCGCCGTGTCTGTACCATTCATGCTAGCCGATGCAGCAAGGCGGCTGGAGCGTGGTCTTTCACATATGTATGAAATTCATTTAATGGGAAAGCTCAAGCACTCATACGTTGAAAAATTCAAGCATATTGAATCACCGTTGCATGTCGATATCCGTCGATTGAAAGGCTTCTGGGATTTTGATGACAAGGTAACCGCGCCATTGCATGGATTTAGAGGCGTCGATCACTACTACAGTGAATCGAGCTGCAGGCAGTATCTGACAAATATTAAAGTGCCCACCCGAATTATTCATGCGCTTGATGATCCCTTCATGTTCACGGAAACTGTTCCTGAAAAAAACGAGATGAGTGAGCATGTTGAACTATTGCTCGCCCGCAATGGCGGGCATGTGGGTTTTGTGTCAGGTAAATTCCCGTGGAAACCAGAGTACTGGTATGAGCAAAAGATTATAGAGTTTCTTCGTGGATAGAGGCAGGCACTGTGGCGGGGGTGAGGGAATGTATTAACCGCAGAGACGCTGAGGCGCAGAGGTTTTTTGTATTATTGAATTAACGCGTAGGGTGGGCTCTGCCCACCTTGATTATGACGGTGGGCAGAGCCCACCCTGCAGGGTCAAAAATAACAACTGATATGTTCTCTGTGCCTCAGCGCCTCTGCGGTGAGTATAGAATTGCCCAGGGTGCTGCAATCAAATTAACGTTGTCGCATCTGTTCCCTGTAGCGCCTCATCTGTTCGCGTGTTTCGGGGGTCATCTTGCCGCTGCGCTGCAGCTCCCGCATCATGTGACGCAACTCGGCTTTATTTTTCGGTTTGCGCTCCGTTTGCGCGCTGCTACTTAGTACCTGTTCAATCTTTTCATCCATTGACACCTTCTGGTAGCTTGCGGGAAAAGAATAGTTGTGTGGATCAACGCTGGCGTTCTTTATAATGCTGGTGATCTCTGAATCGATGTTGCCTTCAACATTCAACACGCGCATGGGGGCGCCGATGTGCTGGAGTTTTTCTACAAGCTGCATCCTGGCCAGTTGGCACGTGGGAATTATGGCTGCGAAGCCGCCCAGTGATTCGAGATGATTGTCAGCCATAGTTTTCAATGTGCCAAACATGTTTTCGATTGCGCTGCCTCGTAGTGCTTCTTTGGAGGCAAACAGGGCGCCGCAGTATTCACCATTGGCAGATAGACGATATTTATTCGTGTCGTAGCCTGCGATGATCGGGCCGGGGCCTGCAGGCTTGATGTCCAGCCTGATGGAAAGCGGTTTGACTCCGCTTATCGATGGGATCGAGCTGCTGAGGTTGGTGATCTGTTTGTCTTCAGGCGTGACACTGTAGATCGTGCTGGTTTTGAAGTTGACGATCTTGTAGTCGTCCGTGCCGCGTGAGTTGATTCGGGCCATGTTCCCGTTGGTCAGGAACTGCGACTTTGTGTCGCTATATTTGAATTCTATTACGGTGTCTGCAGATACTACGGTCGAGGTAATCAGGAAAGCCAGTGCGCTGAACAATGTCATATTTCTCATTTAATCTACCTGGTGGTTTAGTTATGCAATTAATCTCTGGTGTTACAGCAAGTTCTGGCTTTTTATATGTATTGAATAAAAGGTGCTCATTCGAAGCGTGACTTTCCGGTTATTTTTGTATAGGCCCCTTTAACCATGCTGGCTAATGCCTCGATCCATGTGACCTTGTAATATTTACGGTCAACCACTGATATTTCATCAGTACTGCGGTCGTGATACTTGTGTTTTATCCATGCATTGTAATCAAACTGTTTGGCAATTTGATAACGGTATTGATTGAATGGAGAACCCTGTTTTTGTATCACGGCAGCCCCAAAATCAAGAATACATGGAGTCTCATCGGCTTTTACCAGCAAATTGTCTTTGCGTTTCAGGTCCATGTGAGCAACGCCTTTAGCATGCATCGCCCTTATATAATCAAACAGTCTGGCGTGAAATTCTTCTTCGTCTAAGGGGCGCTTCTTGCGTATGGTTCTTCCTTCAACATACTCAAGAACAAGGTATTGATCATCTATCAGCCCATAACATGCTGGTGCACCAGCAAAATCGCCGAGCTTTTTATAGACTTCATATTCATGTCTTAGCATCTTTAGATGAAATTTAAGTGCAAGGCCCTGGCCATGGGGAACCTTGATTAGAAAATTATTATCTGCATCTTCATAGTGCAGGATCTGGCCCTGGTAGCCAGCGGCCAGAATATTTGACTTGGAAGCAATACTCTCTTCAATCCACTGTTTGAGTGCAGATTCGTCAAGTTGTTGCATATGTCTTCCGTGTTGTTAGAGCCTGGTTACAAGTAAGTACATGAAGCCGATCAGGTAGAGAATGATAACGGGTTCGCCATTTTTGAACAAACTCTGTTTGAACGACCAATCGCTGCTGGTTGTGCCTGCTTTGTTTGCGAAAGAAGGGATCAGTGCGTGTATGTTCTTGCTCCAGTTTTGCCATTCTTCACCAAAAATCTTGTTCAACTTGGCATCTTCGTAGGAGATCGCAGGTGGATAGTAGAACAGGATTAAAAACACCATTAGTGCGTAGGCCCACCAGAGGTTGGACGCCATGGAGAAGCCAAGCAATATCAGGATATTGCCGACATAAAGTGGATGTCTCACATAAGCGTAAGGTCCATCGGTTGCGAGTACCTTGTTTTTCTTCACGTGCCCGGATGCCCATAATCGAATCAAGGCTCCGACTACAGCAATCACGCTACCGGCGATTAGCATTTCTCTGGTCGGATGACCGAAATAACTGACCAGGGGTACAAATAGAACCGCAAACCATTGTCTCGATGCTTCATGGTAGCGAAGTGGGCGAATAATTTTGTTGAGGCCATGTGCCTCGGGCATGGAGTCAGTGCGTCCCATAATCCTGTACTGTAATTTTTTTAAAGTTTCGAGAGTATAGCATTCAGTCTAATGTAACGGCGCGTAGCTGTGCAGCAGCATCTTCGGGACTGATGGTGCTGACAAAAAGTCCGGAGCCCAGTTCGAAGCCCGTTGGAATACTTGTGCGCGGGCAGATTTCCAGATGCCAGTGATAGCTGGGCGGGCAGTCTGCGCAAGTTTCGCCGTGAGGCTGTGAATGCAAAAAGAAGTTGTACTGCGCGCCGCCAATGACGTGGTCGAGGCGTTTCATGGTGCGCTTCAATACAGCTGCAAAGTCTTCCATGTCTTCATCCGAGCTGTTGATGAAATCGCTCTGATGGCTTAGTGGCAGGATATGCACTTCCCACTCATAACGGCTGGCAAAGGGCTTGATCGCGATGAATTTCTCGCCACGTTCAACTACATACTGCCCAACATCGATGCGGCGGCGAATTTCGCCGGAATTACGGTCATAGATTGTGGCTTCAAAAGTTAGTGCTTCGTCTATCATTGCACAAAAGATACATTGATGATGTTTCTGATAGTAATTACGGCTGTGCATGATTTCGTTGTAGACATTTTCCGGCACCACGGGCATGGCAATGATCTGGCTATGTGTGTGCTTGATACTGGCGCCGGCTGCAGCACCGAAGTTCTTGAATACAAGGACATACTGTAAGCGTTCATCAGAATCATAAAGTTGCTTCATGCGCGCCCGGTATGTCTGGAAAAGCAATTGCAAGTGTGACACTTCCATTTCGTGTATAGCGATACCATGGTTATTATGGTCGATGATAACTTCATGACGGCCATAACCTTCAATCGCCTGTTGCAGTCCAAAGTTGATGCCTGAATCACTACGGTCATCACCCAGTACCGGGTACAGGTTTTCTACTATACGTATCTGCCAGTCTTTTTCGCCAGGAACAGCAAGAATCGTGGGTGGTGTTTTGTCTTCATTGCCGCTGCAAAAAGGGCATCGATCAACGTGTGCTTCAGCGTTATGCTCCATGCGTTCTTCGGCATCACGCGGGCGCATGCCACGCGCTGTGGCCACCAGTACAGATTCACTGGGTACGATAGGATTGATACGAATCTCGCGGACGGTTTCGTCAGTGTTTGACACGCTAATACCTGCTTGTTTATCTATGAATCCTGCGATTTTACCCTAATACCTGAGAGATTATATATTGACTCTCGCAGAGACACAGAGCCCGCAAAGGTTTTATCAAAGGAAAAATAATTTAAAAAATCTCTGCGTACACTGCGCCTCTGCGAGATTATTGCCAGTAACGCAGCGTTTATGCTGGCCTAAGGACTCAAGGGACAATGGATTTAGTTCCCATAATGGATAGTTTGCGGGATAGTTGAGCATACATTGATTTTTTCTCGCAGAGGCGCAGGGCTCGCAGAGGAAAAGCAATAAGGTTTTATTACACAAAAATTACCCATAAAAATCTCTGCGTCCTTTGCGCCTCTACGAGAGAATATCTCCAGCAACACTGCGCTAACCCAGCCTGAGCAAATTTTGATCTTTTACCTACGCAATAACCTGCTAGTATTGAAAATATGAAGATCAGGGAAAATTATGGAGTTGAAGACGTCGAGCCGCGTGGATTCGTGAGCTTGATGGATTTGTATGAAAATAATTTTCTTCGCTTCAAGAAACTGGTGCCTGATCTGAACTCGTTTGATAAAAATGCCTATTCACGTATAAGCGGTTGCATGGGCCTGCATATATCAGTGCTTGATCGCTCACGTTTCACCACTACATTACGCATGACCTACCATTTTACTGAGGGTGCTACTTTATATGCGGAACCAGACCTGAAGCTTCGGATATACCATGATGCGCGCCTGGTTGAAGTTCTCTCTGGCCACCTCAAACACGGAAGACAAAAACTTGAACATTTACCTGCCGATGCAAAGCTGGAGAAATGGAAATTAAACCGGTTTTTGTACAAATGGCTGGGATTTTGTCTGCACCAGGGGCATCAGTTTCAGACTGAAGCTGGCTGCGGCATTAATCGACCTGCTGCAACCGGTGCCATTGTTTAAGCCAGTCCGAAATCCTCCGCCATAGCCCCGATAAACCCCTGTAAAGCGTATATCAGCGTGCAGACATGCTGAAAAACATGGTAGTATGCCTTGTTTTATCACCCGCAAAATCAAACGCGCTACACAAACGGAACATATCGGCTAAATGGCTGAATTCGCAAAAGAAATTTCCCCGGTCAATCTAGAAGACGAAATGCGTCAGTCCTACCTGGACTACGCCATGAGCGTCATCGTTGGCCGTGCGCTTCCAGATGTGCGCGATGGTCTTAAACCGGTACATCGTCGAGTACTGTACGCGATGAGTGTGCTCGGCAATGACTGGAACAAGGCCTATAAAAAATCAGCGCGTGTCGTCGGTGATGTTATCGGTAAGTATCACCCGCATGGTGATACCGCTGTCTACGACACTATTGTGCGCATGGCGCAGCCATTCTCTCTGCGTTATATGCTTGTTGATGGCCAGGGTAACTTCGGTTCTGTCGATGGTGATGCACCTGCGGCGATGCGATACACCGAAGTGCGCATGTCAAAAATTGCGCATGAACTGCTGGCTGACCTCGATAAGGAAACCGTCGATTTTGTCGACAACTACGATGGCTCGGAATCTGAACCATCCGTGCTGCCAACACGTGTACCTGAACTGCTTGTCAACGGTTCATCAGGTATCGCTGTCGGTATGGCGACCAACATACCCCCGCATAATCTCAACGAAGTTATCAATGCCTGCCTGGCAACGATAGACAATCCGGACATCACTATTGAAGGGTTGATGGAACACATGCCAGGACCGGACCTGCCGACTGCTGCAATGATTAATGGCTCCAAAGGTATTCGTGAGGCATATCGCACTGGCAGAGGGCGCATGTACATGCGTTCCAAGGCGGAAATTATTGCGCATGAGAAAACCGGCAGGGAAACCATCATCGTCACGGAAATACCCTACCAGGTTAACAAGGCGCGTTTGATCGAGCGTATCGCGGAACTGGTCAAGGAGAAGCGTATAGAGGGTATTTCCGAACTGCGTGATGAGTCAGACAAGGACGGTATGCGCATTGTCATCGAACTGCGTCGCGGTGAAGTAGGTGATGTAATACTGAATAACCTCTACAAGATGACTGCGATGCAATCTGTGTTTGGTATTAACATGGTTGCGCTGGTGGATGGTCAGCCACAAGTGCTTAACCTGAAGCAGATTATTGACGCTTTTATTCGTCACAGGCGCGAAGTCGTAACCCGCCGTACTATTTTTGAGTTGCGTAAAGCCAGAAATCGGGCGCATGTATTAGAAGGTCTGGCTGTAGCACTGGCAAACATTGATGAAGTCATCGAGCTGATTAAAAAATCAGCCAATCCCGCGGAAGCTAAAAGCCAGTTAATAGCCAGGGCATGGCAACCCGGTGCCGTGATTGACATGATTACCCGCGCCGGTGCCGATTCATCCAGGCCGGATGACCTGGAACCGCAATATGGCCTTAAAGATGATGGTTATCATTTATCAGAAATACAGGCCCAGTCAATCCTCGACCTGAGGCTGCATCGCCTCACGGGCCTGGAGCAGGACAAGATACTGGCTGAGTACAAGGAAATACTTGATCTCATCAAGGAACTGCTCGATATACTCTCAAACCCTGAGCGCTTACTTCAGGTCATCCGGGATGAGCTGAATGAAATAAATGAAAAATATGGTGATGAACGCCGTACCCAGATACTCGAAGATCAGCTCGATCTTTCCATGGAAGACCTCATCACTGAAGAGGATGTTGTGGTGACGTTCTCACACGAAGGCTACGCCAAGTGCCAGACGCTGGATGTCTACAATACACAGCGCCGGGGGGGTCGTGGTAAAGCAGCGACACGTATGAAGGACGAGGACTTCATAGACAAACTGTTCATTGCCAATACACATGACACTTTATTGTGTTTCTCCAGCCTGGGTAAAGTTTACTGGTTGAAGGTCTACCAGATGCCGATGGCTGGACGTGGTTCACGCGGTAAGCCAATCGTAAACCTGTTGCCCCTGGAACAAGGTGAGCGTATCAACGCAGTAATGCCTGTGCGTGAATATGATGAAAATCACTATGTGTTCATGGCGACAAGTTCAGGCACGGTGAAAAAGACAGCGTTGACGAATTTTTCACGTCCGCGCGTGTCAGGCATCAGGGCAATTGACTTGCGCGGCAATGACAAGCTGGTCGATGTGGTTATCACCGACGGTTCCCGCCACATCGTGCTGTTATCCAATGCGGGTAAGGCAATCCGCTTCTCTGAAACCGACGTGAGGGAAATGGGAAGAACAGCAGCCGGTGTCCGCGGTATGCGCCTGGGCAACGATCAACACGTAATCAGCATGATCATGATCGAGGATGAAGGTTCAATCCTGACGGCAACTGAACATGGATTCGGCAAACGTACAGCGGCAGCTGAATACCCTGTCAAGGGACGTGGAGGTCAGGGGGTTATCTCTATTCAGACCAATGAAAGAAACGGTGAAGTCGTCGGTGCTGTCCAGGTACGTGACGATGATGAAATGATGCTGATTACTAACCATGGAACCCTGGTACGTATTGCTGTCGGCGACATCAGTGAAATGGGACGTAATACACAGGGGGTGCGCCTGATCCGCTTGACCAATGAAGAACAACTGGCTGAAATCGAAAAGATCGAATCAATCGAAAAACAAGAAGAATAAAAACAATATATAAATCAATCATATGAAGAATCAACTTAAAGTAAATAGTGATATAAGAGAAATGACTAGAGTATTCAATTTCAGCGCAGGGCCGGCAATGTTACCAGCCGAAGTGCTAGAGCGCGCGCAAGCAGACATGCTGGACTGGAATGGTTCAGGTATGTCGGTTATGGAAATGAGCCATCGTGGCAAGGAGTTCATGTCGATCGCCGAAAAAGCTGAATCAGACTTGCGTAAACTGATGGCTATTCCTGATAACTACAAGGTTCTGTTCCTGCAAGGTGGTGCCAGCAGCCAGTTTGCAATGGTTCCGATCAACCTGCTCAATGGAAAGACTTCGGCTGACTACCTGTTAACCGGGCAGTGGTCGAAGAAAGCAATTGCAGAAGGCAAGCGTTACTGCAATGTTAATGTTATAGCGGATACCAGTGACACAAACTTTACTACGGTACCCGCAGAAGACAGCCTCAACTTTAATGGCGATGCCGCCTATGTGCACTACACGCCGAATGAAACCATCGTCGGTGTTGAATTCCCCTATATACCGGATACCGGTGATGTGCCCCTGGTCGCAGACATGTCATCAACAATTCTCTCGCGTCCTGTTGATGTCAGTAAATACGGTGTGATTTATGCCGGCGCACAGAAAAATATTGGACCAGCAGGTGTTACTGTCGTCATTGTGCGTGATGACCTCATTGGCAACGCCATGAAAAACATGCCTGCCATGTTCGATTACAAAACACATTCTGAAACCGATTCCATGTACAACACACCGCCGACATATAGCTGGTACCTGTCCGGCCTCGTGTTTGACTGGCTGTTGCAGAAAGGCGGCCTGGAAGGCATGGCCGAAATCAATAGAAGCAAGGCAGAAAAGCTTTATGCTGCAATTGATAATTCGGCTTTCTATTCAAACCCGGTTGCTATAGAAAGCCGCTCATGGATGAATGTACCGTTTATCCTGGCTGATGCAGAACTCGATGCAAAATTTCTTGAAGAAGCCGGTAACAATAATCTGAAAACACTCAAGGGCCACCGCTCAGTCGGTGGTATGCGTGCGAGCATATACAATGCAATGCCAGCTGAAGGTATCGACGTTCTGGTAGAGTTTATGAGCGATTTTGAAAAACGCTACGGCTAGTAATACACATATTTAACTGGAACAAGATCAAGATGTACAAAATTAAAACCTTCAATAATATTTCTGACAAGGGATTGAGTCGACTGCCTGCAAGCGATTATGACGTCAACCCTGATCACGAAACACCTGATGCAATAATTCTACGCTCGTACAAGCTGCATGATTATCCCGTGCCTGGCAGCCTGCTGGCAGTTGGCAGAGCAGGAGCGGGTACGAACAATGTTCCTGTAGCTAAAATGTCAGAACAAGGTATCCCTGTATTTAATGCGCCTGGCGCTAATGCCAATGCCGTTAAAGAACTTGTTATTGCAGGTATGCTGCTTTCATGTCGAAACATCTGCCAGGCATGGGATTACGCCAGAAATGTAGAAGGTACACCCGAAGAACAAAACAAGGCTGTTGAAGACGGCAAGAAAAAATATGTCGGCTATGAATTACCCGGAAGAACTCTGGGTGTTGTGGGCCTTGGTGCAATAGGTGTATACGTTGCAAATGCTGCAGTAGCCCTGGGCATGCGTGTTATCGGTTTCGATCCGACCATCACTGTTAAAAGTGCATGGAAAATGTCATCTGAAGTTCAGGAAATGCCGAGTGTCGATGAACTGGTTAAGCAGTCTGATTTTGTCACCTTTCATGTACCGATGCTCGATAGCACTAAGAACCTGCTAAATGAACAACGTATCGCAGCCATGAAGGACGGAGCGGTTGTGCTTAACTTTGCCCGTGATGGTATCGTTGATGATGAAGCCGTATTAAAAGCCCTGGATAGCGGCAAGCTCAGTGCCTATGTCAGTGATTTCCCTGCGCCCAACCTTAAAGGACACAGCAAGGTCATTACTTTGCCGCACCTGGGTGCATCTACAGCAGAAGCAGAAGAGAACTGTGCGATTATGGTAGCTGACCAGCTCAAGGACTTCCTGGAGCACGGCAATATTCATAATTCTGTGAACTTCCCTGAAATCAAGCTTGCACGTATTGGCGATGCGCGTCTGGCTATTGCCAATGAAAACCGACCTGATATGGTCGGCCAGATATCACACGTGCTTGGTCAGGCAAGTGTTAACATTCATCATATGCGCAACGAATCCAGGGGTGATCTGGCATACACATTGATGGACCTGGATAACGAAATAGATGAAAGTGCGCTATCGCAAATTATTGCGATTGATGGTGTGCTGAGCGCGCGCCAGATTTAATAACCCTAAGTAAAATAACCTGCAACAAAGTGGTTAACTTGTATGGCCGACAAAGACCCGCTTGCTGACATTCGACAACGTATCGATGAAATCGATGCAGCTGTCCAGCAGCTGGTGTCGGAGCGTGCTGATTGTGCGCGTAAAGTTGCCGAGGTTAAACGCGAGCAGGGAGATTCAGAACACTTCTACAGGCCTGAGCGCGAAGCGCAGGTACTGAGAAAAATTCAACAGCGTAACCAGGGTCCATTATCTGACGATGCCATTTCTGGCATCTTCCGTGAAATCATGGCAGTTTGCCTTGCTTTGGAAAAGCCTTTAAAAGTCGCCTTCCTTGGGCCTGAAGGAACCTATACACATTCCGCTGCAGTCAAGCATTTTGGTAGTCAGATCGAATCCGAGCCAGTTGCAAGCATTGAAGAAGTGTTCAGGCTTGTTGAAGCAGGTGGTGCAAATTTCGGTGTGGTACCTGTAGAGAACTCCAGTGAAGGCGTAATCAACCACACGCTCGATTTATTCATGAAATCATCGTTGACTATCAGCGGTGAAGTTGAGTTGCGCATAAGACACAACCTTATGACAAATGAAGCTGGAACTGACAGCATAGATCGCGTTTATGCGCACCAGCAGACGCTGGCACAATGCCGCATATGGCTGGAAACAAACCTGCCAAATGCGGAACGTATCGCCGTACGCAGTAATGCCGAAGCCGTCATCATAGCATCAGAGCACGACAGATCGGCTGCTATAGCAGGCACCATGGCTGCTGAGTTATACAGCTTGCCTGTGATGTATGATGATATTGAAGATGAACCAAATAACACGACGCGTTTCGTTGTCATCGGCAAGTATCAATCGCCGCCCAGTGGTGCTGATAGAACCAGCCTTCTTGTGTTTGCACACAATAAACCCGGATCATTGTTCAGTTTGCTGGAGCCGTTAGCTAAACGCGATATCAGTATGAGTAATATCGAATCGCGGCCATCAAGACGTGGTGTATGGGAATATGTGTTTTTCATCGATATAGATGGACATCGCGATGAGTCAAACATAGCAGAAGCTATTGCCGAGATTGAGAACGCATCGGCAATGGTTACTGTGCTGGGATCATATCCGCGGGCCGTTGTGTAATACGGTCTTTTAATAATGTCCAGATTATTTCATGATCTTGCTGCACCCGGTGTGAAAGAGTTGCAGCCTTACTTGCCGGGCAAACCCGTAGAGGAGCTTGAGCGAGAACTTGGAATATCCGGCTCAATCAAGCTTGCCTCGAATGAAAATCCTCTAGGTCCAAGTGCGAAAGCGCTGCAAGCGATTGAGCATTGCTATAAAAACATCAATTATTATCCTGATGGCGGTGCATTTAAACTGAGCAGGCGGCTGGCACAGAAATTCGATGTTGATCCGGCACGCCTGACATTTGGTAATGGTTCCAATGATGTGCTCGAGCTCATAGCCAGGGCGTTCCTGACGCCACAACATTCTGCAGTTTATTCACAATACGCATTTGCTGTATATCCAATCGTGGTCCAGGCAATTGGTGCAAAAGCCAACGTTGCGCCTGCTTATGACGAGATGCACGAAACCATGCCTTTGGGACATGATCCTGACGCATTGATAGACAGCATCGATGAGTCAACTCGCGTCATCTTCATAGCCAATCCAAACAATCCTACCGGGACCTGGATGGATTCGACTACAGTGAAAGCCATGCTCGACAGGATTCCAGTAAAAGTCATTGTTGTGCTTGATCTGGCATACCTTGAATATATGGATGATGAACTCAAGCCAGATATAAATAACTTGCTTGAAACATACGAGAATTTAATTATCACCTGTACTTTTTCCAAGGTGTATGCGCTGGCTGGTCTGCGAATTGGTTTTGGACTATCACATCCGGATATTGCCGAGTTGCTGAACCGTGTGAGACAGCCATTCAATACTAACCTGGTAGCTCAGGCGGCTGCACTAGCTGCTCTTGATGATGAAAAACATATTCAGCAGAGCATCAAGTTCAACAATGAAGGCAAAGCTTATTTACAGCACGAACTCGACAAGCTTGGGCTGGCATATCTGCCGTCGATGGGTAACTTTCTCACGGTCAATATGAAACGGCATGCCATGCCCGTCTATGATGCCTTGTTGAAGCGGGGCGTTATTGTACGACCGGTAGCAAATTATCAAATGCCAGACTATCTGCGCATAACTGTCGGTACACCCGAACAGAACTACAGGTTTATTGATGCTTTATCCGGAGTCATAGCATGAGTGAACACCACGTTGATACTGTTTGTATTATTGGTACAGGCCTGATTGGCGGTTCGCTGGCATTAGCTATCAGGCAAGCAGGTTTTTGCCGGGAAATCATTGGTGCCGGCCGCACCGAAGAAACTCTGGTCAAGGCGGTTGAGCTGGGTGTTATTGACCGTTATCTCACGAATATTGCAAGTGCTGTAGAGGATGCTGATATTGTCGTGGTTTGTGTTCCGCTGGGTTCGATGCGTGCGGTATTCGAGCAAATAAATTCTGCTGAAATAGAGGATACCGTAATTACCGATGCTGGCAGCGCCAAGCAATGTGTCATTAGTGATGCCGAGGCTGTTTTCGGTGCCGGCTTCCAGAATTTTGTTCCGGGCCATCCTATTGCAGGTACAGAACAAAGCGGTGTGAATGCTGCCTTCCCCGAGCTTTATCATCAACGCCGGGTCATACTGACGCCGACAGATGATACCAGTACTGATGCACTCGATCGGGTTCGTGCCATGTGGCAATCTGCCGGCGCTGAAGTGGAAACCATGAGTGCGGAGCATCACGATTTAATACTGGCCGGGACCAGTCATTTACCTCACCTGCTGGCATTTGGCCTGGTCGACTGTCTCAACAACCTTAAAGAAATTGACGAGATATTCCGGTTTGCGGCAGGCGGCTTCCGTGATTTTACTCGAATTGCATCAAGTGATCCTGTGATGTGGCGAGATATATGTCTGAGTAATCGTGACGAAGTAATGGCAATGATGAAACGCTATCGCGATGAAATGGAAAAGATGTACAAGGCGCTGGAAGCTAACGATGGCGAAAAGCTCAAAGAAGTTTTCGAACGTGCCAAGAAAGCACGCGATACGTTTTGTGGTTAATAGAAAAAATGTATTACCGCAGAGGCGCTGAGGCGCAGAGTTTATTTAGGTGTACGTGTCACATGATTACTGCCTGAGTTTAAGTGATATGTTTATAAAGATACTCACTTAATAAAATAAAACTAGTGAATTAATTCTCTGCGCCTCTGCGGTGAAAATAACATTTAAAAGATATTATGAAATTTATTGTTAATAATGGTGGCAAGCTGTCCGGTGACATTCGTGTGCCGGGTGACAAGTCGATTTCACATCGATCGATCATGTTCGGTTCTATCGCGAATGGGACCAGCCACATTTCAGGATTTCTGCAAGGTGAGGACAGTCTTAATACACTGCGTGCGTTTCAAAGCATGGGTGTGCACATCGAAGGGCCTGATAATGGGCGTGTAGTGATACACGGTGTTGGCATGCGCGGTTTGAAAAAACCGGCGCAGGCGCTTGATCTGGGAAACTCCGGTACTTCGATGCGACTGTTAGCTGGTTTGCTCTCGGGCCAGGCGTTTGATGTGGAACTCGCAGGCGATGTTTCGTTATCTAAACGTCCGATGGAGAGGGTAACCAAACCGCTGGCGAGTATGGGGGCGCAGGTGTCGACCGCGGAAGGGGGACGTCCGCCGCTGAAAATCTCGGGTGGCTCAGACCTCCACGGGATTGAATATGATCTGCCGATGGCAAGCGCGCAGGTCAAATCCTGTGTATTGCTTGCCGGATTGTATGCGGCTGGCAGAACCTGTGTAACAGAACCGGCACCAACGCGCGACCATACCGAGCGCATGTTGAATGCTTTCGGCTGCCGGGTAGAGAAATCAGATGCCACTGCCTGTATTCAAGGACCGGCAACATTGCAGGCCTGTGACATTGATGTACCCGCCGATATTTCGTCGGCTGCATTTTTTATGGTCGGCGCCAGTATTGCCCGGGGTTCAGATATTATGCTCCAGCATGTTGGTATCAACCCGACGCGAACCGGAGTGATCGATATCCTGCGACTGATGGGCGCTGATATCGAGCTTATTAACCAGTCCGTGGTGGGTGGCGAGCCGGTAGCAGATATCAAGGTACGCAGTGCACAATTAAAAGGAATACACATACCTGAAGAACTGGTACCGCTGGCGATCGATGAATTTCCGGTGATTTTTGTTGCAGCGGCCTGTGCACAGGGCGAGACGGTGGTTACCGGTGCCGAAGAATTGCGTGTCAAGGAAAGCGATCGCATCCAGGTGATGGCGGATGGTCTGCAGACACTGGGAGTGAATGCCCGCGCGACAACTGATGGTATGGTCATTCAGGGTGGGGAAATCAGCGGCGGCAGCGTGCACAGTCATGACGATCACCGCATTGCCATGGCTTTTTCCATGGCGGCATTGCGTGCAAGCGGAACAATTACCATCGATGATTGTGAAAATGTAAACACCTCGTTTCCTGATTTTGCAGGGTTGGCGTCAATAGCCGGCCTGTCTATTCAGTCTGACACATAAATATCTGAATATGAGCGACCCCGTCCCCGTCATTACTCTGGATGGCCCAGGAGGCGCTGGTAAGGGCACGGTATGCCTGCTGCTGGCTGAAAAACTGGGCTGGCACATTCTGGATAGTGGTTCGCTATACCGCCTGGCTGCCCTGGAGTCGCTGCGGAAAAAGGCTTCTGATGAGTCGCAAGTCATAGAAATAGCAGAGAATATTGACATCGAGTATTTGCCGGATGGTGATTATCTGAAAATTATGCTGCATGGTGAAGATGTCACGGGTGCAATCAGGACCGAGCAAGTGGGTTCCAGGGCGTCGGAAATAGCGGCCATAGCAGGTGTTCGACAGGCTCTGCTGGAGCGCCAGCGGGCTTTTGCGGTGCTTCCAGGCCTGCTGGCTGATGGCAGGGACATGGGTACAGTCGTTTTTCCGCATGCACAGCTAAAAATATTCCTTACGGCCAGTCCTGAGGAACGTGCTAAAAGACGTTATAAGCAGTTGAAAGGAAAGGGAATAGATGCTAATCTCCCTGAGCTTGTCGCCGAGCTCGAAGCTCGCGACAAACGAGATTCCGAACGTTCGGCGGCACCCCTGAAAGCTGCAGATGATGCAGTGCTTCTGGATACGACTGAAATGAGTATCGATGAAGTGGTAAATCAGGTAATGCAATTGGCGAGCCAGCGCTTCGGTAATAGAGTGGTCTGATTTTTTTCAGGCTGTTTGTTTAACAATTAACCCGATGTATAACTGCATTCGCCATTGTGGTAATACACTATTTATCAATTACTTAAATCATGTCTGAAAGTTTTGCCCAATTATTTGAAGAAAGCCTGAATCAAACAGAAATGACAGCTGGTCAAGTTGTCATAGGTACAGTCACCGATATTCGTGATGGTTACGTGATTGTTTCAGCAGGTCTGAAGTCCGAAGGTGTTATTCCGGAAGAACAGTTTAAAAATCTCAGTGGTGAGCTCGAAGTTGCCATTGGTGATGATGTAGACGTTGTCCTCGAAGCCGTAGAAGACGGTTTTGGTGAGACCCGCCTGTCACGCGAAAAAGCCAAGCGTGCCAAAGCGTGGAAATCACTTGAGTCATCTTACGAAACAGAAGAGATTATTACCGGCATCATTACCGGCAAGGTCAAAGGTGGTTTCACTGTTGAGCTTGGCGATATCCGCGCATTCCTGCCGGGTTCACTGGTTGATGTGCGTCCTGTCAGAGATACCTCATATCTCGAAGGCAAGGAGCTGGAATTCAAGGTCATCAAACTTGACCAGAAACGCAACAATGTCGTGGTTTCACGCCGTGCAGTTGTTGAATCAGAATACAGTGCCGAACGTGAAGCGTTGCTTGATACTATCGAAGAAGGCAAGCCAATCAAGGGCGTCGTCAAGAACCTGACCGATTATGGTGCGTTCCTTGATCTTGGTGGTGTCGATGGCTTATTGCATATCACTGATATGGCCTGGAAGCGTGTTCGCCATCCTTCCGAGGTGGTTAATGTCGGTGATGAAATTAGCGTCATGGTTCTCAAGTTCGATAAGGAACGCAACCGTGTATCACTTGGCCTGAAGCAGCTTGGTGATGATCCATGGGCAGAAATT
>CAZRKQ010000218.1:0-13554 GCA_964600755.1 uncultured Thiotrichaceae bacterium
AAAGTTGATAAATCCCGGACCGGCAATCTCGACTTTGTGAACGTGCTCATCATCAGGCAGGGCATCGATCAGTGCCTGTGCCAGTTCACGAGGATTCCTGCCTGAAGGTTTGGCCAGCATCATTGCAATATTACTGGCGAAGTCACCATGGGCAACATCGCGCGTACGTGTTACCTGGATCTTCGGCTGCAGTGAAACATCCAGCACGTCTTGCTGTTTCAAGCTGTTGATCGCCCTGGCTATCAGGTCTTCGATGTTGGTTTTCAAGATGATCTAATTTTGAGCAACAGAGTTATAACGCAGATTTAATGATGTGTCTGGTGCGCGATTTTACACGTATATGACGGATAAAGTTAACTGATCTCAATATGTGTCGTAGGGATCAACATCGACAGACCAGCGCACCTTGTTGCCGGTTTTAAGATTGCTGAGTGATTGTGTCCACGGCTGCAGCACCTGGTGCAATGCCTTGCGCTGGCTTGACTGCAGGATCAACTGCAAGCGGTAGCGCCCTGCGCGCTTCTCCATCGGTGCCGGTAGCGGCCCAAAGACTTCGATATCAGTATTTCCGTATTGGTTTAGTAGCTCGCGTGCAGACTCCATAAAAGCAGTGCCGGACTCAGGCTTGATCGCTTCACAGCGTAGTAATACAAGATGGCGATAAGGTGGGAATCCTGCCTGCTCACGTTCTGCCAGCGCAGCATGGGCAAAACCGTCGTATCCCTGGTGCAACAGCGTTTGCAGTAACGGGTGGTCCGGGTGATGCGTCTGGATCAGTACTTCACCCGGCTTTTCAGCGCGGCCGGCACGACCGGCAACCTGGGTAATGAGTTGTGCCAGGTGTTCAGAGGCGCGAAAGTCACCGCTGTACAATCCCTGGTCAGTATCAAGCACACCGACCAGCGTGACGTTGGGAAAATCATGGCCCTTGGCCAACATTTGTGTGCCGACCAGTATTCTCGCGCTGCCGCTGCGTGCCTGCTCCAGTTTTTCGTGCAAGGAACCCTTGCGTCGAGTTGTGTCACGATCAATGCGTTCGATGTGCATATCAGGGTATCGTGTTTTTAAAAATTGTTCGATGCGTTCGGTGCCAGTGCCAATGGAAATTAATTCACTGCCACCGCAGTCACTACAAACCCGGGGTACGGCAGCCTCTGCACCACAGTGGTGACATCTGAGCAACTGCCTGCTTTTATGATAGGTCATGTGTGCATCGCAACGTCTGCATGAAATCGTCCAGCCGCAGTCATGACACATCAGCAGTGGAGAAAACCCGCGCCGGTTCAAAAACAGCAATACCTGGCCTTCGTTGTGTAAATGCCTGTCGATCGAGGCGAGCAGAATCGGTGACAGGCCTTCCTGCAGTTTTTGTTTACACAGATCGACGAGTTCTATACGAGGTGTCTGGCTGGTGCGGGCACGCTGCCTGAGCGTATGTAACTGGTACCTCTCGTTATAGCAGTTATACAAACTTTCCAGCGATGGCGTAGCAGAGCCCAGAATAACCGGTACCCCGGCTTGCTGCGCACGTACTAATGCCAGGTCCCTGGCATTGTAGCGAAAGCCGTCTTGCTGTTTGTAGGAGCCGTCATGCTCTTCATCAATGATGACAAGGCCAAGTTGGGGTAGCGGTGTAAAAACTGCAGAGCGCGTGCCGATCACCAGCTGTGCTTCATTTTGTGCCGCTGTGCTCCAGGCACATAATCGCTGGCTGTCATTCAAAGCGGAATGCAGGGCTGCAGTTCGTACACCCAGCCTTGTTCTGAAGCGGTCGGTCAATTGCGGTGTCAGGCTGATTTCCGGTACCAGCACCAGTACCTGCTTACCGGCTGCGAGTACCTGCTCTGCGAGTGAAATATAAACTTCCGTTTTGCCACTGCCGGTAATACCGTGGATGAGATGAGCTTTGTAACCTGCTGCCTGTGCATGAATGGCATCAATAATCGACTGCTGCTCAGTATTAAGTTTGGGCCCCGGTTCGGCTGTAGCGACAGCATCAGCCAGGCATGGCTGTTCAGTGTTTTTAACCAGGCCTTTAGCGACAAGCGATTTCATTGCAGCACGCCAGTTTTCAAATTCAAGGTTGAGCTGGTCATCAGTCAGGCCTTCGCTATGCTGCCGTAGAAAGTTATATAGCTGCTGTTGCCTGGGCGCGCGTTTGAATTCTGTGTCAGCATTAATACCTTCCGGGCATGGTTGCCACAACATCTGTCCCATGATTGACGCTGCCTTGCCTTTTCGAAGCAGTGCCGGCATAGCGGTATGAATCACTTCGCCAATCGGGTACTGGTAATAACTCGCTGCCCATTTCAATATCTTGAGCAGGTCGTCTGGCAGTATGGGCTCAGCATCGATGCTTGCTTGCACGGCTTTCAGCTTGCTTGCCGGTACTTTTGTATGAGCTGAATGCCCAAGGACGACACCAATCTGAGAGCGACGACCAAAAGGCACCTGCACGCGGCAGCCTGGGCGCAGTGTTTGTGCATCGATTTCCTTACCCGAGAGATAATCGAAGCAGGAGTACAGCGGGGCAGGGACAGCAACCTGGACTATATTGTGCGGTGGTTTTTTGTTGTGCCGGGAATGTTGCATGCAGGCAGCACTATAGCCGATTTTTATTCGCTTTAGGTTGAATAAAACAAGTTATAAATCGTCGTGCTGATGAATAATCAGAATATTTCTGAATTTGTCCACAGGATCTGTGGATAACTCTGTGGAAAAAAGTTTATCAAGTGGAACAATCGCAGTGTATAAAGCCAATTGTAATAAATTGGTCATATTTTAACCATGTTGATAATTGTATATAAAACAATAAGATGTAATTATTGGCTCTATAATAATAGCGTGAAACTGTATTTGGTCCTGGTTTGATTTTCACTTGAAAATGTGTTGTGTATAACCTCAGTTAATCCGGCCACTCTGAAGCATGAGTTACGTAATCTTCTTGATAATTTTTATACATAATATCGTTAACTCACTAATTTTATATACAAAAGCAATGTTGCACACATTTTCTGTGGATAACTCTGTGTAAAAGATTTTTTTACATGCAAAAAAATACCTAAAAAATAGTATAAATTGCACTTCTGGCTAAAAAATAGCCAGTATATAATTTTCTTATAATTTCAATGACATAGTAGTAGTTAATATGCTAATTATGGCGTGTTCAAAAGCATAATAAAAATGGTCCAGGAAATATTAGAATCTAATAATTTACTTGTGCACAACTCTATTTATCGCTTCACCTTCCAGAACAATAGCTTAGATAAAATCCGGGTCCAGCTTGGCGCCTAAATCGAATTCAGTTAGGCTGTGCCACCTTGATAAAACAGCATTCTGCAGATGAGTATCTGGCAACATCTCGAACAGCAAATCGCACAGGCAACTGGCATCAGTTTTCACATTGACAACAATCAGAGTGTCGGTGGAGGCTGCATCAACTCGGCGTTCAAAGTTACCGATAATGAGCAGAGCTATTTCATAAAAACCAACGACGTGCGACATGCATACATGTTCGAAGCAGAAGCTGAAGCTTTACGCGAGATGGCCGCATCAAAAACCGTGCGCGTGCCCGAGCCAGTGTGTTACGGGGAATACGATAACCAGTGTTATGTGGTGATGGAGTACCTTGAACTGGGTGGCAGTGCGGATATGGTCAAGTTTGGCCGGCATTTTGCAGCCATGCACAAAGTTAGCGCTGACATGTTTGGCTGGCATATCGACAATACCATTGGATCAACACCGCAACCCAATACACAAACAGATGACTGGATCGAGTTCTGGCGTCAACAGCGTCTGGGTTTTCAGCTGCACACAGCTGCACGCAATGGCTATGGTGGTGAACTGCAACGACTGGGAGAGCGCCTGCTGGCAGATATGCCGGCATTATTCAAAAATCACAAGCCGCAGCCGTCGATGCTGCATGGTGATCTCTGGGGCGGCAACTACGGCGCTCTGCGTGATGGCACACCGGTAATATTCGATCCCGCTTTTTATTACGGTGACCGTGAAGCCGACCTCGCCATGACGACACTGTTCGGTGGTTTTGGCGGGCGGTTCTATGCGGCTTACAATGAAGCCTGGCCGCTGGATGAAGCTTATGATGTGCGTAAAACCTTTTACAATATCTACCACATCATCAATCATCTTAATTTATTTGGCGGTGGCTACCATGGCCAGGCCGTGAGTATGATAGAAAGGGTGCTGTCAGAACTGTAGAAACGATCTGTTTACAGGCTGTTGGTTTAAATGATTGACAGGTATCATGGCAGCGAGGCATGTACCTGTTATATTTAAGTTACATTATCAGAGAGTTGTGTAATGCGTTTAAAAGTTGTCGTCTTTGCCTTGCTTTCATTATTTGTCAGCAGTGTGATGGCAGAGTGTTTGACAATTCCTCAAGATAAGACAGTAATACAGTTTGAAAGCAAGCTGGGCAATGTCACATTTGCGCATAAGAAACATGCTGATCTCAGTATTACACAGTGCACGACATGTCATCACAAATATCAGCCGACGGACACGGTGATGCAACCTTGCCACGAGTGTCATAAGCATAAAGCGGATAAAGCTGATCCACCAAAGACTAAAACAGCCTTACATACACGTTGCATAGGCTGCCATGAATACACGGCTGCCAGCGGGGTGCAGGCAGGGCCGGTGAAGAAGAAGTGCAGGCTGTGTCATGTTAAATAATCGACAGATTACTTGTCCGGCGGCACCTTGATTCCTCCATGCATAGTTTTTAGCCGTAACTAAAGTGGCAAGGGACGAGTGGCGAGTGGCAAAAACCAAACAGAATTATAATCTCCTGACCACTAAACCTTGCCACTCGCCACTTTTCCCTTGCCACTCAGATTTCACTGAAATCTGTAACTGGCCGATACTGTGAATACGCGCACTTCGTAATCCATGGTTGTATTACCGAGCAACAGGGCGTTGGCAACCGCCGTATCATCATAGGGCTCGAGGCCGTCGACGGCCCAGTTGTCGGCAAGATATTCTTCGTACCAGTAGCCGAACTTGTATGCCAGCCTCTTGCTGTAGTTGTAATCGGCCGACAGCTTGATGCTGTACATCTCAGTCTTGTTGTCAGGGTACTGGTCTTCAGTGACGTTCTGGTGCTTCATCTCGATATGGCCAATCGACTTGCTGAAGATAAGGTCAGCACCGAGGCCCCACTTGCCGAGGTCGGTCCACTTGGCGCCGACGCCCACGGTATTGAAGGTATCGTCAAAATCGGCCTGCCAGGGACCGGGTGTAGCTTGTGCTCCCCCGCTCATTCCACCACCTGACGATAGATCATTGCCGTTCTGGCTGGACTGGATGTTCTCCCATGTATAGTACCCATAGGTGGTCAGGTTGTTGACCGGGGTGTAGGAGAGATCGACAGTCACGGTAGGCTGGCTGGCCTCGGTCAGGCCGATCTCGGTGTCGGTATAATCATCCTCACTGTAGTCTGCGCGCGCACCCAGGTACAGCTTCTCGGTAGCCATGTAATTGATCAGTGCGCCTGCCTTGGTGCGGTCGCGGTCAGCCAGGTTGTACTTGCGCATCAGCGGATCCTGGTAGTCCGCCTGTTCGAATTCGCTGCCGTCGCGGCTGCTGGCCTCGCCATACAGCTCAAGGTCGACGGTGGCATGCGGCTTTAGCTTGAACTTGGCGAACAGCGTGTTTTCATCGGTGTTTTCACGGCCGGCATCAAACTCGCTGCGATCCATGGCGTTGTACTTGTAGCCGCCACGCAGGCTGGAAATGGCGTTGAAGCGGTAGTTGGCGTCGAGGTTGAAACGGCTGTTTTCGTAGCTGTAGGGATTGTTCGTAGTGCCGCTTCCAGTCGTGCCATCGAGGATGACATAGCCGTAGGTAGCAATCGGTGTCTGGTTGTTGCGTTCGTCATAGCGCAGTTCCGCATTGAGGCGCAGCTTGGTGATCGGGCGCGATGACAGCTTCAGCTGTCCGCTCGCCAGCCAGACTTCACCGTCGAGGGATTCGCTGGGTAATGGCAGAGTGCTGACGGAGCCAATAGTGTATGGCTGGAACTTCTGGTTCTGGGTCATGCGGCCCAGCGAAGCCACGCCCGTGAGGCGGCTGCGGTAGGGCAGCGTATATCCGCCGGTGAGTGACAACTGGTGAAACTCGTTGTCCGGCGCCAGCGCCATGCTGCCGGCAACTGTAGACGTGAGGAAAGGATTCTGCCAGGTCAACGATTGATAGCTGTTGTTGAAAAATGAGGCATGGTATTTCAGATCAACCTGGCCCTGATCGCCGGCATAATGCAATGTGGCATTGACCTGGTTGGTATCGTAGTCGATTGGCTCGGGCAACAACGATGTAGTGGTGCTGCCTACCGTCATGATGCTTCCAGATGTGACGGTCGCGCCACCGATGGCCTCGACACCCTGCTTGTTTTCATGGCTGAAGTCGATATCGAACAGCCAGCTTTGTGTTGGAACAAAAGCGGCACCGGCCTTGATGCGTTCACGCTTGGTTTGTAGTTCAAAGCCGCGCAGGTAGGTGTCCACGTTATTGATATCACTATAGCCAGACGGCAGTGTCAGGTTATCCGTGCCAACACCATTAAAAGGCGTCTGCCCCGTGTTGTTCATATAGTTGGGCAACTCGTCCCATTCGAGGAAGAACTTGTGGCTGCCCTGCTTGCCGCCTTCCAGGCGCAGGTAGCGCGATTCCAGGCCAAGATTGGTACCGCGAATGCTCCAGTAGCGGCCATCATCACTGAACTCTCTGGCATCGATATCGCCGACCAGGTATGGACCCTCGGTCTGCAGGCCGTTGTAGCGGCCGAAGAAGTAGGCGTCATCCGAAACATAACCGATGCCGAGTTCGATATCGCTGTAAACAGGTTTGGAGATCAACGCTTCGGGAACGATTGGTGCAGTGTCCTCGTCAGGTGTTTCATATTCTTCCGGAAATGCCTCCGGTATAACTACAGTCCTGGTTCCCTGATTCAGGGTGTCCTGAGCGAAAACATTACTCGCCAGAATTGCAGAGCTTGAAAGATAAATAATCAACAGTGATGTTTTTACTTTCATATCCTTCTCGCTGTCTGACTCGTATATGGTGTTGTTCGTTACCGCTGCAATTTCGGACCTGATGGATGATTGCTGCCGTGAACCTTGCTGTGGCAGTTGGCGCAATTAGCGGCGACAATGAACCGATTGAGTGCCCTGTCTGTCAAATTACCGTAGTCCAGGAAGCGGCTGATATGCGTGCGGGCACCGCCGCTGAACTCTGCAGAGTGACATTGCTGGCACAACTGCGGCCCGGGTTTGTTTAACAGCGCCGCATGATTGGAACCATGTACACGATGACAAAGTGTACAGTCTTCACTGACAGGCTGGTGTTCCCACAGGAAAGGCCCGCGTTTTTCGGCATGGCAGCTGTAACAGTTTTCATTAATGGTGAACTGCTTCAATGCTGCAGGTCCTGCGGAACCATGCGGGTTGTGGCAATCGCTGCAAATAACCTTGTTTTCCCGGATAGGATGCCTGGATATACGGAGTGTCTGAGCCCGAATGTTCTGATGGCAGGTGTAGCACACTTCGGTCTGCGCGGTGCGCTCGGTCACATCATGGCGCTTGTGAATCGAATGGCAGTTTACGCAGGCAAGGTCTTCTGCCTCATGCGTGCTGCCGGACCAGTGCATACGGACACCGCCCTTGTGACACTCCAGGCAAATTCCATTGCGTTGATCAACCGATTCGCCATAACGTCCGGTCAGGCTGATAATGCAGTTGCCTTCGGTTTCAAAATGCAGCATGCCCGGTCCGTGGCAGGTTTCACAGCCCTCGCGGCCGAAAGGCGAGCGTGCATCTACTGCCTGTCCGTGCGGGTTGGTCTTCATGTTTTCGATTTTATCCTGGTGACAGTCTTCGCAAACATCGTTTCCTAAATAGTCGCCTTGCTCCATGCCTTCGCAGGGATTTGCCTGCTTGAAAGCATGTTCTGCATCGCCTGCTTCAATTGTATCTGTAGAATCAATTTCAACGGGGAATGGTTCATCGGTAGGTGCGTCGGTCTCGGCTGCGATTAATATTGTGCCCGGTAATAACAATACAGATGCCAGTACAGCCAGGAGCTTGTAACTATTTAGATTCATTTCAACGCCGAATAAAGTAACTCCAAGCTAGTATATCTAAATAAATCCTTATTTTTATTGTGCCATAATTCTAAATGAGGTTTTCTTGCCTTATCTCAAGAAATCATGTTCTGTAGCCGTAGCATATGCGTTATATAGTTTGTTAGTGTTGAATTGTAGAAAAAGAAAAATCTATTATGAAAATATCGTGCATTCAAAGGCTTACTAATGCTATGTTCGGTATATTCAGGGCTGTTCTGGTCTTTGCTGTTTTTACTGGAACAGCCTATGCAGTGTCGACTGCAGACCACACCAAGTTTGAGGAACTGCAAAAGAATTTCAAATCCGGCCCCGAAGTGACCAAGGCCTGTATCAAATGCCATACTGAAGCGGCCAAACAAATACATAAAACCAAGCACTGGACCTGGGAGTTTCTTAATCCCGATAACAAGCAACGCCTTGGCAAGCGAAATATACTGAATAATTTCTGCATTACGCCGCAGTCTAATTTTGCTTACTGCACAGCGTGCCATGTAGGATTTGGCTGGAAAGACGAGAGCTTCGATTTTACCGCCGAAGAAAATGTCGACTGCCTTGTGTGCCATGACAGTACCGGCACATACAGCAAACCACCGGGTAAGGCCGGTCATCCAAAAGATAGTGTAAATCTGAAGTACGTTGCCCAGAATGTTGATAAAACCAGCCGTGATACCTGCGGAGCCTGTCATTTCTTCGGCGGCGGTGGCAATGGTGTCAAGCATGGCGATATGGACGATTCGCTGGCCGTGCCCGAACGTGAACTCGATGTGCACATGGATGCGGTAGGCGAAGACTTCACCTGTGCTACCTGCCATAAACATATCGAGCACGATGTTGCAGGTAGTCGTTACACTCCAACTGCCGCGCATACCGAGGATTATCATATTCACAGAAAAGAATTTGATGAAGAAAATAATGCGCACTGCCGAGCCTGTCATGGCAACAAGCCTCATAAGAAGTCCGATAAGTCCAGGCTGAATCATCATGCGAAGAAGATCGCGTGCCAGACCTGTCATATCCCCAGGATTGCACGTGGCGGGGTTGCCACCAGGATGACCTGGGACTGGTCGACTGCCGGCAAGCTCGATGAAAGCGGCGAACCACTCCAGAAGAGGGTCGATGGCAACCTGGTCTACCATGGCAAGCGCGGTACTTTCAGCTATGGCGAAAACATCGAGCCCGAGTACATCTGGTTTAATGGTGAAGTCAGATACCTGCTGCTCAATGAAAGGTTCGTTCTTAACGATGATGGTCATGTTGAAATCAACAGCTTTGGTGGCAGTCCGGATGATGGTAAGTCGCGCATCTGGCCGGTCAAGGTTTTCCGTGGTGTACAACCCTATGATCCTGAAATGAGGACCCTGGTGGTACCGCACACTACCGGTTTGAGCGATGACGCCTACTGGAAAAACTTCGACTGGGAAAAGGCGATCACGGCAGGCATGCTCAGCGCCGGCCAGCCGTTCTCAGGCAAAGTCGATTTCATCAAAACACAAATGTCCTGGCCGATCACACACATGGTTGCACCGGCAGAAAATGCTGTGGGTTGTGATGAATGCCACAATATAAATGGCCGATTGAAAGATATCGACGGTATCTATATTCCAAGCCGTGATGCCAGTCAGAAGCTTGATATGGTGGGCTGGGCGATTGCGCTGTTGACCCTTATCGGTGTATTGATGCATGGCTTGGGAAGATTCATCAGTTATTTATGGAGTAAGCGTTAATGTCCGTTAGAGTAATGATATTCAAACGCTTTGAGCGCTTCTGGCACTGGGCCCAGGCGGCACTGATCCTGGTGTTGTTAATGTCAGGATTTGAAATTCATGGTTCCTACGATTTACTGGGTTTTGAAGCTGCAGTAACGCTGCACAGGACTGCGGCATGGTCACTGGTCACATTGTGGATATTTGCCATTTTCTGGCATTTCACCACCGGTGAATGGAAACAGTACATTCCAACGTTGAAAAAAGTCGATGCCATGATCAGGTACTACCTGCTGGGAATATTTATTCGTGCACCGCACCCGTTTCGTCAGACCATGCTGAAAAAGCATAATCCGCTGCAGCGTCTGGCCTACCTGTTTCTCTGGGTGGTCATTTCACCGGTGATCTGGCTCACTGGCTGGGCCTACCTGTTCTATGCCAAGTGGGCAGACTGGGGTCTTGATCAGTTCCTGGTGCTGGAACAGGTGGCATTCTTTCACGCCATGGGCGCATTCATGATGTTGATATTTTTAATTGCGCACCTTTACCTGATTACCACCGGCCGTACAGTGATGGCACACATGAAGGCAATGATTACTGGCTGGGAAGATATTGATCCGGATGCCGAAGAAAAGTGATTGTTATTTTTGTCTGTGATTGAAAATTAACAAATAAAATTAATAACTTATGTGTTTAGATGCATAACATGAAACATTTTAAAAGCCACATCGTTGTACTTATTGTTGTGCTGCTCGGCATGTCATCGGTAGTTGAAGCTGCAAAAGGCAACTGGAAGAAAGGGCGTATTTATTATCGTATGGTCTGCACTGACTGCCACGTCAAGGAGGCCGGTGGCAAGATTTCTCCGGCTGAAAAAACCAGTGCCGAGTGGGCCGATTATTTCGAGAAAAACCTGCATGGTCCCCAGGATGCACCGGCAAAATATGCAGCCAGTTATTTTGTCAGCCGTGAGTATCGCGAGAGCATCAAGGACACAAACCGGGCGGCAGCTAAAATGCTGAAAATTCCAGATGATCAGCTTTTGGAAGACGTAAAGGCATTTCTCAATCACACAGCAAAAGATTCAGATCAGCCTTCACGCTGCGAATAGTATCTTTGTAGTTTAATGCGGGTAAATTTTAATTGAATGAGAGTGCAAACAAGCCGGCATGGCTAAACGGCTTCAAGCGTGACTATCAAGCAATATTTGTCGAGCCATGGTCGGCCTATATCGGTGCTGTATTACTGGTCATTATCATGGCAGTGCTGATGGGGTCAGGACTGTTCTGGGGTGTTTTCGGCGGCATCAAGCTGTGGGGCGATTACCTCAACAATGCCATAGGCCTGAGTGCCGTGCTGGGAATCAAGGAGCAGCTGGAAAGTCCGTTGATGCACCGCATTTCACTGACGAACATCACCCTGCTGCTAGGCGCATTCAGCGCTGCCTTGCTTTCCCGCCAATTTCAAATCAACCGTCCACCACCGCTTGAATACATCTGGGCTGCTCTTGGTGGAATCCTGATGGGTATTGGCGCGACACTGGCCGGTGGTTGCACCACCGGCGGTTTCTTCGTGCCGTTAACCTTTTCTTCTGCTGCTGGCTGGGCAATGTGGGTCGGTCTGCTGGTCGGTGCAGTGATAGGGCTCAAACTGTTGCTGTGGACGCTGGAATATATCACCTGGGGTTGCGCGCCCGCAGCTGTCTGGCCTATGCGTTTGAAAAAATGGTACCCATGGTTCGGTGCCGTGGTAATGCTGTTGATTCTGTTGTGGGCCTGGAGCTGGTGGAATTCGGCTGAAGAGAAGAAGGCAGTGCGTGCACTGCTGGTTATCGCCGGCTTTGGTATCGGCTTCGTGCTGCATCGCTCGCGTTTCTGCTTTTCGCGGGTATTTCGTGAACCGTTTATGACGGCGGAAGGCGAAATGACCAAGGCCATGATTCTTGCAATAGCACTTGGTGCACCCGTGGGTGCGATGCTGATTTCTTACGGAACGATTGATCCCTATCTCGCCATTCCTTCACGCTTCTGGCTGGGTTCGGCACTGGGTGGATTGATCTTCGGTATCGGCATGGTGTTTGCCGGTGGTTGTGCCTCCGGCTCGTTATGGCGTGTCGGTGAGGGCCACCTCAAGCTGGTTGTTGCAGTGATTTTCTTTGCCTGGAGCGGTTCGACTGCAGGCGCCATTATCGGCAACTTCGGCTTGCTCACGCCTGATTTTGATATCGACTTTCTCGATGGTGTTGCCGAAATCACCGGGCTCGGTTTCCAGGCCTTCATGCCGGACCTGTTTGGTGGTTGGGAATATAGCTTGCTGCTGACTTATGTGTTGTTGATTATCTGGTACATCTTCGTGCGTTATAACGAAGCGACTTCGAAATTCACTGTTTTCTAAAAATAGCACGTTTCAAATATTAAAGTGTATTACTCAATTGCGGTTCAGGCATAAAGAATTGCATACTTGCCTGCAAATATGAGCTGGCTTAATAAAATAATCGTGAAAAAGCTTGTTAGCATTTGTTGTGTGCTGATTGCGCACGCAGGATTAGCTGCAACAGAAGCTGAGCAAAAGCAGGCCGGGGATGCATCAACCGATGTTGACAGTGCATGGAAATACAAGGTAAGGATCAGCAAGCTCGAGAAACAATTCAGTACCAGTGATGATGGCGAATATGGTGAATGGGCCGGTTTCATCATGGTTGGCAAGGAACGCAACACGCTCTGGCTGAGTACCAAGGGAAGTACTCAGCGCGGAGAAACTGACAGTGCAGAAATCAGGTTTTTATACAGCCGTACTATCAGGCCTTACATTGGCCTGGAGGTTGGCTGGAGGCGTGATTTAAAACCGGAGCCGGAGCGTGACTGGCTTGGCTTTGGTTTGTTAGGCATAATGCCATACAAGGTTGGCGCTGATGTCAGTTTCTTTATTGGTGAGTCTAGTCGCCTGGCCGCAAGACTGGAGATTGCTTACAAGCACTGGTTTACAACAAAGCTGTCGCTAACGCCCGATTTTGAAGCCAACTTCTACAGTGAAGATGATCCGGAACGAGATATCGGTTCGGGTTTATCTGATCTCGACCTGGGATTGCGCTTACGCTACCAGGTCATCAAGGGTGTTTTGCCGTATGCAGGTATAACCTGGAAAGGAAATTTTGGTAATACCGCTGATATGCTTAAAAGCAAGGGTGAAGATACAGGTGATTTACGTTTGCTGCTCGGCCTAACGCTGTCGTTTTGATTAAGTAGCCTGGATGCAGCGAAGCGTAATCCAGGGCTGTTCTTTTTTTATACCATTTATTCACCGCAGAGGCGCGGAGACGCAGAGGTTTTTTTGTTGTTTTTGTAGGAGCGACTTTAGTCGTGAATAGCTGTTCATCGTGATCACCGGTTTTTTTCGCCTTGATGGTATTCGAGTAGTTAACTCGATTTTATTATCACGTGTAACCAAGCATTAGTTTCGCTCCTGCTGGAGCGAGTTACTTTCTTTACTCGTATAAAGAAAGTAACCAAAGAAATACGTCCCGGGCGCTCGTGCTTCGCATGGCCGTAGGGCGGATTAGGCGTTAGCCGTAATCCGCCGGATGCAGTCGGTGCAATACGCTTCGCTATTGCACCCTACACGTTGTTTGACTGGAAAGTGGGATTTCCCCTTGAAGTTTGCCGAGGCATTCGTCTTTGGTAGGGAAAATTCGACATGGACGTCGAATTTAGT
>CAZRKQ010000219.1:0-2682 GCA_964600755.1 uncultured Thiotrichaceae bacterium
TATTCAGCAACAATTTCAACCGGGCGCAATCGCCTGGCCTGTGATGAATAGCGCGCAGCCAGTTCGGCAATAATATATAAAAGTGAAATATCACGACGAATAACCGGCAACACATCCGGCCGCAATACCTTGATCACCACCTCATCGCCATTTTTTAACTTGGCGGCATGCACCTGCGCTATAGATGCTGACGCAAGCGGCACGAGCTCAAACTCATCAAATATATCTTCAACCCTACGGTCGAATGCTTTCTCGATTATCTGTTGCGCAATGACCCCGGGGAAAGGTGGCACCGCATCCTGAAGTCGTTCAAGCTCATCGGCAACATCGTCAGGCAGCAGGTCTCTGCGCGTAGACAGCATCTGGCCAAATTTGATAAATATCGGACCCAGATCTTCGAGTGATCTTCTGACCCTTTCTGCACGCGATGCACGCTTGCGCAAAAACCAGTTGATCGGATTTAAATAGATTAGAAAGCGAAACGGCCTGAACAAGTGGGTCGCAAAGATGATGTCATCAAGACCATGCCGCATCAAAACAAAGTTAATGCGCAACAATCGAATAAACTGTCCCGGGCTGATCATTATTATTGCCTGTGAACAGCCGATAGTCGATAGATTCGGGCTTCTAACCTTTCGGTATCATCTCTTAATTTATCGACTTGCTGATAAAACATTCCCATTTCAGCTCCACTTACAACATCCCGACTTTCTTCCTGAAGATATTCGCCTACATCGTCTGCAAAATTACCGGTTACAGACTCACTCCATTCCTTTAGTGCATTAAACAGGCCGGCAACACGGTGTGCGGCAATGTCTCCTATCAGCCTGGAAAGATGCTCTTCCCAATCGATCTCCATGTCGGCAAGCAGGGACTTGAACTGGCGACCAAGACGCGTGTCTCCGCGTATTTCAACTTCACCGGCAAAAAACAATGGTGCTGAATCCCTGTGCACACCAAGCTTGAATAATGCAGCAGGTGATCCAATTATAGTTGCATCAGGCTCGGCATCATGCTGTTCAAGCACGCTTATTTTGCTGCCGTTAATCAGCAGGTATATGCGCTTGTTCGGTCCCCTGATGTCAATGCATATTATCCTGTCATCAAATGCTGTTAACTTTTCAGGCGCCTCGGGATCCAGTGCCAGATAATTATTGAACGCGGTCTCGAGCAGACTTAATGGTGTCAAAGCTTGAAACCTTTATGCAAAGCCACGATACCTCCACTCATATTATGGTAGCTGCATCTTTCAAAACCCGCACGCTGCATCATCTGTTTCAGTGTTTCCTGGTCTGGATGCATGCGTATGGACTCAGCCAGGTAACGGTAGCTGTCTTCATCATCCGCTATGACTTTGCCCATCTTCGGTAATATATTAAAGGAGTAGAAATCGTAGGCTTTATTGAGCCCGGGCACGACCGGCTTTGAAAACTCCAGCACCAGCAAACGGCCGCCGGGCTTGAGCACGCGATACATGGATGCCAGCGCCCTGTCCTGGTTGGTGACATTACGCAGGCCGAAAGCAATGGTGACACAATTGAAGCTGTTATCTTCAAACGGCAGCTCTTCTGCATTTGCTTCAATAAACTTGACGTTGCCGGCTATGCCCTTGTCCATCAAGCGGCGTCTGCCCTGCTCCAGCATGGCAGCATTGATGTCCGACATAATCACTTCACCGTCGGACCCAACCTGCTTCGACATCTGTATCGTCAGATCACCGGTACCGCCGGCAACATCGAGTGCGCGCTGACCTTTTTTAAGACCGGTCTGCGCCATTGTGATTTTTTTCCAGATACGATGGATGCCGAATGACATGACATCATTCATTACATCATATTTACCCGCAACCGAGTCAAACACACCGGCAACCAGGCCTTCCTTCTTATCGGCATCAACCTGTGTATATCCAAAGTGTGTTTTTTTAGGCATGGTGTAAATTGTCCGCTAATGAACGCAAATGAACGCTAATGTTTTATTTGTAATTAACAATTTTACATACCCCTTGTCTTTATTATCTCCTGTGAAGGAATGTTGTTGTAAATAACCAATCCTACAGAGACGTCCCGGGTAGTACTGCAGCACCCGGCTTTGACCACAAATAACATAAATACTTATTTGCGTGTATTTGCGTTCATTAGCGGACTAATCGCTTTTCTTCCTTTCATGTCCGGCTTTCTCTACACGATCGAGATAGTCTTTCCACTTGTTGTCGTAATCAGAACCCAGCGTGTACAGATAATCCCAGGTGTAAAGTCCGGTATCGTGCCGGTCATCGAACACCAGCTTTACGGCATAATTGCCCTGTGGCTCGATGGCTGTAATGTTCACGTCCTCTTTGCCCAGCTGCAGGATTTCCTGACCTGGCCCGTGGCCGGTTACTTCTGCGGAGGGTGAATAGACGCGTAGATACTCGCAGGGCAACTGAAAATTACAGCCGTCATCATACTCGAGCTCGAGCACCCTGCTTTTCTGATGTAGATTTATACTGGTTGGTCTAGGCATAGTTGTCGCTTATCTATTGTCTTTACTTTAGATTAATTTACCACTGATGATGATTTTTTATTCTCGAACAAAAAGATCATCAGCCGCTTAAAGGATATAACGGCTGAGGTCCTCGTCTTCGACTAACTCACCCAAACTGTTATCAACATACTCCCTGTCGATTATCAGATTCTGCCCTGC
>CAZRKQ010000220.1:0-3058 GCA_964600755.1 uncultured Thiotrichaceae bacterium
ACAGTGGCCGGCGACCGGTGCGTGCGGAGATGCGCATGGCCGCATGAGTATTTTGACCACGCGAGCTGTAGGTCTGGTTTAGGCCGGAAATGCTCGTTTCGTAATGGCTAATATAAGCGGCTACTGTAGGAGAAAAAACGACCCAATATAGCAGACATTGGCACGATTATGCATACTTAAGTCTCAGACTGCATATAATGAAATAAACCAATTGCAATAATGTTACGAAGGTAAAGGCTAACATTGCATGCTGGTTTGGCGCCGTTAGCTGCTTATTCACACTCATCGTATCATTATCCTGCGTGAACAACGATTAACTGAACATCATCTGTTGCTTTAAATATTATTGACTCACCACGCATCAGATCACCATCTCCGACTTGTTTATTATTCGCAATGCCTTTGCCGCGTGTGATGTAGGCAAGAAACGGCTCATTCACTTCTATCTGCTGTCCGTTACTCAGCACGGCGACATCAATTTGCGTTTTCGCTGGAAAGTCTGCACCACTATTGTCTTCACCGCCATAGATACGAGTGAGTTCACCCGTTGTAGGTTGGTACACCTTATAGTCTGCTGCCTGACCAGGTACTTCGGGTAACGCCCACAGTTGAATCATACGGTTCCATTCTTCGTCCGGGTTGATCTCATTATGAGAGAAGCCTTCGCCACCAGCACGCTGCACCTGCACGGCATTACCTGTTAAATCTTGTCCATGCTCAAGTGATCCCTCATGTGCGATCCTGCCATCGACCATTACCGAGATAACATCTATCTCATGATGGCCATGCATGCGTGTTTCGCCATGTGGCATAAAGCGGGCATCGGCTAGGTAAACAAAGTTCCCCAGCCCCGGCCAACTGCCGTCATCGTTTTCTTGCGGACCAAAAACTTTCGGCTCTTTTACCAGGCGGTGTTCCTTTAAACCGGCAAAGCCACCTTCGTTCAAACTGTCTCGTTTTAATATTTGCATGGTGGTATTCATAAGTGGTCTCCGTATTTTTCGTTTAACTGGCCTGCTTTAACTCTGCAGAATTGTTTTCAAGTAAGCTGTTTACCGCTGCGAGTAATTGTTCATAAATTTCATCATTATTGATGCGGCCCTGTTCGCTATCAAAGTTGTCATAGAAACTGGGTACCGAAAGACTGGCTTTTACATCGCCATCAAAATACGGTGCTGAGGCAGTGGCTGCTGCCAGAACACTGGATGCACCACCGGGGCCGGGTGAAGTGGCTAGCAATACCATGGCTTTGTTCTGAAACACTTTCGGGTTAATACGTGATGCCCAGTCGAAGATGTTTTTATAGGCCACTGTGTATGAGCCGTTGTGTTCGGCAAAGGAGATAATTACGGCATCGCTGTTAGCGATTTTATCGAGAAAAGATTTAGCCAGCTCGGGCTGGCCGAGCTCGGCTTCCCTGTCTTCACTGAATAAGGGCAGCTCGTAGTCATTTATGTCAAGTATCTCTGTTTCTATACCTTCTTGCTGACTGGTTAGCTGGCGGGCTGCGTAACTGGCCAGCTGATTGTTAATGGACTTCGAGCTGCTCGTAGCTGCGAATGCGAGTATTTTCATGTGATGCTCTCCCGAAAAAATGCTGTTTTGGTGTGTAGATCAACTTATTCGCTAACATGGAAATAGTGTAGATTGTTAACATATGATGATAAATATGGTAAATAGAAATACACTATTTCCATATAGTGCCTAAAGGGCCTAAAAAGAGCGAAAAATGGTCCAGAAAGTCGCAAAGACTGATCTGTTAGATGGCGTAGCCGTATTTGTCGGAGTAATTGATGCCGGTTCATTTACTGCGGCTGCACGAGCGCTAGGACATTCCACCTCTTACGTAAGTAAGGAGATCACCCGCCTGGAGAAGCGCCTGGGTAGTCGCTTACTTAATCGCACTACGCGGACTATCAGCCTGACCGATGCAGGCCGCGCTTATTACGAGCGCTGTAGCCAGATAGTGATCGATGCAGAAAATGCGGAACGTTCGATCAATCAGCTACAGGACCAACCGCGCGGCCTGTTGCGCATAAATGCACCTGCCAGTTTTGGTTCAAAATATTTACTCGATGTTCTACCGAAGTTCATGCACCGCTATCCTGAGGTGAAACTTGAAGTGGAATTCAATGACCGTCTCATTGATGTTGTTGCAGAAGGTTATGATGTGGTAATCCGTGTCGGTGAGATTGAAGATACCAACTTGGTGGCACGTAAATTCACTTTATCCAGGGCGGTTGTCGTAGCATCACCCGAATATATAAAACGTAAAGGTTGCCCGAAAACAGTAGAAGATTTAACGCAGCACGATTGCATTGCTTATTCATTATTGCCAACACCGACACAATGGGATTTTTATAAAGACGGTGTGCGCTCCAGTGTCATGGTTGATCCGCGTGCGATGTGTAATAGTGCCGAGATCGAAGTTGCGATGGTGGTGCAGGATATTGGCATAACACGGTTACCGCTTTTTACCTGTGAGCAGGAAGTGGCAAGTGGCGACCTGCAAATTATTTTAGAGGGTTATGATCAGATGGAATTAGGCGTGTATGCGGTGTACCCTCACCGGCAATACCTCACCGCGAAAGTACGTGCCTTTGTGGATTTTGTGGTTGAAGCGTTTGTTTGATGTATTTAGTAAAAAGAAAATTCAAGGGATATATTTCTCGGTTACGGCTCTAGTTTATTATCTTATTTTTTGTGCTTTACGATAGCCACGCTACGTCAGTCAGGCCAATAAAGCTAGAACAAAACAACCAAATGACCGCTAAGACGTTAGGTTTTAAAGGCTCCTCGATAAGTTTTTGACGAGTTAATCAGTATTGCCTCCAATTAAAGAAATCAGATGATTCTCATGAAAGCAATTGTGTACACAAAATACGGGGCGCCCGACGTTCTTCAAATTAGAGAGATAGAAAAACCAGAACCTGAGGATGATGAGGTCCTTATAAGAATCCATGCAGCTGAAGCAACCAAGGCTGACTGTGAACTACGGAGTTTCAATTTCGCGGTGAAATGGTTTTGGCTGCCCTTGCGAGTTGCGATAGGGGTGACA
>CAZRKQ010000221.1:0-1688 GCA_964600755.1 uncultured Thiotrichaceae bacterium
GTTGCTGAGTTTTGAACGGGAACTCACTATGAGTAATGATCTAAGCAGTTATAGCATGCAGCTGGAGCAACTTGAGCATGAACTGGCCGAGCGGCTGATCAGAATCGTAGCGAAAAGCCAACACCCCATAACAAGGAAACCAGCCCGCAAACGCGACCACGCCCTGCAGGCAGCGGAAAACTTTATTCACGAGTCCGGCAACTGCATAGTAACAATCCCGGAATTATGTGACACATGCAATGTCAGCGAACGTACATTGGAATATGCTTTTCGTGAACGCTATGGCATGACGCCAAAAGCTTATACATTGATTCACAGACTTAATAATGTCCGCAAGCATCTGCGTGCAGCCGATCCTGAAACTAACCAGGTTTCAACCATCGCGCAACAGCACGACTTCTGGCACATGGGACAGTTCAGCTCGAGCTACAGAAAGCTGTTTGCAGAACTTCCATCGACAACATTGAAAGCATCTGCATAGATTCAGGTCACAAATACTTATTCAGCCCTGCCAGGTGGGAACTGTTTCAGGATTGCAGCTACCGTTTCATTAACCCTGTCTGTCAATCGCTGCGGATCAGACAGGTCGGGTAATGCCTGTGAACTGATACCCCGCCAGACCAGCTTGTCACTGGCCACATCTGTCACATCGATCAATAGGGTGCCCTGATCGTATGTACTTATTTGCGAGCCCGTACTGATACCGATGCTGCCATGACGACCTCGTGTGGAACGCCCCATTGAAACGCCGCCGCTGACATTGCTGCTATTGATCCTCTGTTCAACAGCCACGTCATAACTGATGAGAAAATCCGCTTGTCCGGAATCATCCTGGGTAAATTCCCTGGTCGTCAGTGTATTTACAATTGCATTCCGAATTCGCCTGTCAACCAGGTCATTATCTGTTAAGCCCCATTCATTATTTTCGTTCGGCTGCCAGGCAAAGGTTTTCAGCCCGGAAAAATCGAAACCCTGTTCAAAATCCTGGCTGACCTGTATTCCGGAGCATGCCTGTAACAGGACAAGCGTTAACACAATCCAGCAACTACGTATAACTTTCATAATATCCTCATTGTTCTTTAATGCAGCCTTGGCGAAATGCACCAGCTATTCTGTTAAGCGCACCACCACCCGGTCCAGGTCGCCCTTGAACGGGAATGGATCGGTATACATTTTTGATACCTGGGTACCCGTGTCACGGCCAACATCAAACGTCTCCGCCAGCGAGTAAGTACTGATATGCATCGCCGGCATATCCACTTCATGGACCTTGATTCCGTTCAGGTACAGCTCGCCGGTACCGCCAAACTCCCTGGTCTTGATGAAGTTGAATTTCAGCTCGGTTTTACCCAGCGGCAATGGCGGTGACACCAGGTTGTAATGCACACCATCGAGGTAGTTGTAATCATAGTGCAGCTGCCTGTTCTTGATGAACATGGAGAAGCCGCCGGTCATGCCACCAACGGCCACGATCACTCCTTCTTCATTACCTTTAAGGTCAATCGTGGTTGAAATGGAGTGTGCACGGTTCTTTACTGGTGCCGATGCTTTTTCGGCGATGCGTATAGCGCCTGGCGCAAAATAGACAAACTCTTTCCTGTCACCGAACAGGCGGTTTTCCTGCGCACTGATACGCTTGATCATGTCGTCATACAACGGGTAGACATTATACTTCCAGGCTTCTTCGT
>CAZRKQ010000222.1:0-4734 GCA_964600755.1 uncultured Thiotrichaceae bacterium
GGCTTGAATGTATTCAAGGCAATAGGGGATGTCGCCCCGGCGATGGGGATGATCGGTACTCTAATTGGTCTTGTGCAAATGATGTCTAATATGAGTGACCCAAAAGCGATCGGTCCTGCGATGGCTGTTGCACTGTTAACAACTTTATACGGGGCTGTCATAGCCAACACTATAGCTTTACCAATCGCCGATAAACTGGCTCATCGCAGTAATGAAGAGTGCTTGAATAAATCGATGATTCTGGAGAGCATCAGTGCGATACAGGAAGGGCTGAATCCAAGAATGATTGAAGGCCTGCTCAATGCCTACCTGCCGGCCAGTAAAAAGGCTGCTGTTGAAGAAAAAGCGGCATGATCATCGGTGAAATGACCGTGCGAGGGCGCTAGTGTGAGTGAGGAATCTGCGGCAAAAAAACAGGATGCCGGTATACCTGCGTGGGTAATGACATTCGCCGATTTGATGTCGTTGTTACTGGCGTTTTTTGTGCTTCTATTCTCCTTTTCGGAAATGGATAAAGCCGTTTATAAAGAACTTGCAGGCTCTATGAAGGACGCATTTGGTGTACAGCGAGAGATTAAGGCAAAGGAGCCGCCTAAAGGCTTGAATATAGTCGCTCGGGAATTCAGCCCGGGAAAGCCGGAATCCACACCATTCAATGAGGTGCGCCAGATAACATCTCAGGAATATCATGAGTTTCCGGTGTTTACTGATCCTGCAGAAAAAGGTAAGGAAAGCGGGGAGAGTAAACACAAGGAAATGAAAGGCGATACAGAGGCGCTGGAGCAATTAACCCGTATAAAAACAGATAGTGAGTTAATCGCTAAAGCGCTTAGTGATGAGATCAATAAAGGCCTGATTGATCTTCAGGTGGAACAGCAAAGAATTATTCTTCGAATCAGAGAAAAGGGGTCATTTCATTCAGGTAGTGCGAACTTGATCAAGCCGTTCAGTTCAATTACGAAAAAAATAAGTAAGGTGTTCAGAGATTTTGATGGAGTCATTATTGTCTCAGGCCATACCGATAATTATCCTATACACACTGATCGCTTTCGTTCTAACTGGGAACTTTCGGCATCAAGGGCCGTGAGTGTTATTCATCAGCTATCAAAAGACAGCATACTCAGGAAAAAGCGATTTGAGCTTGCTGCATATGCTGAAACACAACCAGTCGATACGAACAGGACCGTAAAGGGCAGATCCAAGAATCGGCGAGTGGAAATTATGATGGATTATACCAAGGCATCTGACTCTCAAGCATTAACGAAAGTCAATTTAGAGGAAGTTAATTAACAGTTACACCACACTAGCAGTATGTAAACGTTAAATACAAGCCAGGATTTACACAATGAAACATGTTCAAGTAAAGAAAGCGGTCGAAAAGCGTAATTATTTTCGAATTGATGATGTTGCTATTTTGCATTACAGGGTCGTATCTGATCATAGTCGCGATGAAGATAAGAATTATGATGATCAGTTATTGATTGATAAATTGACGCTCAAGGCCAGGTTTGACTGCATAACCAGGGAGATGCAGCCGCTTTACAGGGTGGTTGAAGCGGGGAGTCCCGAGATTGCTCAATACTTATCGGCTTTAGACAAAAAGCTTAATTTGCTCAGTGAGTATTATGTGGAAATCGCAATGAGTGATATGGATATGACTCCGCAGAAAGTGAATTTGGGTGCTGGAGGACTGTCCTTTATGTCGGCCAGTCCGATGATGACAGGATCAACGCTGGAACTCAGGCTTGTATTACTGCCTGAACATACGGGTATCTTTAGTTATGCCAGGGTTGTTGCGTGTACACATAACACAAATGACATGGCAGACCCCGGTCATTACAGGATCTCAGTTGAATTTAAGCGTATGAGCGCAGATGTCCAGGATATTATAAGCCGGCATGTACTCGCCAGGGAGCAGGAATCCATCAGAAAAGCGGGAGGAAGGTGAATAGCTTTATATGCTTATTCATAGGAATCAATTATCCGCAAATATAAGCAAATCAATACTTCAATCCACAGATGAACGCAGATAAACACAGATGTGATGCGTATTAATTGTCCGCAAATAAACGCAAATACACGCAAATTATAATAACCAAGTTGAATGCTGGACCCTGTAAATAATTCTGTGTAACTGCCCGGTTGCTCAATGACTAGTAACCTCTCGGTAACCGGCCTTGATATTCGATCATAAACCGATTCAATGCAATATTCCAATGATGCAGCGGCATGGTCCATTTCTTAGAAGCTGCCTGAATGGCTAGCCAGGTTACCTTTAATGCCGAGTTATCGTGAGGAAATATCTTCCGGTTTTTGATGGCTTTACGGATCACGCTATTCAGTGATTCGATCGCATTGGTGGTATAAATCACTTTTCGAATTTCATCTGGGTAGTCAAAAAGAGTGATTAAATTCGGCCAGTGTTCATTCCATGATCTTGATATCGTCTCGTATTTCTTATCCCAGACTTCACCAAAATTAGCCAGCTCTCGCTCCGCCTCATCCACTGTTGGCGATGAATATATTTTCTTAAGATCTGCGGCCACTGCCTTACGATCCTTCCAGGTAACGAAACGTAGCGAGTTACGAACCATGTGCACGATACAAAGCTGTACCTTGGTATCAGGGTAGGCTGTGTTAATCGCTTCTGGAAAGCCTTTCAGGCCATCGACACAGGCAATAAACATATCTTTAATGCCCCGGTTTTGTAACTCGGTCAAGATCGATAGCCAGAATTTAGAGCCTTCATTTTCAGAGATCCACATCCCTAATAACTCTTTATGTCCCTCTAGATTGATACCCAGTGCAATATAAATCGCTTTGTTGATCACCCGCTTGTCTTGGCGGATTTTTACCACCAGACAGTCCAGGTAAACGACGGGATAGACTTCATCTAAAGGCCGAGACTGCCACTCATGTACCTGTTCCAGTACGGCATTGGTGACCTGTGAGATCAGGCCTGCAGAAACATCAGCATCGTACATTTCCTTGAAGCAATCGACGATGTCTCGAGTGGTCATGCCTTTGGCATACAGGCTTAATATCTGGTCATCAAACTCTGTCAGGCGGGTTTGGCCTTTGTGTACGATTTGAGGCTCAAACGAGCCATTGCGATCGCGTGGCACGTTAATATCGACTTCACCGTGGTTGCCTTTCAGTGATTTTCCACTAAAACCATTACGGCTATTACCCGTGTGATGGCCTTCTGGTGAGTGTTTGGCATAACCCAGGTGTTCTTCCATCTCAGCGCCGAGTGCCGCTTCAACCGTCATCTTCTTAAGCTGACGACTGAAATCACCTAAGTCTTTTTCTGTTTTTATGTTCTTGGCCAGCTGGGCTGCCAAGGCTCTCATCTCTTTCTCGTCCATAACTATACTCATTATTAATTATCCTGTAGGTTAGGGTATTAATTAATGAGCAGTTACACAATTTAATTTACAGGGTCGCTTCATATTGTTAACTACGCCACAGGCGCAGTTAACAAAGTAAAACTCTGTGTCCTCTGTGTCTCTGTGGTGAATTGTTTTTGAATTCGTTTTGGGTGTGTCTTTCAAATCTGAACGACAACAACTCAGTAGTCAGGGATGTGTTTGCTGTTGCTTGGTTTTCCTTCGTACTTTCTTCTTGCTGACTTTCTTGCGCCGGGCTTTGTCTTTCTTTGGCCCATTGGCTTTACCCCTGGTGTGAGAAGCTGATTTGCTGTGCTTTTTTTCTTTGCCTAAACGGGAAATTTTTAATTGCTGGCCTGATACCCAGACATATTTCAGATCATTGAAAATCTCTTTGGGCATGCCTTCGGGTAAGTCAACCAGGCTGTGGTCATCATGAATGTTGATACGGCCTATGTACTGGCTTTCGATGCCTGCTTCATTAGCAATGGCGCCGACGATGTTGCCCGGCATAACGTTGTGCTTGTGACCGACTTCAATGCGGAAGCGTTCCAGGCCCTTTTCAGGTGGTGCTTCCTTTCTTGCTGAACGTTCACCTTGTTTACCTGGTTGTCTATCACCAGCTTGCCTTTGAGGTTTACTGTGACTGCTGTCTTTGCGTGGTGGCTGTTTCTTTAGCAGGAAGGGTGCATCGCCCTGTAATAGCTGGGCAAGAGCAGCGGCAATTTCTTCGGCAGGTACGTTATGTTCCTGTTCGTATTGTTCGATCAGTTGAGAAAAAAAGCTTAAATCCTCTGCTGCAAGGGTATCGGTAATACGTTGCTTGAATTTGGCGATGCGCTTGTCATTGATCAGTTCTGTAGAAGGCAGCTCCATGATCTCGATCTTCTGCCTGGTGGCTTTTTCAATGGCGCTCAGCAAACGTTTTTCACGCGGTGCGACAAACAGAATGGCATCGCCCTGGCGACCGGCACGACCCGTACGCCCGATACGATGCACATAGGCTTCCGTATCATACGGGATATCGTAATTCACAACGTGGCTGATGCGATCGACGTCGAGGCCACGTGCCGCGACATCGGTGGCAACAATGATATCCAGTTTGCCATTTTTTAAATTTGTTACGGTACGTTCACGCTGGTTTTGCGGGATGTCACCATTGAGCGCTGCCGAGGCATAACCGCGTGCTTCCAGTTTCTCAGATAACTCAACCGTTGCTGTCCTGGTGCGCACGAAAACAAGCATGCCGTCAAACAGCTCGGCTTCAAGGATGCGGGTCAGGGCATCGAGTTTATGCAGGCCGCTGACCGGCCAGTAGCGTTGGCGAATGGTGTCGGCCGTGGTG
>CAZRKQ010000223.1:0-30940 GCA_964600755.1 uncultured Thiotrichaceae bacterium
AAAACGAATGGTATTCTGTTACTGCTGGTAGTAATAGTCGTATTTATACAGAATGCCCTTCATAAATTCCCATGCTTCGCTATACGAGAGACCACTGTTTTCCGGAATAATAATTTTGATATAAAGATTCTTCGTATGTTGTTTCTTTAATGCAGCGAGTTTGCTATGTAAATCATCTGAATTGAGTGTGGTATAGCTTTTGTCACCTGCGTCCTTGTAACGGATTCGGCCTTTGCCCTTGATCTTTTCATAGTTTACTTCAACGACATATTTACCTTTTGCGGTGCGTTCGGGCTTGACCAGCTTGTCATATTTTACCTTGAGGTTGCTGTAGTCGGTTTCAATAGAAACCAGCTGTCTTGACTGCGACTCTTTTTCTTCTGACAGAATAACCAGTTTGTCCTGGGTGGTTTTCAATTCGGTGGTTTGTTCTTCGTAGTTGCTGCGAAGTTTATCCAGGTCGATGATGACCTGCTGCAGCTGGTTGTCCAGGTTGGCAACCTGTTCTTCAGTATTTGACAGCGCAGCTTCAAGCTTCTGGTTATCTGACATGATTACAATTATCTGCTGTTCCTTGTCTGCCAGTGTTCTACTCAACATTTCATTGTCTTCGCTGGTCTGCATTAATTGCATGCGCAAGACCGAAATCTCATGTTGTGCCTGTGCAAGCTGTTCCTCCAGGGTCGCATTAACTTCGGAAGTTGAGCGGATCATTTCAGAGGCTTTTTGTTCGGCCAGAAGGCTGGTACGTAACTGGTCGATCAGTTCCCAGTTTCTTACCATCAACACAACAGAGGTCATGAGGAATATCATAACCACAACCGTCATGATGTCGGTGAATGAAGGCCAGAAACTTTCGCTGCTCAGGTTGCCGCTACGCAGGTCAATGAAGTCGTCGTTCATGATTTTCCCGCATATTGCGCGAAGGCGGACAGCAGATGGAAGGTGAACATGTGGGCTACTCCGGCAACCTGAATCCGCTACGTAGCAGTTGTTTTATTTCATTGATATTGTCATCGAGGTTGCCAACACTGTCGGCATAGGTGCCTATCATATTGTTCATTTGACTGCCGGCATTTGCGAAATCTGCTTCTACCAGCCCCATTTTTTCCGCAGCATCACGCAGCGAACGCACCAGGTTGCCGATTTCGTGCAGCATGCTGTCGGTTTGATAAGTGAATCGCGGCATGATGTAGAGCGCCGTTGCCTGTTCGATGCCACTGAGCAGCTGGGTCTGAACATCAGTGACTTTCAGGTAGAAATAACCGAAGAAGAGGTAACAGACGATAGCTGTAGTCGTGGTGGACAGAGCAGTGGACATGCCATGAATGACCATGCCCATGCTGCCCATCCCGTCAGCAGAATCTATGATGTTGGAGGCTCCCAGCAAGGCTACCGAGAGTGACACGATGGTGCCGAATACGCCGGTCAGAATCAGGATGTTGCTGATGAACTTGGGCATGCTCAAGCGTGTGCTTTCCGTGGCGAGCAGGGTCGAAGCCAGGGCGCTGTGGTTAACCGCGACATTATGTTTGCTTATTTCAACGACTGACCTATAGCGGCGGGCGATTAGCGAATTTTTGCTGATTTTGTCCGTTGCCAGGGACTCTTCGTCCTCTACATTACGTAAAAACCGGGCAAGCGCCGATTCTTCCAGTGAGTAGCGCATCAACAGCGATATGATCCTGAATAGTCCAAACGCAAATAAAACCAGAATACTGCCGTTTACAACATATCCGACCCGGGTTGCCTGGTTCTTGAAGTAGATATCACTAACAAAATCCAGGTTAATCAGGATGATGAGTATTAGCACTATCGAGAGCAGGATGAGTTGTAGCAGGATGGAGCGGCTGTAGCTGGCCCTGAACTGTATCATTGAATTAGCCCGTTATTAGAATTTTGCGTATTCTACCCCTAGTTCCTTTGGTGGGTAAGTCCTTAAGCTTTGAACTGCCAAATATTTATCATTCAGCACTCTTGATATCGAAAGCAGTCGATGGTGTGGTCATTGACCATGCCGGTAGCCTGCATATAGGCATAGCAAATAGTGCTGCCAACAAACCTGAAGCCGCGTTTTTTCAGGTCCTTTGACATTGCGTCCGAAATTTCAGTGCTGGCAGGGACGTCCGGCATCTTTTTCCATCGATTGACGATGGGTCTGCCCTCTGTAAATCGCCAGATGTAGGCATCAAAACTGCCGAATTCATTCTGGATTTCGATAAATGCCCTGGCATTGGAAACCGTGGATTCGATCTTGAGGCGATTACGGATGATGCCCGGATTTCTCAGCAATGACTCCAGCTTGCGTTTGTTATAGCGGGCGATTTTTTCAACATCAAACTGATTAAACAGTTTGCGGTAATTCTCTCGCTTTTTAAGGATGGTTGCCCAGCTCAGGCCGGCCTGTGCGCCTTCCAGTGTTATAAACTCAAATAGCTTACAGTCATCGTGCTGCGCGACACCCCATTCCTTGTCATGGTAGTCCTGCTCCAGTTCACTTGCCAGTGACCAGCCGCAGCGCTTCAATGTACTAGTCGCTGGCATTTTTACGCCTGCCAAAATTGATAGCGATCGACAAGCGGTCCTGGCTGCTCATATTTTCGCTGACTTCGTGCACAACGTCGGGTGCAAAAAAAACGAACATGCCTTGCTGTGGTGTAATGATGTGTTGTTCATCACCCTCATGGATTATCAGCTTGCCTGAATTTGCGGGTAAAGAAACATAATACACTGCTGACAGCAGTTCATCGTCATCATCATGACTGTGCACGGTTGTTACAGCGCCGGGTGGCATGTGGTTGAACCAGCAACCGGCCTGCAGATCACCTTTGCCCAGAATCCGGCTGGCATGGTCACAGGCTTCATCGAGCAAGTCATGAAGTTCGGGAATATGTGCAGGGGTCAGATAAAGGTTTTCATAACGGCCATTGAACAGGTGGCTGCGTTTGATATCTGCATCATGTTGATGTTTCAGGAAACCATCCAGTAGCGCTTTGTTAAGAACATTCGCTTTGCTGGAAAAAGCAACATGAGTATTTGCTGGAAGATCAATAGTATTGTCTTCATGCTGTGGCATAGTCAGCCTGGTCGATCCTGTTTTGGCCATATTTTCATGTTCACCTGCGCAATTTGAGATTCAAGCATGCCACATGCCGTCGGGGAGCGGTAGCTGTGCGCCATTATAAAATTAATAACTTATTGAAATAAAAAAAATAGTGTTATATCAATAATGCATTTGCTCAGATGGGCCTGGTTGATTTTCGGTCATGCAGTTGCTGATGCCATTGCTGTAATGCTCCTGAATACTGGTACATCAACAACAATACCTGGCCTTACTCTATTTCAAGATTTCTTAGTTGACTGCTGAATATCGAACCGGTGTTATCACCATCAGCCATGATCCACAGGCCAACAGTTTGCTGTGGTCCGGTAAATTCATAAGTGACTTGCTTCCACGCATTGTTGATATTGCTGCTTTCGACTGAAATCATCTCAATGTAAGAGCTGAATGGACTTCTCCATGTTTCACCAGGAGCATGCCTGGCGTCCGGTATCAGGTAAATCATCTTGTCTGAGGGGTGCTTGAGTATCTTTCTGACTTGCTGCACCCAGCGCGGCAACAGGGGTTCAGGTACGAACTCTGGCTGTCCGCTGATTATCAGGCCAACACGAAGCCATGCATCATCGCCATTGCGAGTTTTTTCCTGATCGGCGCTGGCCTTGTTGAGCATGCCATTCGCTTTCCATTGAAAAGATACTCTGCGGACCGTTTTAATATCGTCGAATGCGAGTACAAGAAAGGATGAGCTTTTGTTGACATCAAAATGTATTGTATCTGTGTTGAATGTAACAACTGTCGGTTGGATACGTCTGAAATGAATGTGCTCAAAATAACTTTTATCCAGAATAATTTGTTCAGCCATCGAGTGGGGTGCTATGAACAAAAGCGGTAGCCATGAAAATTTACTGAGCATGCGCTTGAGAACTGTTAGAGGAGGGTAAAGTTCCTAGCGGTAGATTATTTTGCGCAGCTTGGTGACCAGGGCCTGCTTGTCATCCTTGTTTAAAAATGAGCCCAGTTCCAGTTCCTTGCCATGCGACCGAATCACGACCTGGTCCGGGTGCCCCCTGTGCCTTGGCTTCCTGACAAATATCTTCGCCCACGGCCTGTGGTATTCCCATGACTTTTCGGCAAAGGTGCGGCCCTGTTCGATAATGACCTTATCAGGACTGAATTTAATAACTTCAGTCTGAATGTTTGAACGTGCGCACAGGTAGAGGCAGCCGAGTAGAGCCAGCACTTCCAGGCCAGAGAACGGTGCGATTAGCCACAGGCCTTGCAGCAGAAAAAATGTTGAAATAAGCAGAGCGATAAAAGCAAGCGATACCACCACCATTATATTGAAGCGCCAGGTGGCAGAGTTGTTGGGCTTCAGTACTATATAACCGTTACCGCTGTCCGGATTGAATTCTGAGTACACCATCGCTAAATATTATCATTCGTAATCGGTAAATAACCACAGCAATCTTGTAAATAAAACATGGTTTTGCCGGCCAGGCTGAGTGGAATCACACAGAGGCAGGAACTGAATTTTTTTTCTCGCGCAGGCGCAGAGATCGCAGAGATCGCAGAGTTAAATCCAGGGTTTTTTGTCCGCCTTCGTGCAATATGCGGGCTACACCTAAACCTCAAATACCTCTGCGTGCTCTGCGTGCTCTGCGTCTCTGCGAGAGTTTTTAAGCCAGTATCCTGGGATCGATTGCCTGTCAGAAAAACCGGCTTGTTTAATGATTCTGCAGTGATGCGGGCAGGGTCTCTACATACGAGCGTATTTCGTCGCGTACACGCCGATAATGCAGCATCTTCTCCTCATCAGTTCTAGCATCAGCCGCCAGTTTCGGCGGATCGTCAAAAGCCTTGTGGATAACAATGGAATGACCGCTGAAGACAGGGCAGTGTTCATCCGCATGACCGCATACGGTTATGACGTAGTCGAATTCGATATCAGAATACTCAGATACATTAGTGCTCTGGTGTGATGATATATCGACTCCCGCTTCCTGCATTGCACGCACTGCATAAGGATTAAGGCCGTGTGTTTCTATACCGGCAGAGTAGGGTTCAATAAGGTCAGCTTTGAGTTCACGCGCCCAGCCCTCTGCCATCTGGCTGCGGCAGGAATTCCCGGTGCATAAAAACAGAACTTTTAACTTCAAGTCATTTGGCATGGTCGACTCCTGCGACAGGTTACAGATTGTGTTTCTTCAGACGATAGAGGAAAGCATCGCGTGATAGACCCAGCAGGCGGGCTGCTTCGCTTTTATTGCCTTTAGCATAGTCTAACGCCTGCTGTATCAGGTCGATTTCGAGCGTCTCCATGTTGATGCCTTCCTCTGGTAATTCGAAGCCTGCACTGCGTCCGGATATAGTCTTGCTTGCACTCAAATCCAGTGGCAGGTTTTCAGATTTTATGTTTTGTCCTGGCGATAGTGCAGAAACATGCTCACACACGTTGCGCAGTTCACGAATATTTCCAGGCCAGTGGTATTTTCTAAGTATTTCCAGTGCTTCTTGCGTTAGTCTTGATATTTCTGTCTGGTTACGTTCTGCGGCCAGTTGCAAAAAATGATCGGCCAGTTCAGTAATGTCACGTTTACGTTGGCGTAATGGCGGTAGCTGCATGGGTACGATATTCAGCCGGTAGAACAGGTCCTTTCTGAAACCGCCGCTGTCGACCATTTGCATCAGGTTGCGGTTGGTCGCTGCGATAATACGCACATCGACAGTTTCTATTTCAGCGGAACCCAGCCGCTGGCTTTCGCCATGTTCGATGAAGCGCAGCAGTTTTGCCTGTATCGAAAGTGGCAGTTCACCAATTTCGTCGAGAAACAGGGTGCCTTTATGGGCTTTTTGTACATAGCCTTCCTTGCGTTCATGCGCGCCGGTAAAAGCGCCGCGTTCATGTCCGAATAGTAGAGACTCAACCAGTTCCACAGGCAGTGCTGCACAGTTAACGACAACAAAAGCTTGTTCAGCGCGCTGGCTCGAAGACTGGATTTCCTGCGCGAGCAGTTCCTTGCCGGTGCCGGTCTCACCTTCGATCAGGATATGCACATCGGTGGCTGCGGCAATCTGTGCAGTACGTATGACAGCTTCCATTACCGGTGAACGACCGAGTAATGATTTAAACGCCTGTTTTTTTTTAACCAGCAACATTAGTGATGGTGATGTCCATGGCCTTGGTCACCCATGGGTATGAACAGGCTGCCGATGGCCATTGCGATAATAAGCAGGCCGACTACCTGGCGGGCGGTGGAGGAGCGGGCAAAGCGCGTTAACCATGAGGTCATGAAACCGGTTGCGAGCAGGGTCGGCAGCGTACCAAGGCCAAAGGCAAGCATGGTCAATGCGCCTTGAATGGCATTGCCGGCAGTGAGCGCCCAGACCAGTACGAAGTACACCAGGCCGCAGGGAAGCCAGCCCCAGATAAGACCATAGGCCAGTGCCCTGGGCAGGGTAGCAACAGGTAATAAGCTGCGGCCTACAGGCTCCAGCTTCTTCCATACCGGTACACCAATTTTCTCGACGATGGCGAGCTGTGGCAGCCATCCCGCCAGGTAGAGGCCAATCGCGACCATCATGGCGACGCCAATGGCGCGAAGAATGGCATGGCCCTGGTCAAAGCCAACGGATGCCAGAATCCCGGTTCCTATGGCGCCGGCGACAAGGCCTGCAAGGCTGTAACTGAATATGCGGCCAATGTTGTAGGTGGTGACGAACATGAGCATGCGCGGCTTGTTGCTGCGGATATCCACGGGCAGGCTGAGGCTAAGTGCGCCGATAATTCCGCCGCACATGCCAACGCAATGAATTGTACTGAACAGTCCCAGCAGAAACGCCGAGGTATAGGTTATTGGATTATCCATAAGAAACAGCTGACATCAGGCTGGTTAAATCGAAGGCGCGGCAATTTAACACAGCGGGGCATGGATATGAACGCATCATTTATTGCTGCATCTGGCTGCTCATGTGCTGATGACTGCCATGTTCGCCATCAGCATGGCCGTGCCTGTGTCCGCCCATGGGCATCAACAGGCTGCCAGTCGCCATCACAATAACGAGCACACCTACAAGCTGGCGAACCCTGTTCGACTGGGTAAAGCGTTTCAGCCATGACATGGCGAGCCCGGCTGCCAGCAAAGAGGGTAATGTGCCAAGGCCAAAGGCGGCCATGGTCAGCGCACCCTGGGTTGCGCTGCCCGAGGTCAGTGCCCATACCAGTACAAAATACACCATTCCGCACGGCAGCCAGCCCCAGATTAGCCCGTAGAACAGTGCCCTGGGCATTGTTGTGACAGGGACGAGCTTACGTCCTATTGGCTCCAGTCGCTTCCACAGCGGCATGCCTATTCGTTCAACTTTGGACAATTGTGGCAACCAGCCGGCCAGGTACAGGCCGATTGCGATCATCAGTACCACGCCGGTATATCGCAAAATGGATGGTCCGCCAGACATGTCGGTGTAGGCGGCGGCTTCAGCACCAATATAGCCGACCACAAGTCCGGCGATGGAATAGCTGAGTATCCGGCCGAGATTGTAGAGACTGATGAAAATAACGTGCGGCAGCCGTTGCTGACGGATTTTATCGGGCAGGCTGAGGCTGAGCGCACCAATAATACCGCCGCACATCCCCACGCAATGAACTGTGCTGAATAGGCCCAGTATGAAAGCCGCGGCGAGGCTCTGAGGTGAATCCATGGGTGCATCCCGAAAATTTAAAAAAACAGAGTCTAGCGGGAATGCTTGCGTCTAAGAATGATATATATCAGATATTATTAATATTCTTATAAATTGGGGCCTGACCTGATTATTCAGGTGCTGCCAGAACGGGCGCAAAGCAGGTATCAGCTTTTTGATGCCCACACGGCATAAACAGGATCTGACAACAGCAGCTGGTCAGCATACTTGTCATCGGGTGGACGTGGTAATCCACGCAAAGAATAGCTGTGTAACTTTTCGAATGCGCCGTTCTCGATAAAGTATTCAAGCACCAGGCCCATACGTTCAAACTCATGGACATTACCCCATGTCTTGATGGCTTTGGGTGGAAACCAGCGATTGGAGAAGGTGATGATCAGCGGGGCTCCGGGTTTAAGGACGCGTGCGAGCTCATTGAATACTTCTGCGGGTGAGACCAGGTATTCAATCGAAGCGGTGCAGACAATGCCATCAAATAATTCATCATCGAACGGCAGCAGCGGCTCCTGGTTGAGATCATGTACCAGCGTTTCGGCAAGTAGCGGATTCTGCTCTAGCTCATGCTGGTTCATGCCCAGGCCGGTAATCCTTGCCGTAGAAAATTGTGCAGGTAAATGCGAGACCCAGCTCGACATCAGGTCCAGTACCCGGCCATCATGTGGCAGTAGCTGTTTGTACAGCTCACCGATCTGTTGTGAACAGTTGCTATCAAGATGATTGACCAGCCTCGGCGTTGTGTAGAACGCATCATCAGCTGATGTATCGACTCTGGCAAATGCATCATCGCTGCAGAAATCTGTCGCAGTACCGTTATAGCGTGCCTGCATACCGGGCCCGCCTGTGGTTAGTAATTCAATGATGTCGTTACAGCGACCGCCGCGCTCCTGTCCGCCATCCCAGATGTTGATGATGCGTGTATCGACATCGAGCGTTTTTGCTGCAAGCGGGTGGTTGAAGTCCGTTGTAATCGAGTCGTCATCCAGGCCGATGATACGACAGGGCTGATGGTTTGAACTGTAATTTCCCGGAATACTTTCGAAGATACCCCTGGGATAGAAACGGCCCAGTCTCGGTTCCAGCTTGATCTGGGTGGAATAATTTCGATTAAATTGCTGCTGTTTTACCCTGTGGATTTCTGCGTTTGAAAACTCGGGCAGGGCTTCGCCCGGGTGAAAGCGGTGACTGATTGTGCTTCCTGTAGAGCAAGCATCGAGCTGCATTTCTATTTCAGGAGGGAAGTAATCGCGCCAGACATTGAGGTTATCGATAAACTGGCTGTCAATGTGTGTGGCGTAATCTGATTGCCAGCTTAGTGAAAAATGCACACTGATTTTCGATGTACGGCTGATCTTGTCCTGGTATTCTTTGCTGCCTTCATCGTCTGACAGGTCCGCGACAATATCAAAGTCTGATGTGTTCATTGTCAGCAGATTATACTGCCCCACATGTCATGTTCATCCGTATCATCTATGTGGACGTTGACGATTTCACCGGGGTGAAGGCCTTTGTGTGCTTCAATGTATACCAGGCCGTCTATCTCAGGCGCGTCTGCGAAACTGCGTGCAATAGCGCCGGATTCGCTGACAGCATCAATCAGTACCTGCTGTTCAGTGCCGATTTTTCTTTTTAACCTGGCTGTACTGATAGCGGCCTGCCTTTCCATGAAACGCTGCAGCCGTTCCCGCTTGGTATCTTCATCTACATGATGTGGAAGCTGGTTGGCTTTGGCGCCCTCAACCGGTGAGTAGGTGAAGCAGCCGACACGATCCAGTTGGGCTTCATCAAGAAACTCGAGCAGCTGTTCAAAATCATCCTCGGTCTCACCTGGAAAGCCGACAATGAAAGTACTGCGCAATGTCAGCTGAGGACAGATTTCGCGCCAGCTGTGAATACGCTGCAGGGTGTTAGCACTGGCAGCAGGGCGCTTCATAGCCTTGAGAATGCGCGGGCTGGCATGCTGGAAGGGAATGTCCAGGTAAGGCAACAGTTTTCCTTCTGCCATCAGTGGAATGATTTCATCAACATGCGGGTATGGGTATACATAGTGAAGCCTGATCCATATACCCAGTGTAGCGAGTGCCTGGCACAACTCTGTCATGCGCGTTTTTACCGGCATGCCATTCCAGAACTGTGTTTTGTATTTCAGGTCGACTCCATAAGCACTGGTGTCCTGGGAAATGACGAGCAGTTCTTTAACGCCGGCCTCTACCAGACGCTCAGCCTCGTTGAGTACTTCATTTACCGGGCGGCTTACCAGGTCGCCACGCAGGTCGGGAATAATGCAGAAAGTACAACGGTGATTACAGCCTTCTGATATCTTGAGGTAGGCATAATGCCGCGGGGTCAGCCTGATACCCTGTGCTGGCACAAGATCAACAAATGGATCATGCTCAGGCGGAAGGTGCTTATGTATGGCATCCATCACCTCCCGGGTTGCATGTGGGCCGGTAACTGCCAGAACATTGGGATAACTTTTTTGCACGATGTCACCCTTGGCGCCCAGGCAGCCGGTGACGATGACCTTGCCGTTTTCATGCAGCGCTTCGCCAATTGCCTCAAGTGACTCTTCAATGGCGTCATCAATGAATCCGCAGGTATTGATGACGACCAGGTCGGCCTCGTCGTAGCTTGGTGATATGGCATAACCTTCGGCGCGCAACTGTGTGAGAATATGCTCCGAATCGACCGTGGCCTTGGGGCAACCGAGGCTGACAAAACCGATTTTATTAGTTGTGGGTGTAGAGGCCATAAACCGAATAGAAATGAAAAAGAGATTATTTTACCTGATAAAGGTCTATCGTCGTTGGTCGTTGGTCGTTGGTCTTTTGACGAATGACGAATGACGAATGACGAACGACGAACGACGAACGACGAATAACGAATGACCAGCTTTTAATGAGTGATTACGATGAAAAATTCGGTACGCTGTCACGTGTGTACGGCGATGATGTATGTGATGCGCTTCGCCATGCGCATATATGTGTTATTGGCATCGGTGGGGTCGGCTCATGGGCTGTGGAATCACTGGCGCGTTCCGGCATCGGTGAAATCACTCTGGTCGATGGCGATACGATTGCACGCAGCAATATGAACCGCCAGGTGCACACGCTGGACTCAACAGTTGGTCAGTACAAGGTTCGTGCAATGCAGGCGCGTATTGCTGATATCAATGCACACTGTTGTTGTAATACCATCGAGCATCATATTGATGATGATAATCTGCGTGATATCATCGAACGTGGTTATGATTGTGTTATTGATGCAATCGACAGCATCAAGTACAAGGCTGCAATTGTTTATTGCTGCAAGCGTAACAAGATTCCTGTCGTGATGACGGGAGGTGCGGGTGGATTGACTGATCCGGCCAGAATTGAAGTCACGGACCTGGCGCGAACCTGGAATGATCCGCTTGCGGCGAGCGTGCGTTCACGGCTCAGGCACAAATACGGTTACACAAGGAATCCCAAACGCAGCTTTGGGATTCCCTGTGTATTTTCTAACGAACAACAGAAATACCCCGATGAAGATGGAAATCCCGGTTACTGTAAGCCGGGAGTTGCCGGACTGTCGCTGGATTGCAGCTTTGGTTATGGCTCTGTTGTCAGTGTAACCGCGAGTTTTGGCTTCGCAGCAGCAGCAAAAGCTGTTGAGCTGGTATCGAAATCGAGACCGAAGAAAAGCTGATAAACTGTCAGTTATAGCGCAGCTTCTTGTCTTCCTTGCAATTCATGTTGCTCAGCCCCATCAAGCCTTTCGTGTTTACATTGGTCGTGCAGTCCCAACGGGTCTGCATGCCACCCATGATTGACCTGGGGGCAAGTGAGAGCATCTTGTTCTTGCCGAAGGTGTCACTCAGGTAGGCCAGTATCTGGCCGTTCTTTCCCAGCCGCACCTTGTCGAGGTATTGCCCATCGGTCATTTCCTCAGGTTTAAGCCTTATGTCCGCCAGGGAGGACGGCCACTCGCCATTCATCATGTAATATTCCAACATTGTCATCTTTAATGGTTGTAGTAATGAATAGACTTCTGCCAGCTGAGCTGATTTTACATAGCCACTGTAATCTGCAGTGGTGTTGGCTACAGGCACGAACGCCTGTGGCTGGGCCGCCTGTGCTTGTATATTGACTGGTTGTTGTGGAGTGGGCAGAGCTTGTGCCGATTTTAATTGTGACGTTGGTTTTAGTGCAAGCGCACGTTCCAGTTCCTTGCGGATTTTCTCCGGGTCGGCTGTTACTTCGGCTTTGATCTTCATCTCGAAACCGTTCCAGTTCTCATCCAGTATCCTTGCTTTTAAAAAACCGGCGCTTGATGAGCTGGTTTTTTGTATAAAAGATGAACGGAATTCATTGCCAGACTGAGATTGCTCAAGACTGCTGTTGTTATAGACATAGCTTACGATCTCTTCCAGTACACCGGCTTTGATTAATTTCAGGGTGTTGTTGCGAGCAGATACCTTGCTATCAAGATCGCTAGCCTTGTACGTGTAGTCTCTGATGTAACTTTGTTCTTTTGCATAGCTTATCGATGTGCCAAATATCATAAGCAGCAGAATTAGGTGTTTCATGTGCGGATTCTCTTGAACGTGTTCCTGTGAACGAAGTAAACGATCACCAGGTGTAATAAGTGTAGCAGGTAAATTCTGGTTGTAATCAGGCGGTAACGGATCTATGCCGAATGTAGATCAACACCACCAGCAGCAATAGCAATGTTACCTATGCGAATAGATACAATAATTATTGCGTTCTCAGAGGCTTGCAACAGGGACTGGGTTGAGTTGGGAACAGCCTGGCGGTTATCGACATTTAGGAGCAGTTTACAGATATGCGGCCGTCTTCATTAACTGGGCCAAGGCAGATATCGCTTACATCAGATTGTTCAGCAGGGACCTGAATCGTGTCCTGCATCTGCGATCACTTTAATGATTTTCACAGGCAACAGGTGCGTGCTATTACACTAATGAATAAACATAGAGTAACTGGGCAGTATTTACATGCGGTTACAGTTTACTGGTTAGCATGAAATATAAAACCATGAAAACAACCGATGCAATCAGGATATATGGAACAAACATGCAGAAGCCAGGCAGCCCTTCGCACGTTTCTTTGAATTTACATTGAGCACATACTTTTGCTTTCATCGCGTACCTGTTGGTTACAATAGAACTTTAATTCACGTCCACATGCCTTATGAATAAGCATTCCTCAATTGTCACATGGTCGCGCTGAATATTTATTTAGTTCATTTGTGTCCGTACATTCTTATTATTATCAATGTCATGCCGGGATCATAGAGCATAGACGATTTCCCGGTAAATCCACGATTGTAATACTCAATTCCGGTACATTCTCTGACAATTCGTCAGGGGCTGGTTTCCTTTTTACCGGGATTGATCAATTAAAAGATCACTAATTTCAATTGCTTAATAATATTATTATCCTCTTATAATGACAGATGAGATGGATTGTAGTTCTTGACCCAGATCATAAAATCGATCGAAACTACCAGCTATTAGGCAATAGTATTATGTAGCAATAATTCTCCTTATTAGTTATTGATATTAAAAAAGGCGGCAACCTGAGGGTTACCGCCTTTCAATTATTACTCCAGCCTCCGTGGCTTATTATTATTTATTTTCCCTGATCCTGGTTTTGTTATTGTTTTCCTCCTAGCAAGCACCGCCCCGTTAGTCCCAGCTCAGGGCACCTCCAGTCTGATATTCTGTAACACGTGTTTCAAAGAAGTTCTTTTCTTTCTTCAAGTCCAGTACCTCAGACATCCATGGGAATGGATTGCCTGCACCCGGGTACTGTTCTGATAAACCTATCTGTGAGCATCTGCGATTGGCTATGAATTGCAGGTATTCTTCAAACATGGGTGCGTTAAGTCCAAGTACGCCACGCGGCATCGTGTCACGTGCGTATTGGGTCTCAAGCTCAACGGCTTCGCGAATCATGTCCACGGCTTCCTGCTGGAAGGTTTGTGTCCACAACTGCGGGTTTTCAATCTTGATCTGGTTGATAACATCGATGCCAAAGTTCATATGCATGGATTCATCACGCAGAATGTACTGGAATTGTTCTGCGACCCCCGTCATTTTATTGCGCCGACCCATGGACAGGATCTGGGCGAAACCGACATAAAAGAAGATGCCTTCAAAAATGACGTAGAAAGCAATCAGCTCACGTAACAGTTTCTGGTCATTTTCCGACGTGCCAGTATGGAAATTCGGATCAGCCAGATGCTTGGTATATGGCAATGCCCATTCGGCCTTGCGTGCAACTGCAGGCAGTTCGCGGTACATGTTGAATATCTCACCTTCATCAAGCCCGAGTGATTCAACGCAGTACTGGTAAGCATGTGTGTGCAATGCTTCTTCAAATGCCTGACGCAACAGGTACTGGCGGCATTCGGGATTGGTGATGTGCCTGTAAACAGCCAGTACCAGGTTGTTCGCAACCAGTGAATCAGCGGTTGAAAAGAAGCCCAGGTTTCTTTTGATAATTGTACGCTCATCATCGGTCAGTCCGTTCGGGTCGCGCCACAGGGCAAGATCAGCCGTCATGTTTATTTCCTGCGGCATCCAGTGATTAGCGCAGCCATCAAGATATTTTTGCCAGGCCCATTCATATTTGAATGGCACCAGCTGGTTCAGGTCTGCGTGGCAGTTGATGATCTTTTTATCATCAACCTGGATACGTTCAGCACCCATTTCAATATCTTCCAGGCCGGTGCCGGTAAGATCAGCTTCAACATCATCTTCATTGTGATATGCCTCAACTGATGTGGATACAGCTATACTCGCTACCGTGGCATCTTCAGTAGCCGGCGGGATGGGGTCTACCACGGGCGCATCACCTGCTGTATTCATTAATGCTTCATTTGAAACAAGGCCGTCACCAGCATGAGGATGTTGCTCATTACGCTGTGGCTTGAAAGCAGGTTCATTAAACTTTGCGAGTGGATCTTCCCAATTAAGCATTCTAAGTTACCTCTATTACTTTGTTATTTTTATTTTTATCCAGACTGTCACTTGTATGTGAAAATGTCCGTAATGGTTCAAGTATCATCCACCAGGGTTTTATTGCTGATGGTCCTATCGAGTGCCACGTTGTGCGTGTTCTTGAAAACCAGACCCGTATACCTTCGTGGCGGCAGAAGTGCGCAATCTCATCGCGCCCCGGCTCATTTATTATCTCCAGATCATAAAAAATCTGTTTAAGTTCAGCTTTAAAACTCATTACCCGGCATCCTCCCGGGACAGCGTGCATAGATGTCATTCATCGTCAGCCCTCGTTATTATTTTTATGTGGCAAAAACAATGCGACTCCTTCATATGTTTTTCCTTCCATGAATTATTTGAGCAATTAGTCTGTTAAGTTTTTCCTCGTCCCTAGTACCTGGAACCTAGTTCCTGAACTACTGGCACGCCTCACAATCCGGATCAAGGATAGAGCATGCTTTTGGTGCTTCTGATACTGAAGTTTTCTGCGTTGTGTTTTTTACAGCATTCAATTTACTTGCGCGTTCTGTGTCCATGGTTGATTTCTCAACATGGGTCGCGCCCATGGATCTCAGGTAGTAAGTGGTTTTGAGGCCACGTACCCACGCCAGTTTGTACAGCGAATCGAGCCTCGCGCCGCTGGGTTCTGACATGTACAGGTTCAATGACTGACCCTGGTCAATCCACTTCTGTCGGCGTGCTGCAGCTTCAACCAGCCAGCGTGGATCGATCTCGAATGCAGTCTGATAAAGCTGTTTCAGGTCAGCAGGTACGCGGTCGATCATCTGCACACTGCCATCGTAGTACTTGAGATCATTGGCCATAACTTCATCCCACAGGCCATGCTCGCGCAGATCTTCTATCAGGTAAGGATTCACTACAGTGAACTCACCTGACAGGTTGGATTTAACGAACAGGTTCTGGTAAGTCGGCTCGATTGACTGGCTGACTCCGCAGATGTTTGAAATGGTTGCCGTTGGTGCAATTGCCATGGTGTTGGAGTTACGCATACCGACTCTCTGTACACGTGCGCGTAATGAGTCCCAATCAAAGGTATGGCTGCGATCAAGGTCCAGGTAACTGCCACGGCCTTCGGCCAGGTAATCGATTGAATCGATCGGCAGTATGCCTTTGCTCCACAATGAACCCTCGAAGCTTGTATAACGGCCGCGTTCTTCAGACAGGTTGGTAGAAGCCTTGATAGCAAAGTAACTAATGGCTTCCATGGTGCGGTCAGCAAATTCAACCGCTTCTTCCGATGTATACGGCATACGCTGTTTATAAAGCGCATCCTGAAAACCCATTACACCCATGCCGACCGGGCGGTGCTTCAGGTTGGAGTCACGTGCCTGCGGAACGCTGTAGTAGTTATAATCGATTACATTATCCAGCATGCGCATCGCAGTGTTAATGGTGCGTTCCAGCTTGGTTGTGTCCAGGCCGTTCTCGTTAATATGTGCAGGCAGGTTGATTGAACCCAGGTTGCACACGGCAATTTCGGTGTCGTTGGTGTGCAGTGTGATTTCGGTGCACAGGTTGGAACTGTGCACCACGCCGGCATGCTGGTTGGTGTAGCGCAGGTTGCACGGGTCCTTGAATGTGATCCATGGATGGCCTGTTTCAAACAGCATGCTTAGCATCTTGCGCCACAAGGTGCCTGCCTTGATGGTTTTATGCACACGCATCTTGCCGTTGGCGGCCATTTCTTCATAAGCTGCATACGCTTTTTCGAATTTCACGCCGCTCAAATCATGCAGGTCCGGTACTTCGTCCGGGGAGAATAAGGTCCAGTCCTTGTCTTCGGCGACACGCTTCATGAACAGGTCTGGAATCCAGTTGGCGGTGTTCATGTCGTGGGTGCGGCGACGGTCATCACCGGTGTTCTTGCGCAGGTCGAGAAATTCCTCGATGTCAATGTGCCAGCTTTCGAGGTAGGCACACATGGCGCCCTTGCGCTTGCCGCCCTGGTTGACTGCAACGGCGGTATCGTTGGCAACCTTGAGGAAAGGAACGACGCCCTGTGACTTGCCATTCGTGCCCTTGATGTGTGCACCCATACCGCGAACACGTGTCCAGTCGTTGCCGAGACCGCCGGCATATTTGGACAGCAGCGCATCGTCTTTAATGGAGCTGAAAATGCCATCGAGATGATCAGGTACAGTTGTCAGGTAGCAGCTTGACAGCTGTGGGCGCAAGGTGCCTGAGTTAAACAGGGTCGGGGTCGAGCTCATGAAGTCAAACGATGACAGCAGTTTGTAGAACTCGACGGCACGTTCCTCGCGATTGATCTCGTTAATGGCCAGGCCCATGGCAACTCGCATGAAGAAGGCCTGTGGCAATTCAAAGCGGGTGTCGTTCGAATGAATGAAATAGCGGTCATACAGGGTTTGCAGTCCCAGGTAGGTGAACTGGTGGTCACGTTCGGCCAGCAGCTGTTTCCCCAGGTGGTGCAGGTCATACTCAAGCAGGCGTGCATCCAGCAGCTCCAGGTCGACGGCGCGCTTGATGTATTTGTCAAAGTAATCCGCATACAGGCTGGACATTTCACTCTGGGTCGCATGCGTCAGGTTGTTGTAGACGAAGCTGAGTGCTTCAGTGCGCATATCGTCCAGCAACAGACGGGCAGCGGTGTAGCCGTAATCAGGCTGCTTTTCGATCAGGGTGCGTGCACTCATCACCAGCATGCGGGATACATCTTTTTCCGGTACCCCATCGAAAAGATTGCGTTCGGTGTCGTGCAGGATAGCAGTGGCATCAACATCGTTAAGACCATCACAGGCTTCCTTGATGATCGCCTGCAGGCGTCGCTTGTCCAGCGGCTGCCTGCTGCCATCAGCCAGGGTAACTTCGATATCAGAGACGGTTTCAGCTAAAACATCTTCAATCACGTCATCGGTTTGCTGCTGGCGGGCGCGGGCATGTTCTTCACGGTAGATAACGTAGGCGCGGGCAACACGCTGGTGGCCCGAGCGCATCAGTCCCAGCTCCACCTGGTCCTGAATATCTTCTATGTGAAAGGTGCCGCCATCAGGAATGCGGCGTGTCAGTGCATATTCAACCTGCTCGGCAAGCTCGCCCACAATTTCATGGATGCGGCTTGATGCGGCTGCGTTGCCTCCCTCAACCGCGAGAAAGGCCTTGGTCATGGCGACGGCGATTTTCTCGCGATCATAGGCAGTAACCTTGCCGTTTCTGCGTATTACCCTGAAACGGCCAGGCGCCGTGACGGCTATATTCGCTGAGTCTGCAGTAGATGTTTCGTTGAGTTGAGAGTGATTTTGATGTTTTGCAATTGGTGTAGTTAGTTCCATTCCCGTTCCACTTGATTGGGTTGTCGTTGTTATTATGCGGGGTACTATAGAATGTGGTTTGACCCTAAGTCAAGCACTATATCTTGTGTATATAACGGTGGAGAACGGTCTAAAAAACTGTGGATAAGATTTGAAAAAATAAGCCATAACAGTGACTTATAAAATGGTGGAAAAAGCTGTTTTAGAACATAAGAATTTGCCCATATAAAATATTTTTGTTGCTATAAACGCAATTAATGAGAATTAATCATAAAATTTTAACACCCGTGTGTTAAGCGATAAAATACATCACTTGCAAACATGCTGTTATGATGGCTGCTGGTTGACTGATGGCTGCTGAATGAAAATAGTTCTCGCTATAATTGTAATCCTTGTCTTGATCGTCATAGCAACATTATTCAAGAATCACGCACCACTTTTTGATGCACCGGGCCTGAAAAAAAGACTGGCTGTCTATCTGACGACCAATACGGCCAAAACTTCTGATGACCATCCTTTCCCTGAGCTACGCACCCCGGTTTTTGATGTCGGGCCCGATGAGCTGTACATCGCTGTTAAAGATGCGGCCATTGACCTGGGTTGGTCGATTCTCGATAGCGATGACGTTGAGTGGCGACTGGATATGGCGGCAAAAAGCCACTTTCTGCTGTTCGTTGATGATGTAAAGGTCGAAATAAAACCCGTGGCGTGCAAAGAGGGCGAAACAAAGACGGCTTTGCATATCCATTCACAATCACGCATCGGTAGTGCGGATTTCGCGGCCAATGCCGATCATGTGCAGCAGTTGGTCAGGGCCGTCAATAAAAGGCTGGAGCTGGGCTTTATTCATTAACCCGGCTCCAGCTTCAAATTGACCAGACATGGCTAAAGCGGACGCTGGTTCCAGCGTTTCTGCCACTTGCGGGCAAACGGCAGGTGTTTGCCGTATTCATAGATGGCAAGACCGGCAATAATCAATGCTGTGCCAAGCCATACTCTCGTACTGATAACCTCGTCATTAAAAATCGAACCCACGAGCAGGGCAGTCACGGGCGTTATTAATGCGACCAGTGCAACACGCTCGGCATTCAGGTTTTTCAACAGGTAAAAGTACAGCGGAAAACCTATCGCTGATCCCAGCACTGCCAGATAAACGATCGACAGTATAGTGACAGTGTTTATGTGCTCGGGCCGGCTTTGCATCAGCATAAAATTCATAATGAAAAACGGCGTGGCAACAATAAGACTACCTGCAGTAATCGAAATTGCCGGTAAATCCGTCTTCAGCTTTTGCAGCAATACGGCACCCAATGAATGAGATACCGTGCCGATGGTTACACCGGCAACACCCATCCAGGCAGCATCGGTTAGCGAAATTCCTTCAGCAAACACCACGGCGAGTCCAAGCAGGCCCAGCAACATACCGATGACTCGCCCTGCTGTCAGGTTGTTCTCGCTTAATATAATGGTCGCGAAAGCACTGGTGAAAATCGGTGACAGTCCGAAGATAACCGATATCCAGCCGGATGGAATATATTGCGCAGACCAGTACACAAAGCTCATTGCAATGAACATGGATATTCCGCTTACCAGGTACACGTTGCGTGCATGTATGTTCCAGGGCAGTGGTATTCCTTTCAGGCGAATAATGAGCAGCAGCGCCAGCAGGCCGATAAGCATGCGGGCGGCAACACCGAATTCGTAACCGACACCAATTCCGCTCCACTGGATCGCCAGCGGTGTAGTGCTCCAGATTATAATCACCGTTAGATAGGCTGCAGGCACGGACACGGTTTAATGTACCTCCTTGAGTTATGTTTACATTTATTTGCAGCAAAAAAAAAGGCCGCTGGTGTTTAATCAGCGGCCTTCAGAAAAAAGAAAATTAAATCTGGTTTAAAAACATATAACACAAGGCCGCTGATTGTGATGCCATACAGGCAGCACATGCATGCGTCGAATCAGGGCGTTGTATTTTGTTGTGTTCATGCTGGCATGCTCACCTGTTTCAATGTGTTTGTCAATTAATCTGTAGTCGTTCAGACGTGATCTGACAGCTGCTGCAAGTTTTTGCCTGGCTGGTAAACCTGCCTGTGCCGGAGGTTTAACATCCTGTTTTCTCTGCGCCTCTGCGAGAGTAAATTTCTATAGCCTTTTCTATAGAGCCAACCTTGGCAGTATGGACAAAAAATCAAAGTCGGAGTTGGAATTAATATGACACTGACTGCCAGATTAATGCCTGACTATTACAATTAATTTAAATAAAAACGGAAATGAAAAAAGGCGGTGCAGATAGAGCTTCACACCGCCTTCGCGACACAACCAATCCTGGTATTGGGACAATAGGCGAGCAATCCCCATGGCCTTGAGTAAAAGCAGAACCTCTTGTCGCTTGCTGAATTATGCCTGAAACTTTATATGTTAATTGAGATGAATAAAGAACAGCTAATATTTGACTTATCTAATTGATTTACATGTTATTTATTTTTACTGCGCACGTACTTGACGCAACTCAGGTTGCAGGCACGAATGGCCTTATTGATAGCGTCAATTACCCGGGGACGTGGAAAAGACACACGCCAGGCCAGGGCCACGGTACGCTGAGGTACCGGGCTGCTGAAACGGCGTATGGTCAGCAGGCGTTGTGAATAACTGTGAGCGCCGGCAGCGGTGCAGGGCAGCACGGTTATGCCCAGCCCGGAAACCACCATGTGGCGTATGGTTTCCAGCGAGCTGCCTTCGATGGTATGCGGCAGGTCACCGATGAGCCCCGGTTTGGGGACGCAGGCAGGGCAGGCCTCGAGCACGTGGTCACGAAAGCAATGACCCTTGCCGAGTAACAACACATTTTCATCTTCAAGTTGAGAGGATGAGATTGTTTTACGTACAGTCAGCGGGTGCGAAGCTGGCAGTAACACTACAAAGGGTTCATCATAAAGCGGTTGAGTAACGATGCCCTGTTCTGTAAACGGTAATGCAATCACAATAACATCAAGTTCGCCCTGCTTAAGTTTCTCGGTTAACACCGAGGTGTAGTTCTCTTCAACCACCAGCGGCATTTCAGCTGCAGCCTTACGCAACAGTGGTATCAGTTCCGGGTAAAGATAAGGGCCGATAGTGTGGATGGCGCCAATGCGCAGAGGGCCCTCCAGCTGGTTTTTACCATGAAGTGCAACCTGCTTGACGTTGTCGGCCGCTTCCAGTGCCTGCTGCGCCTGTTGCACAATACGTTCACCGACAGGTGACAGTGAGATTTCGTTGGTGCCACGTTCAAAGATGGACACACCGAGTTCGTCTTCCAGTTTCTTGATGGCGACGCTTAATGTCGGTTGACTGACATGACAAGCTTTCGCAGCTTTGCCAAAGTGGCGCACGCGGGCAACTGCAACAATGTATCGCAACTCTGTCAGTGTCATATATAGTGATCCTCTTGCCATAGATTAAATCAATCCATGTAAATGTACCAATAGATATTACGAATTATTAATTAGATTGGTATTGATATTGATTCTGGTAAAAACATGCCGTTATCGCTGAAATTAACTGGAATCGTTATGCCGCAGGTTTGAATGTGCTAACAGCATCGTCGTATAACGTAGATAAGCTTAGAGCTATGGCTTTAATTAATTATTACCTGGAAATTACAGTTACTTCTGTGAGCGCGGGATCTCGTCATGTTTGCTGACAGGTATGAGGATTTTTTACCTGCATAAGTTTTACTTGATCTTTACTTCTGATTAGGCGTAAAACTAACGAAATGATGAACGATATGAGTGACAGTGGCTTGTCTCTGGTTTTATTCGGGATTCTATTTGTCGTACACAGTGTGGCTATTAAATCCTCAACTGCAGCAGGGGTGAAATTATGGATATAACAGGATTGGTTATATTTTTAGCAATTGGCGCCGTCGCGGGTTGGCTGGCTGGAAACTTGATGAAAGGCGGTGGCTTTGGGCTGCTCATCAACATTGTCATTGGCATTATAGGCGCAGTGCTTGGAGGTTTTGTATTCGGTTTGCTTGGAATCTCGGCCGGAGGCTTGACTGGTTCCATAGTCACGGCGACTGCCGGGGCTATGTTGCTGCTGTTTATTGTCGACTTGATCAAAAAGTCGTAACAACCGGGCAATGCGCAAGCTTCGGCAGTCTTGCGCTAAGATTCGCGCATGGTTAGCCAGTCTGACAAGTGCGACTTGAGACACCTTAAGAGTTTATAAAAATGTTAGATACACGCCCCTTTGCTTTTTGGATTATAACCGGTTTCTTGTCTTTATCACTGGTACTGTTGCTCATGGGCCAGACTATGGCGATCATAAATTATGATTTTGCTGTACAGCTCGGGCTTCAGGAAGATATAAAAGACGTTGGCAGTTATGGTGTTCAGGTCAATCGAGCTTTCGGTGCCGGCGATACTATTGTTTATATACCATTAATCGCAATCTCTATTATCGGTCTTTTTCTAAGGAAGCGCTGGTCACTACTGACTGCAGCAGCTGCAATGGGTATATCTGCTTATTGGGCAACGACTATCGTGTTCATGCTGATTTTTCTGCCTGGAACACCTGGCTATGCTCTTGAGCCGGGTGTGGAATACTGGTTTTTTATGGCTGTTTTTATAATCTTTGGTGTCTGGGGTCTGTTATATCTTGTATTCCGGGGAGAAAAGTTAATAACGTAGTTATGCTGTAATCCTGCCGATCAGATGGGTGCTTGTGTGAAAGATGCATTAACCGCATGGATAAAATATGATGTACTTATACAAGATGAAGCGATGAGCGAACACGAGAAAATCAATTACGTAGAAATTCCTTCGAAAAATCTGCAGGTGACTAAAGCATTCTTCACTTCAGTCTTCGGCTGGTCATTTGTTGACTATGGCCAGGATTATGCGGCTTTCTCGAATGAGGGTATCGATGGCGGCTTTTTTCAATCTGAGCTGACTGCCTCTACAGAGAATGGCGGCGCCCTTGTTATTTTCTATAGCAAGAATCTGGAGAATACCCAATCAAAAATTGAGAGTGCTGGCGGATCAATTATAAAACCGGTGTTTTCATTTCCCGGGGGACGCCGGTTTCACTTTGCAGACCCTAACGGTAATGAGTATGCAGTCTGGTCTGATATAAATGTATAACAAGCGCATCAGTTGCTCAACACAATATAAACCCGGAAGAAATCGAAGCAGTTAATATGTCGGACAGAAAGTCGCATTGGGAGAAAGTCTACGGAGATAAGGTGCCATTGGAAGTGAGTTGGTACCAAAAAGAACCATCACTATCACTGTCACTAATTCGTCATACCCGGATTGCTTATGACGCACCAATTATCGATGTAGGTGGCGGTGCTTCTGTGCTGGTGGATTATCTGTGTGATGAAGGTTATTCGAACGTTGCGGTTTTGGACATTTCGGCGAAGGCCGTTGCTTATGCGCAGGAAAGGCTGGGTGATATAGCTGCCGGAGTTGAGTGGTATGAAGAGGATGTAACCCGTTTTAAACCGACTCGCCTGTATTCTGTTTGGCATGATCGGGCAGTTTTTCATTTTTTGACGGACGAATCTGACAGGCGCGACTACGTAAAGGTATTAACAAATACATTGAAGCCAGGCGGGCATCTGATTATTGCGGCGTTTGCAATTGGAGGCCCGATTAAATGCAGCGGTCTCGATATTGTCCAGTATGATGCCAGCAAACTTATGGCTGAGTTAGGCGAGGGTTTTGAGTTAGTTGAAGAGAGGGAAGAGGTGCATACGACACCGGCTGAAAAGCAGCAGAAATTTACCTATTTCAGGTTCGTGAGGAAATAGCAAGGCAATTGAAACTCGCCGCTGGAATCCAGGCTTATACGACTGCAAATAAATTACTATGGACATCAGATCAGAACAGCCAGATGACATCGGTAACATCAGGCACGTTAACCTTGTGGCATTTGAAACAGAAACAGAAGCAAACCTGGTTGATGCGTTAAGGAACGCAGATGTTGCATTGATATCACTGGTAGCTGAAGAGAAGGGCAAGGTGATTGGCCATATTTTATTTAGCCCGGTTACTTTAGATGGGGATGTCAGCATAATGGGGCTTGCACCAATGGCGGTATTGCCGAACTGGCAGGGCAGAGGTGTTGGTACCCAGCTGGTTAATGCCGGCCTCGAGGCCTGTGAAAAAGCCGGCTATGAAGCTGTCGTCGTACTGGGCCATGCCGACTATTATCCCCGTTTTGGCTTTGCGCCAGCTGTTAATTTCGGCATCAAATCTGAATATGATGTTCCGGCAGAAGTATTCATGGTAATGGAGTTGCGTGACGGGGTTTTAAACCACAAAACGGGAACCGTTAAATACCAGCAGATCTTCAATGAAATATAGACACGGAATTAGATAAGTATTCGTGTCTTGATTGTTGGATCACCAGGCATATAAAAAGAAGACAACCGGCCTCTTTTTATATGCGCTGTTGTTGAATGTAGAATTGCCAGGCTGTTAATTACAGTGCTTCTTGACCAGGTCTTTGGATAGTTCGTATTCGTAGGGTGTAATTCTGCCAGCAGTGTAAAATTTTTCAGATATTTTCAGGTTTGCCTTGCGTGTTTTGCATTCTGCAGATTCTTCTTTTGAGCTGATGTTTTTTGTTGATTCAGGATGCGTGTTAGCGCATATATTGCAGCTACCCACAGAGAGAAACGGCTTTGACTTGAAACTTGAGGCTTCGCGGTTATTGCCATTCGCAACTACGGTATTGTGTGCCTCTTTATCCGCATACCAGGTTACCTGGCTGCACCTTTTCGTATTGGTCATGATTTGGATATCAGCACCCGCTGTGCTAATGGTTGCGCCGCATTGTTCAAGCAATTTTGAGCAATCACAATTTGTACTCGCAAGAGAGTTCAAAGATGATGTGGCGGTGATAATAGCGAGTAATAAGCTGTAGACATGTTTCATATCAGACTCCATATGTAATTATTTTTATATAGCTTGTTTTTCAGTTAAATCAATGCGTTACTGTCTGCCATATGGTACCGCCTGTTGCGACTGCTGATAAATCAATGAAATCTATGGGTAAATCAACCCGTCTGCCGCACAGAAATCTTGATTATGTATGTCTGCTAACGTTAACTTTAAGCACGGTGCTTTAACTTAATGGATACACCATCGATGAAAACGGCAACTGCTGCAAGACCAGTAGATCTGCTCGTGGTATTACTGAGCAGTATCGGTATCCTGGCTGCCGCCCTGTATATCCAGCAATCCGTTGCTGGAACACAATATCTGATGTTCCTTATCGGTGTTGGCCTGGGGGTCGCGTTGCTGCATGCCGCTTTTGGTTTTACCGGTGGATGGCGGCTTTTCATACGAGACAGAGACGGTACCGGTGTGCGTGCTCAAATACTGCTGCTCGGACTTACTTCGCTGTTGTTTTTCCCCTTGCTTGGACAGGTCTTCCCCTCGGTCCAGGCAGTTGCCGCCCTGGCACCAGTTGGCACCTCGGTACTGGCCGGCGCTTTCCTGTTTGGCATCGGTATGCAACTTGGCGGCGGTTGTGGCTCGGGTACGCTTTACACCATGGGGCAGGGGCAGGTCGATATGCTGGTTACCCTGATATTTTTTATCGTCGGTGCTACATTGGGTTCGGCGCATTTGCATTGGTGGATGTCGCTGCCGGGTTATGAAAGCATTTCCGTGATCGAATATTTTGGCTGGTGGCCGGCCTTGTTGATACAGTTTGTAATACTGGCCATATTGTATGGCCTGGTGCGTTATCTTGAACTGAAGCGCCATGGCACCACCAAATCAGTTCAATGGCAGGTGCCAAGAGAGGAATTTGCACAGCGGCTGATTCACGGTCCGTGGCCTCTCTGGTGGGGCGTGCTCAGCCTCGCTGGATTGAATCTTGCCACACTGCTGGTGGCCGGCCATCCCTGGAGCATTACCTATGCCTTCGGCTTGTGGGGTGCAAAGATCTGGGCCGCCATTGGCGGTGATCCTGGCAGCTGGGTCTACTGGAGCAGCGGTTACCCCAGCCAGTCGCTTAATAACAGTGTACTGGCAGATACAACCTCGGTAATGGATTTCGGTATTATACTCGGTGCCTTGCTGGCGGCAGCACTCGCAGGTAAATATGCTCCGGCAATGAAACTGCCAGCCAGGCGCATCTTGATTGCCGCGATTGGGGGACTGTTGCTGGGTTATGGTGCACGGCTCGGTTTTGGCTGCAATATCGGTGCAATGGTTGGCGGTATAACCAGTGGCAGCCTGCATGGCTGGTTATGGATGTTTGCTGCTTTCTGTGGCGGTATAGCTGGAGTCTACCTGCGAATCTGGCTTAAGCTTGATAAACCCATGGGAGTACTATCATGAAGCGTAAACAAAGCCGCATTATTATAGGAACTGCTATCAGTGCAGCAGCAATTGCTATAGCCGTGGACCATACCAGGCAGCGCTTGCCTGAGCCTGAAATAACGGTGGCCAGTCAGGATGCAGTCATTATCATTGATGAAGGCGATGAGCTGCCGGTGGATAATGCCGGCGATTGCAGCAAGCCTGACCGGCCAGGCAGACAGGCATCGCCCTGTTCATTGTGATGCCAATGTGCGCAAGCAAAACAAGGCAGCATAAATCGTACTGGGCCCAGCAGCTGTTTCACTGTATTGAGGAAATGGCGCAGCTTAATACCAATGCCGTGTTGTTGACACTCGCAGATGTTGATGTTGTTGAAAGCGGGCGCAGTTACCCTGATGAGGGCTTGATGTTTGCGAATAAACGCTGGCGCGCCTTTTATCATTGCCATGAAGCTGCAACTCAACATGAAAACGAGCATGGGCACTTTCATATTTTTACCGAGATCGGTGAACAGGAATGGGCGCATGCTGCTGGTCTTGCAATTGATGATTCGGGACAACCATTGCACTGGTTTGCGGTCAATCGCTGGGTGACAGATGGCCCCTGGCTTGATCGTGTACAGTTTATTCAGCAATTACAGGCAACAACTGATAATGAACAGGATTCACTGGCAGGTCGATGGCTGTTTGCCCTGTTGCGGCTTCATCAGTCTGAACTCATAGACATGTTTCAATCGAGAGATAAACAGCTTCGAAGTCATCCAGACCATCTGCAACATGCTGTAGCGCTTGAAGATCGCAATATTTATACACTGGCTATTGAAAAGATCGAACTGCAGGCAATGCTTGAAAAAAATCTTCTGCACTAATAGCAAGATACAGACATGATTAATATTGTGCAAAAGTTCGCCTTAGCCGTGTTGATTATCATAAGTTTGCTAATCAGTTGCAGCGCACAGGCATTACAGGTGCCCGGTCCACTGGTGGAAACCGACTGGTTTGAGCAGAACCTGGACCAGGTTGCCATCCTCGATGTGCGAGAAGACATCGAAAGCTTTACACGTAAGGCCGTTCTTGTCAGAAAAAGATTTACCGGCGAGCTTAAAATACGGATTCCGGGGGCACATATACCCGGTGCGGTCCTGGTTGATTTCCTCAATATACGCACGAGCAGAGAGATCGATGATCGCAGGGTACGGCGCATGATCCCTGAAAAAGCCGAGTTTGAACAGCTGATGCAATCCTGGGGTATAAACAGGGATGACACGATTGTTATTGTCAGCCTCGGCATGAGCAACGGCGATATAACCATGGCAACGCGCCTGTACTGGCAGATTAAATATTTCGGCCATGACAATCTCACTATTCTCAATGGCGGTATGGCACAGTGGTTGCTGGAACAAAAGCCTGCAACGATTGAAACGCGCGAACCTGCTCCCGGTAACTGGGTGGCGCACGAAATGCGCGAAGATATCAGTGCGAGCAGTGCAGATGTTGCAAGGGCAGTGGAGGATGACAACATCCAGCTGGTTGATACCAGAGGTCTCGGCTTTTACTTCGGAGCCTATAAACCATCTTATGTGCGCAGAAAAGGCCACATACCTGGTGCAAAAGTTTTTCCTAATGAGTTGCTGACCGGCGCCGAAGCGCCTGTTACATTTGCAGAGCCTGAAGAAATTAACTACATGGCCAGTGAGCTTGGCATTGATGCCAGTTCAGACATGATTACCTATTGCAACAGCGGACAACTGGCTTCAGGCAGCTGGTTTGTGTTCAGCGAGTTGCTGGGTAATAAAAACGTCAGACTTTATGACGGTTCCATGCATCAGTGGGCGCTTGAGAAACGACCAGTAAAAACCATGATATTGGAGTAAGCGACCTGATTGATTCAGCAGGATTCGTGTCTGCCGGCGATCAGGAAATGTTATGCAGTTTCGTGCATGAATCTGCTAGCTGGTGTGCAGCTGGTTAAATAGTCGGGTTATAAAAAGTGTTAGCAGTGCAACAGGATTGAGTAATTCTGTGGTCTAGATTGTGGCCAAGAGCAGCGAATTGAGGTAGATTTGCGCACAAGAGGCCAATATGGTGCTTCAAGAACGATACTTCGAGATATGTTTAGGAGATTAGAATGCGGTTGAACACACACAAGTTTCTTTATTTTCTGGCGATTGCTGTTTTTAGTGCGGGTTGCAGTCAACAGGTGAGCTTCCAGAATGATGTCAACCCGATCCTGCAGCAAAACTGCCTGTCTTGTCATGATGGCCAGGGAGAAGGTATAGAAGCAAGTGGATTCAGTGTGCGTTCATACGATGACCTGATGAAGGGTACGAAATTTGGACAAGTGGTCGTGCCCGGTGATAGTTTGTCCAGTTCGCTGTACCGCCTGATCGACCACCAGGCTGATCCCAAGATCCAGATGCCACCACACCACGATGAATCAGTTGCAACCGGGAAGATGACCTCGCTGTCTGGTGAGCAGATCAATACCATCAAAGCCTGGATAGACCAGGGCGCAAAGAATAATTGATTATTAACGCCCTGGTTGGGTCACGGCTTATACTTGTTCGGTGAGACATACACACGTTGCCGGATTGCCATCGGAGTCTCTTTAGCCATGGTGTATTTAAAAACGGCCATTCAGGTTCAGGGACAGTAGCGGCGCAGTTCCATAGTCGGCGCTGGCGACAGGATTATTATTATTATCTTCTACCAGGAGATTTCCGTCGAAAACAGCGCCCGCATACAAATCTAGACTCAATGTCCGCGTAAATTTTGTAGACAACCTAACAAACAATAATCTGCCTTTTTGAGTACCAACGCCGCCGGGCGATATATTGCTATCATCCAGGCGGAAGCGAAGGCTACGGCGGGCAAAGCCCACTGCCGTTTCCCATTTATCACTCAGGCTGTATTCTAGTTGAAGACCAGCCGGCCCTGTCGGTCCGGCATTTAGCGCATTACCTATACGTAAGTTTTCTGTTAGTTGCCATTTCACGCTCAAAAACGGAAACAGTATTGTTTCGTCGAGCCTGTCGAATGCACCCAGGCCAATACCTATTCTGTTACTATTTCCAAAGCTATAGGAACCAATGAAAGTTGCACCATATGCGAGTGAATCTTTCCAGTCTGCATCGACCTCCTGAAAGCTGCCAATCGATGGACTAACCATGAAGGTCCATTCACTGTCCGTTCGCATAATGACAGGTAAATTGAAGTTGAGGCTTCGAACTTTGTCCCAGGGTTGTTGACCGCCGAATGCCGACAGATTCTCAAAATCGTAGTCGGAGAGGTCATAGCTTATTCCTAGCCCCATAAATGTACGAGTGCTTACAGGTTTCATTACGCTCATGCGAACAAGCAGGCTTGATACAGAGTAACTACCACCACCGTCCAGGTCTGACGAACTTTGTGTATATGGGGAGATTTGATAAGAAAAGCGATAGTGTTGTAATTGTTCCAAATCGTATACAGGTGTTGCAGCCTGAATAGCACTGCTATATACCAGCAGTGCTGTTAAGCAGAATAATTTGTTATTGATTATTTTATATTTCATGATTGCGCCGACGAGTATCGCATGATTTATTTTGGACTATCAATTTACAGCAAGTGGTAAATTGAATTCCGACAGGCGTTGAAATAATCAGTGTGCCGGCGAACAATAGACTGTTCCATGCTGGTGGCTCAGTACAATGCTTGTTACTCTTCATCCAGATGTGCCCGCCAGGCCTTTTCCGGCAGCATTCGACCATTACAGACGATGCGAATATTCTAGTAAATCCAGTGGTTTAAATTTGAATGTGAAATTAAAGCAGTTAAAGCCTGGATGTCAGTTTTGACATGAAATGTTGTTCAGGTTTAGATGAAGGACTTGATTTTAACCAGTAGGTCATTTTCTTTTGGTGGCTTGGTGAGGTAATCACTCGCGCCCTGGCGTTCCGCCCATACTTTGTCGGTCTCCTGGTCTTTGCTGGTGAGCATGATGACAGGGATATGACTGGTTTCTGGATTTTTGGTGATTTGGCGCGTGGCCTGAAAACCGTTGAGGTTTGGCATCACCACGTCCATAAGAATAATGTCGGGTTTTTCACTGACTGCTTTTTCGACGCCTTGTGCACCGTCTTCAGCAAAGATGATTTCATAGCCATGTTTGATCAGAATCTTTGAGATTCCGTTCAGTTGTGTAGGCGAGTCGTCAACGATTAATATGCGTGTCATTGTGATACTTTCTCATGGCGTTATGTAACTTATAGTCCAAAACGCGTGTAATAGCGAAGCTGCAGGCTGTTTTTAGTGGTGCCGGGCAGGTGGTGTGCCCGACAGGAACGGTTAAAAATTAACCAGGGCTGACAGTGCCTGATCCAGCGTACATATTTGTTAAAAATAGGGCTGGAAATGGTGTAAGTTACGCATAAATTTATTACCGCAACAGGGGCAACAATGAATTTCAGTCAATTATGTGAATACGAAATTGAGAATGAACTTCAATTCGTTGAAATCGAGCATGGCTTTACCTATATCGAGATCAACAATGCCTATGCGCACGCCACAATATCAACTTATTCCGG
>CAZRKQ010000224.1:0-1885 GCA_964600755.1 uncultured Thiotrichaceae bacterium
CCGTAGATACTGTATACCATCCAGGTGCCGCTAGTCAGCAAGATAAAAACGGCTACCCATGCCCAGGTAAAGAAGCGTTCTAACACAAGTTGCCACACGATCAGTTGTTGTGCTGCTGCAATATTTTTTATGGCGCGACCCAATATGACAATAGCAAAGAAGGTGCCTCCAACCCAGACATTAATAGCAACCAGGTGAAAGATTAAAGCAATTGCGTTCAGCATGATTTAATTCTGAAAATAAGCTTCCAGTCTATCGAATGACAGGTTGATCGTATCTTCGGGAACGCAGTAGGCCATTCGTACGTGGCCTTCACCTGATGGCCCAAAGGCGCTGCCCGGTGCCAATGCAACTTTGGCCCTGTTCAATAACTCCAGGCAAAAGTCGCGTGCGCTATGGTGCGGCACCAGTATCCTGGGAAACACGTAATAAGCGCCCTCGGGTTTTATGTATTCGAATACGTGCGATACTGCATCCAGTCTCTGGCAGATCAGTGCTCTTCTGTTGAGAAAAGCGGCCTCGTATTCGACCAGGTGATGCGCGTTGCCCGACAGTGCTGCAATGCCCGCTGATTGTGAGACCCGAGGCGTACAGATCATATTGAGATCATGCACCTTGATGAGTTGTTTTTTCAGATGAGCAGGAAGAATCATGTAGCCGAGGCGCCAGCCGCTCATCGCGTAGGCCTTTGAAAAGCTGTATAAATATGCAATGTTTTCAAACAGATCGACGACCGAAGCCAGATTGAAGGATTTGTTTTTATACTCATAAGTAAAATGACTGTATGGATCGTCAATTAGAATCATGAACTTATGTGCTTTCGCCAATGCGCCAATCCGAAGCAGATTTTCCTCGCTGAAAATCTTTCCTGTTGGATTGGACGGTGAATTAATGATAATCGCTTTTGTTTTGTTGCTGATCAGCCCTGATAGCACATCGACATCGAGACTCCACGAATTATCTTCATCCAGGGGCCAGTAAACAGGTTTTCCGCCGCATATATTTACCTGCTGAATATGTGAAGCAAAACAGGGATCGGTAAGAATGATTTCATCGCCCGGGTTCGTTATCACGTGTAAAAGGCTGTACATGCCTTGCATGTTGCCGGCAGTTATCATGACATGATCATCTGCACTGACAGATATACCGGTATCAATTTTATGCTTGCGAGCAACCAGCTGTTTCAGCTCGTCGAGGCCGTCTGGCAGGGCATATTTACCAATGTCCTCATCATGTTTCAACTGCTCGATTACGCCATTAGAAATGTATTCTGGTGTGGCAAAAGAAGGAACGCCCCACGCCAGTGATGCAGCACCCTCTACCCTGGCGCTCAACATGGCCATTTCCTTGATGCCGGATAGCCACAGACCTGCAGCCCTGTCGGACACAAAGTAATTGGTGATGGAATTATCAGGCGTATTTGCAGACATGAGTGGAGTACTAGCCCGTATTTCTCACCAGGATCACGGGAGCAGGCGCAGGATGGAGCCCGCATGTCTCACCAGATGGACAAGCCCTCACTTGATCTTTGAATCCACAAAGAATTTTGCTCAGTCGGAAATACACATGGTTATTCCACTCCTTCGCAAAATCCTTTGTGACAAATCCGTCTGGAACGGATTTGGACCGCAAGGCGACCCCGGAGGGGTGAAATACAGGGATGTATTTCATCAATCCAAATCTCGGCGTGATTATCTCGCCCCCTGATGAGACATGCGGGCTGGTGTTCGTAAGCGCCGCTCTGGAGCGAAAAGCGTAGCCATAGCTACGGTTTGAGTGAAGAGCAAGCTTACGGACACGAAGACTAGCCTGAACCGTGATAGGCATGCTTGAATAACACTCAGTATTTTTGATCATCCAGGTTTTTTCCAAAGGACCAATGCCT
>CAZRKQ010000225.1:0-12844 GCA_964600755.1 uncultured Thiotrichaceae bacterium
GCTTGTTGTCTTTTGGCATAGCTTTCATCGTGTACTAGCTCTTCTTTCAATGTATGGAAGAAGCTCTCTGCTACCGCATTGTCATGACACTCACCCTTGCGACTCATGCTGCATACCATGTCATGCTGGTTAAGCTTTTCAGGGGAGGATTAAAGGGGACGCTACCCTTTAATCTTTTTTGTCACTGAAGAATCAACTTGAGCGAGTAATTGCAGCTTTTTTCTCTTCATACTCTTGTTTTTCTATTTCTCCCCTGGCATACCGCTTGTCCAGTATTTCCACGGCAGACTCAGAGCTCTCGCCCAAATTCCGCTTCATGGCGTCGCCGGATTCAGGCCTGTCCATCATCCTGTCACGCCACATGCAACCCATACATCCTCTTCTCATTACGAAAAATATTATCACGATCATCATGACAATAAACATGAGCGGAAATATCCACCAGAACGAATGCCCATGTGCCGCGTGCCACCACGGCCATGAATATTGCTCAGGTGTTACATGGTCTGCGGCGAACGCAGGTGAGGTATAAATAAGAGTAAGTGTGACTAAAAGGTAACGAGTCATTGTGTGTCTCATGGTGAGCATATGGGTTCCCTTTAGCAATTATGAAGGTGAGGTCTTTCATTATGCATATAATAAATAAAAAAGGGGACAGATTTATTTATGGAGTGGCCCATTTCTGAAAAATAAATCTGCCCCCTTTTTTCGCTATCCCCTTTTTCTTCTGCCGTTGACACAGGCGTTATACCGAGTACAGACTGCGGGAGCGTCATATTTCTTATTTTTCTTTAATCAAGTTCAAGGACAGCAGTGTGAAAAATATTGCTATCGACGGAATCACGGATATGTGGGGTGCTTCCTCTAAATACTCACGCCCTTCTGCAATCATCGACCCCCAGCTCGGTTGAGGTGGCGGCACACTTAACCCCAGAAAGCCAAGCGCCCCCTCCGCAACCACCATAGTCGCCATAACCGTTAAAAAAAAGCTGGCCACCGCCGGAAAAATATTCGGTATAACATGACGTATCAGTATTTGACCAGGATGTACACCCAATGATTTTGCCGCAGTAACATATTCCAGATTCACTATTAACAATACCTGGCCACGTACAATACGTGCAAAAACAGGAATCGACAACACACCCATCACCAAAATTACATTCAATAAAGATGAGCCAAGATACGTCACAGCCAATAGCGCGAAAATTAACGCTGGAAAAGCAAGCATTGTGTCCATTATGACCAGCGCCAACTGCTCCAGCCAACCTCGATAATATCCCGCCAACAATCCTAAACCACCACCGACAAGCAAGCCTATCAATGGTGATGCGATCGCCACAGCGAGTGAAACTTGTGCACCATGGACCACTCTAGAGAGCATATCCCGCCCCATGCCATCCGTCCCCAACCAGCTTGACTCATTTGGAAACTGCGCTTCGTTAATAAAATCTATCTTCTCAAAGGAGGCCAATGGCAACCATGGCGCACTGACAGCAAGGAATGCCAACGATACCAGCCAAATCAGTGCCAAATAACGAAACATACTCATCTTTGCCTCTCCATACCACGCGCTTGAGGGTAAAGAACAAGATAAAGCGCATCTACTAACATATTGGCTATGATGTAAACCAGCGCAACTACAAGCACGAGTCCTTGAACAAGGAATAGATCTTTTGCATATACCGCTTCCACCAGGAGACGCCCCATACCCGGCAACGCAAAAAGCGTTTCAATAATTACAGCCCCCCCGATAAGATGCCCGACATTGAGTCCAACAACTGTAATTAGAGTTACTAAAGAAGGCCGTAGTACGTGCCTGGTCAGAACGCCCCATTTTGGCAAGCCTTTCGCCTTGGCCGTCATTACAAACGGTCGCTTCAGGGTCTCCACCATATCGGTACGCAAGATCCGAAAATAAACCGGCGCCTCAACCAGTGCTAAAGCAAGAGCTGGAAGAAACAGCGATGATAAGTGCACGACGACACCTTCGCTCCACAGCCTGTATCCTGTTGCCGGAAACCAGCCCAGCATAAGCGCGAAAAAAAGAATTAGAAAGAGTCCCAAAGAAAAACTTGGTATTGATATCAATCCCAGAGCGATAACGGTGCATATGCGATCTAACCAGGTACCCACCCTGCTCACAGCCAGAAGCGAAGCGAGTAAAGCCAATATGAGTGCTAAACCCAGGGCATAAAGCATCAGCTCAAAGGAAACGAAAAAACGATCCGCGATGAGCTGAGCTACTGGTTGCCCATTCTGGAGTGACACACCCAGGTCACCTCTCACCGCAGCACCAAGCCACTTCAAAAACCGGTGCAACAGAGGCTGATCAAGAGCCAGTTCCTCACGCAGTTGCGCAAGCTCATCTTGTGATGCGTTTTCGCCGAGGATCATGACAGCCAGGTCCCCCGGAACCAGCAACGTCATCGCCTGGGTTAAAAGCAGCACCAGGAAAAGCACGACAGTTAGCCGAAGCGCCCTTTGTGCCCAACTGCTCCACATCATTTATTTTTTTCTAAAGAAAGGTTGCGCACGTCGATCAAACCACCGAGAAGCCCCATGTCCCCGAGCACTTCAGGCCTGGCTATCACAAAGTAACTGTTTTGAGCCAAATAGAGCAAAGGTAAATCATGGGCGATTTTATCCGCGATTTGACAATAATATCTTTGTCTAGCCTCTTTATCTTGTTCCGCCCCCGCCTGCTGGATTAAACCATCCAACTCCGGTGAACTATAAGAAACAACATTAAAAGGGCTCTTTGAATGAAACAAGGCAAAAAGATCTGCGTCAGGGTCGCGCGAATCTCGAAAGCGCCATGCGCCGATTTCATAGTCTCGCTTTAACATCTTACTTATTAAAGCACCCTGGCTCACCGGCTCCAGGATCACATCGATACCCGCCTGCCCCCAATAGTACTGAAGGATCTGCGCCGTCTTTCTGCCTCTGGGTGTTGCCGTATGAGTGAAAGTGAGATTAACCGGCTTTCCATAATCTTTTAATAGCGCCTTGGCCTTTTCTAAATCATATGCAGGATAATCATCATCACCACATTGAATCAATCCGCCGCTTCCGAACGGATCAGTCGCTTTTGGTGTTAATCCCTTATAGAGATGTTGTGCGTAGGCATCAAGATCTACCGCACAAGCCAATGCACGACGAACCCGCGCATCGGACAGATGCTCAGATTTCAGGTTTAAAATAAGCAAGCGCGCCCCTGCTCCGGTCCGCTCAACAACTCTGAATCGACCCTGCTTTCTTGCTTTAACAACACTCGGCGCATCCATCGTCCAGACAAGATCCACAACACCACTTCGTACTGCGGCAAAGCGAGTCTGCTGATCAGGCAACACATGATACTCGACCTGATCAACATTACTCACCGGTATCCCTGACCAATGGTTATTAACACGCTCAACAATTATGCGATGCCCTGCCTCCCATGATTTAAATCTAAAGGGTCCTGTACCGACTGGATGCCTATGATAGTCATGATCACTACTACTGATCACCGCAGGAGAGCCGATTAATGAAACAACCGAAGGTTCTGCCAGCAATGCCGGCAAAGCAGCCCAAGTCCTTTCAAGGTTAAACTTTACCGAGTAGTCACCCACCACCTCGACACTCTTCAATACGCGCAAAACGCCTCGACACGGGCACTTGTTGGCGGGATTAAGCAGGCGCTCAAAGTGAAACACCACCGCTTCTGCATTAAAGGGGGCACCATCATGAAAGCTAACATCTTTTCGCAATGTGGCAACCCAGGCAGCGCCGCCATTCACGGGTTTCAATGAAGTCGCGAGGGCGGGGACGATCTCGCCCTTTTCATCCAGGGTAATCAATGTATCGAAGAGAGCATGGGCAACTGTGAGTGTAGAAACACCCATCACGCGTGCTTTGATCGGATCAAAACCCTTCACTTCAGACTCGATACCGATTTTTAACGTTTCAGCTTGAAGCGGACCCGAGACACTCAGAGCAAACAAGAGTAGAAAGAACTTGTTTAGCAATGCCATAATTGGTTTACCTGTTCACTATCATCAGCGTGTTAGCGAAAACTCTAAAAAAATAAAAAAAGGGGACAGATTTATTTATCAGCCACTTCCACCCTTTCCAGGCCTCCCTTGAGCTCGAAACTCTACTCTTCGGCCCATAATGTTTTCAACCTCTTCTATAAACTTATCATTTCCAGTTAGCTGACCTCGCTGCAAAGCCTGGCGGATCAAACACAACTCATTGTCTGGTATTCCATCGAAGATAAACCGATTGTACTGTAGACGACGCTCGGTTTCTGTCACAGCCAACCCAAGATAACATGGATCATAATCAATCCAGTCATCTGCATCGATACCCACGCGCTGACGGTAACTAGACCATAAATAATTATCCGGACTTTTGACCATGCACGCACGAACCGGATTGAGTTCGATATAACGGTTACAGGCCTGCAAGTACTGATCTGTCTGAACAGGACTGGATTTGTAACGACTTTCCCACAATGTACCAGACCTCCCCTCCAGTTTATTGCGATATCGTGTAGCCCGTGCTGCCAATGCCTTCATTAATTGCCCCATCCCTGCAATTGCTTCCCCTGGCGAAAGCAAAAGATGCACATGGTTTGTCATCAGGCAGTATGCATACACTCGAACATCAAACATTATTTTGAGCTCACGCAAATCATTAAGATAATGAATGAAATCCGCTTCGCTCGCGAATACTACCTGACGGTTATGGCCACGTTGCACCACATGGTGCGGATAATTCGGCAATACAACTCGCCCCATCCTTGGCATCCTTGCTCCTCCTTGGCATTTAGATTATTGATCACCTTAGCGCATCAGAAACGGAAAATAAATCTGTCCCCTTTTTCGCTTTTTCGGTCCCCTTTTTCGAAGGGTTCTGACCCCTTTAATCAATCAATGTATAATTTCCCAACTAGCATGCTGTTTGAGGCGCATCGACTTGCGTACCATCTGCACATTCATTGGAGTGTTAACTGGATGTCTGTTGACCCTGGCAAGCAGCAAGGTCACTGCGCAGCCTGTGGTGCTTTCCGATGATGACCTGGAGGTCAGCTATATCTACGCCGCCGTACTGGGCACGGGTACTTATCAGATCAAAAGCCGACGCATCACCATGTTCCGTCTGCCATTCAGCTGGACTCAGCGCCAGGCCACAGAAGAAACGCCGGGTTGGAAATGGCTGTTTCCGACCGTGCTCGGCTATGATGACTTAAGCAACGTGGACTCGGACTGGTTCGATGCCTTATTACCGGATCAACTAGTGACCCTCACCGTACTGCCCGGCATTGAGTATGTTTATCCCGTATCGGCAAACTGGCAGGTGAAACCCTTTGTACAACTGGGTGCTGGCCGCGACTTTACCTCTGACGAGACCATCGCCATGACTCAGTTCGGAATTCGCAGCCTGAGCTTGTTTGAGTTTACGAATGATTGGGAGTTACGGTGGGGTATCACGCTGCGCTGGGCAGGCGAGTATCAATTCAATAGCAATGACCGCAATAACCTCGGCATCTTCGATACCGGCCTGGATATCCGCCGCAATACGCCCTTCACGTTGCTAGAAAAAAGACTAGACATCGGCGCATATTACATCTTTCAGCGCTATGTTCCAGAGTGGCGTCTCAGCGACGACCCCGAGCGCAGACAAGAAGCCGTCAGAGTGCACGAAATCGGGGCCAGTGCGGGCTTGAAACGCCCGCACAGGTTCTTCGGCATACCCTTTCAACGGATACGCGTCGGCTACAAGGATGGCGATAACATTCGTGGCTGGACCTTTGGAACGGAGTTCCCCTTTTAGGAGATTAAAGGGGACAGATTTATTTTATAGAAACGACCTCATTGTCTGGAAAATAAATCTGTCCCCTTTTTCTTAGAAACGACCTCATTGTCTGGAAAATAAATCTGTCCCCTTTTTCCCGGTCCCCTTTTTCCCGGTCCCCTTTTTCCCCCTTGTCCCCTTTTTCCCCCTTTTTTCCCCTATATAATGTCTTCCGAATCCAGCACATCCTCGTTCAGCTCTGCCTGCTCGATCAGGTTGATAGCGATAGCGATAAAATCGCTGTCAGTGATAATGCCTGCCAGTCGACCATCCGATACCACCGGCAGACATCCGTATTTGTTAGAATGCATATGCATTGCAGCAGTGCGCAAGGAGTCGGTTGTATTGACCACGCTCACGTTTTTGATCATGATGCCTGATAACCTGGCACCCCCCGCCTTTCCTGTTTCCGAAGTTTTGCTTTCACGCCCCTCCGGTTCCGGAACTGTTGCGGCGAGAATATCCCTTTGAGTGACCAGACCTATCAGATGGTTCTCGTCATCGGTTATCGGGATATGACGTATATGCCTCTCAGTCATGACTTTCCTGGCATCATTGACCGAGTCGGTTTCACTCATAGTACAGAGCTCTAATGTCATAAATTCTTCAATAGAAATCATTTGCCTGAATCCCCTGCTTTATTTAGAGTCAGTGCATAAAGGGGTCTGACTCCTTTAATATTATTATAGATTAAGTAAAGGGATCTGACCCCTTTAATCCCCTGTTAGCTTTCCTTCTTCGATACTGGCATCGAACAATAAGTACGACACCAATAACGTAAATGACCGTGGAGACGGGTATGATGTTTCTTGCAAACCAGTCGGGTAAGAAGATGTCTGCAACGTCACGCCGTCCCGCTAGTCGGTGAACCAACGTCGCCAGGGGGCACTCAAAGCCGTTTGCTGCATGGATAATTCCGATCGCGAATATAATGCCAATGGCCATCCACAGGTAGCGGTTTATTTTTCCTGTTATCCCGCAATACACAATGTACATGATACAGACCGATGCTAGGAAGAATATCAACGTATGGATTAACTTTATCCAATAAATAACATCCATATCTTCGACACCATATAGAAACCTGAACCGGACACCCATTGATCTAAATTTGCCATTCCATTCCCTATATAATCAATCCTTAATAACTTAATTGCACTTTCTTGTTATGTCAAACCTGTAGCTTGAATACTGATTTCCCACAGGCCTGCGTATGTAAAATGTAAGGCCTGACCCCTTTAATTCTTAATTTATGCTGCCGTATCCGGAATCGTTGTCGCCAGCGGGACTTCAGTCGTCTCGAGAGGTTCTTCGGGCTTGGACGGTATCCTGGCCGTTGAAATGATAACCGCGGCGAACAGATTCATTACGCCGGTAATAATGAAGGCCATTACAAAATTGTTCATGTCGCCAAGATAGCCGCCAAGCATGGGGCCGATTGTGCCTCCAACGCCGTAGCCAAGAAACACGTAGCCGTAGTTCTGGCCGAAGAATCTGTGTCCGAACGTGTCGGTGGTGATGGCCGGAAACAGTGCGAAGTTGCCGCCGAAGTTGAAGCCTATCAAGGCAGCGAACAGGTAGAGGGCGTATTCGAAACCGGCCACGTACGGAAACGCGATAATGAACAGGCCCTGGCTGCACGCCATTACCATCAACGATTTCTTGCGTCCGTGATGATCGCAGTTGACCGCGTGCCCGATGATGTCGCTGATCTTGCCCCAGCCGATCCGCCCGATCGCGTTGAAGATGGCGAAGATAACCATCGCGGTACCGGCGGCGGCATCGGCGGCCGGTTCCGTCATGCCACTGGACAGCATGGCCTGAGTCGGAAACTGCTTCATCAGGCCGATGCACATCAGCCCGGCGGTAGCACCAATGGCGAAAGTCGAGAAAATAGACCAGTACTCAACGGTTCTGATCATCTGGCCGCTGCGGAAATCAAACTTGCCGCCCTCCTGGTCCGGCCTGGGCGGCTGAAAATTCGGCGGGAAATTCATCCACAGGCTGCCAAGTGTCACCAGGGCCGTGAACAGCACTCCGTAGATGATAAAGGTGTTGCCGATGCCGTATTCCGCGATCAGCCCGCCCCAGGTACCGGCAAGCTTCACCCAAACCATCGCACCGAGACCAAAGCCGGCAACCGCGATGCCGGTGATAAGGCCTTTCTTGTCGGGAAACCACTGCATGCCGACTGCGATGGGAACCACGTAACCGAGCCCGATACCGGCCCCACCGAGCACGCCGACGCCGACCAGGACCGGCCAGAAGCTGTCGCCGCCAGTGATGCCGGCCAGAACATAACCCGCACCGAGCATGATGCCGCCGAGAATGGTCAACCTGCGCGGACCAAACACATAGAGCTTACGTCCCGCGTAGACCATCACCAACGCGAACGTGACCAGCCCGACAGCGAACGGCCATTGTGTTGCCGACGTGGACCACCCCGTATCCTGAAGCGCCTTGGCGAATACCGACCAGGCATAAATCGCGCCAAGCGACAGCTGAATCAGTAAGGCACCGAAAATCACCCACCGACCCTGATTGAGTCTGTTATTCATGTCATCGTCTCCATTATTGATCGAGCAGGTCCGGTCAAACCTACTGAAAATCCTCCTTGAGTATAGCCGTAAATGAACGAAGCAATCGTGATGGACGGACTGTTGCGTGGACCAGTGCAACCGATGTCAAGCCAAAAAAAAGATGCCGGAGGGATTATGAAAGTTTACGGGGTCAGGCCTTACATTTTACGTAAAATGTAAGGCCTGACCCCATTCATTCTTCTTCCCTTTATTTGCGGTAAAGTGGACTGTATGCTGTCATACCGGCATATTTAAACATGCGCAGCACTGCGCTACTTTTCGAGCACAAATAAACAAGTCAGAACCCTGTTTCATTCAGCAGTGAACAGAGATCTGGACGGTATTACGATTATCTACCGAGGTTAAATGATGACACAACCGGAATTTATGAATCAGGCCATCCTGGGTAACACCTTAATGCAGTGGACTTTCGCCATCACCGCGTTACTGCTCGGCTTTATCCTGCTGCGGCTGGCGAAACGAGTAGCCACAAACCGACTGGCTGCACTCGCGTCCATGACTGATACACAATGGGACGACATCATTGTCGGCGCTATTAAACAAACCAGGACAGTGTTTCTCCTGGTTGTGAGCATATTCCTCAGCTCGATGTTTTTGCAGTTACCTGAAAGAGTGCATTCGATAATCCAGGTGACCTTTATCATTTTCCTGTTGATCCAACTGGGTGTCTGGCTCACTGTGATCACCAATTCGATGGTCGAGCATTACAGCAAGCGGACACTGGCGAAAAATCCGGCCGCGGCTACCACCATGAATGCAGTCGGTTTTATCAGCAGGATCGTGATCTGGTCAGTGATCGCACTGGTAGCGCTGGACAGTATGGGCATTAACGTCACCGCGGTTGTTGCAGGTTTGGGTATTGGCGGCGTGGCTATCGCCCTGGCGGTTCAGAACATTCTTGGCGATCTTTTCGCATCACTGTCGATCATTCTCGACAAACCGTTTGTAATGGGTGACTTTCTCATCATCGACGAACACATGGGAAGCGTTGAATATATTGGCTTGAAGACGACACGAATACGCAGCCTCTCCGGTGAACAGCTGATATTCTCCAACTCCGATCTGTTGAATAGCCGAATTCGCAACTATGGACGAATGTTCGAGCGGCGCGTCGTATTCAACATTGGCGTCACATACAGTACCCCTCGGGACAGACTCAAGCGCATCCCGGAACTTATCCGTGTCGCCATCAATGCACATGAAAAAACCCGATTTGATCGCTCGCATTTCATGAAGTATGGCGACTATGCCTTGCAGTTCGAGACCGTCTACTATGTCAAGTCTCCAGACTACAACATCTACATGGACATCCAACAGTCTATATATTTCGCCATTCACGAGGCCTTCGAACGGGAGCAGATTAACTTTGCCTACCCGACCCAGAAACTATTTGTCGAGCAAACCTAATTAAAGGGGTCGGAGTGATTTAAATTAAATCACTCCGACCCCTTTAATTTATAGCTTGAATACTGATTTCCCACAGGCCTGCGTATGTAAAAATGTAAGGCCTGACCCGATTCATTCCCTTTTTGTCCAATCAAACAAATCTGTCCCTTTTTTTGTAATTATTATCTTATTTTTGTTTAGTAGTATCCTGCGTGATGATTGATGCGATTAGCTTCGATACGATGACTTCCCGCTCAGCGATAAATCGAAGTTTTCTGTTTCCATCAACAACGGCAATTTTTTCGATATTACTATCGCCCATTGATTTTAATACATCTAGCGTTGAAGTGTTTTCGAAAACGAACGACTTATTAATCCCCAGTACATCTATGATTATTTGTTCATATGGAATGACTTGATTTGGCGGTAGTTGGTTTATTAACAATCGAGCGTCGATTAATCCTTCGAACATCCCTGTTTTAATAAATACAATATTTTCAATCCCCAATTGGTTGATATATTCTCGTAGTAACTTCGTCGAGTAGTTTCGTCCGCTTTCAAGAACCAATGATTTTATAGTTGACCGGTCTGGGTTTTTTCTCAGCTCTTCCTGCACTTTCAACAAGAAATCGCCTGACGACTTCCTTACTATATTATTCGCCTCTTCAACGGTTTGTGGCACTATATCTGATATAACTTCCAGGCCCACACTTACAGCACTAAAGGCCTTTATTTCTACTTCGTCTGCTCGTGCAGAAATTTCGAATAACCCCAGTTTGGCACCCCTACCCTTTGACACGACTTCATTGTAGATTTCCTTCGTTTCGTCACTAAAGATTATCAAGATTACTGCAATGATAAACGGGTAAACTAACTTTGAAATTACTGGCATCCAGTCCGTTATTATCATCACTTATCTCTTTTTATTAATAAACAAACCCGGTTAGATTAAAAAAGGTGTTGGTGGAATTATTTTTTAACTAGACAGTCAAATTGATCAAATTTCTATTCCACCAGGACCTTTTTATTAAAAAAGAGATGATCAAAATGGGTCGGTGACAAGTAAACATCATTAGCTTATGTAAATGCATCACATTTGTCACCGACCTCTTTAATTTTACCGACCCGTTTAATTAACCCTCGTGGTCACTTTAGCGCATCATCGTAGGAAAATAAATCTGTCCCCTTTTTCCTTCTCTTTTTCCTTGATAGGCAGAGTTTTCAGCTTTCCTCGTCTTTGACCATCTTAAAGAAGCCAATCAGTATGCCGATACCGATACCAAAGAAACCGACTACTAGTAACACATAAGCCATGATAGTTGCGGTATCGAAGAACAGCAGCACCGCTGCGATGATCATCGACATTAGTGAGGACAGGATAACACTGTAACTGGTATTGAACATGGCAGATGTATTATTGATCAAATATTGTCAACATTTGGGGCTAGATAGAGTAAAGAGGCCTGACCCTTATAGTTCGTTATTACGATTGATATACTGGTTAAATAATATTCGTTACGTCCCCTTTTATCCCGTTCATTAGTTTACACTTGGCCCAGTAGCACACGTAAAGCGGCAATCAAGGCTTCGGTGGGAACCTGCGCAAGATACGTTGACACTGCCAATGCGCCAACCATCATCGGCCAGATCACCTTGCCGGCAATACCCGCGAAAACAGCAACAAGAAGCAAGGGGAATCCCCAGGGTTCCGTACGCGCATAAGATGCTCTTAACCGTTCAGGCAAAAGGCATGCGACGATGCGCCCGCCGTCCAGCGGTAATAACGGCAGCAAGTTAAACATCATGATAGCCGAATTGATGACCACACCGGCCGCACCCAGGTATATCAACACGAGCGCAAAACCGGGCTCTGATGGAAGCAACAACAAACCGGATTTCAGGATAAAAGCCCAGGCGATGGACATGAGCAGGTTACTCAACGGTCCCGCAGCCGCGACAAAGATCATGTCGCGACCTGGGTTGTTCAAATTGCAGGTATTCACCGGTACTGGCCGGGCCCAACCAAAAACAAAACCACCAAGCAAGATCAAAAAAGCGGGCACTGCAATCGAGCCAACAGGATCGATATGACGGACTGGATTCAATGTCAGTCTGCCTTGCTCACGAGCTGTGTTATCACCAAACCAGGATGCCACGAAACCATGCGAAAGTTCATGTACAGAAATTGCGAGATAGACAGGAACAATCCACAGCACCACTCGCAGAAGTATGCTTAATGATGCCGTTTCCTGTTCCATTGTAATAAGTGGGTCAGATTAAAAAAATAAGTGGGGTCTGAAAATCATAAGTCGTCGCCTCCTGATCGGAGGCATCCAGAGATAAACTCGAACGGGCTTACACCGAACCAGGAGATGACTTATGACACTCTACTGCGGAATCGACCTGCATAGCAATAAAGCGTGGTTTGAGTGCAAGAGCCGGTAAGAGCCGGGTCGGACCATCGCAAGCCATTGTAAAACAAGATTCTACTTATCAAAAACAGGTGTATTACGTGCTTAAAACATTATTTTTGATATAGAAATCGTGTGTCTAATAAACGCCAGATAAGCTGCCTTGCATGACGCAACTTTTCAAGTTGAAAAGCAATGTTTTAGCCACCCTGGCAACGATTATTTTGCACTTTCGACATTAATATCCAGGAGTCAGGCAGGCTTGGCCGTATTCTCCCGCCTTAGAGTTGGAAAGACACTGGATCCCAGCTAAAAACATGCTGGGATGACGCGTAAGTGGGACAGCAATGGGTGACTGCCATTCATCACGAGTGCAATATATTTGTAGTAACTATGGACTATTCTCCTGTAAACGTTATGGAGAGGGCTCATGGAATCACATGTATTTATTCGTACGATAGCGTTCATATTTGCGCTTTGTCTGACGCATCAGTCGCACGCTATAACGCTCAAAATTGCCACTGTCGTTCCTGATGGTTCTTTCTGGATGGAGATGTTGAAGGAAGGCGCCAGGCAGATCAAAATGGAAACGAATAGCCGCGTTAA
>CAZRKQ010000226.1:0-14030 GCA_964600755.1 uncultured Thiotrichaceae bacterium
CTGCTCGGAGCCAGGGGCTCGGCACTTGACCTGGTGATGAACAGCCTCTACTTCGATGATGAAACACCTGAGATTCTTAGCATGCAGGCAGCCAACGATGTTGAGGATACCGGCCTGGGCTATGCCATACCTCTATATATCCGATTTCAGGCCCGCAACAAGCCAATCGTTGGCACCAATATCGATTATTTTGATTTCCGCAAGCTGCGGCTTGCACAAGGGCGCATGCTCGCCATGCTGGGTGAAAGTGTCATCGGTGCCAGTGTGGCAGAGGAGTACGGCCTGGCACCGGGTGACAGCATCGTTTCCTCGCCGGATACACTGTTTGACCTGGCCGGCGTCTACCCGTTACAGATGAAAATTACCGGTGTGCTGGAGCGCAGTCACACGCCAGATGACCAGGCTGTATTCGTCGATCTCAAAACAGCCTGGGTGATCGAGGGACTGGGGCATGGTCATGAAGATTTGAGCAAGACGCGTGACAGCAGTGTGATATTGAATCGTACTGCAGACAAGGTCACCGCTAATGCTAAATTATTTCAGTACACGGAGATCACTGAAGAGAATATGGATGGCTTTCATTTTCATGGTGATTCTTCGATTTACCCGCTTACAGCGGTGATTGCAGTACCCAATGATGCCAAGGCAGCAACCTTGCTACGAGGCCGTTACCTGGATAATCAGCAATACCACATCGTGCGTCCAACAGAAGTTATTGAAGGCTTGCTGGAGAATATCTTTCGCATCAAGAGTGTCATTGATTCGGTGATAGCCATTGTCGGGCTTGCTACGGTGATGGCCATTATCCTGGTATTTGCACTTTCGGTTCGTCTGCGACAAGGTGAACTGACGACTATCTTCAAGCTCGGTTGCAGTCGTATGACTGCAGTTAAATTGATTGCTGCAGAAATTCTTATCATTTTACTGGCCAGCAGTATCATCAGTGCTGGATTATTGTATGTTGTACAGGCCAATGCAGAGGCACTGGTAAGAGTGTTGATTTTAAATTAGAAAGTTTATGTGAAGTTGTAACAGGTATGAACTCAATATTTCGGCCATTAATTGTTAGCTTACTGTTATCAGGCAGTACTGCTGCCGGTGCCGCTGACACTGACACGTTAACGGTTTATACAGTGAATTATCCGCTTGCTTATTTTGCGCAGCGCATCGGCGGGGACCACATCAAGCCTGTATTTCCGCTGCCACCTGATATTGATCCGGCTTTCTGGGAACCGGATGTCAGCGATATAGAGGGTTTCCAGCAGGCTGATCTGGTTTTGCTCAATGGGGCAGGTTATGCGAAGTGGCTCAAGCGTGCCAGTTTGCCGCGGCGTAAACTGGTCAATACTTCTGCTGCATTTCAGCATGACTATATCAGCGTGAGAGAGACAGTCACACATCAGCATGGTCCGGGCGGGGATCATTCGCATGCCGGTACAGCATTTACAACCTGGCTGGACTTCAACCAGGCTAACATGCAGGCGAAAGCGATTTTATTGGCATTGGAAAAGCATCGTCCTGAACACGCTGATGTATTCAGACAAAATTTCACTTTACTGGAAAAAGATCTCGATCATCTTGATCAACAACTCATGGCCATCGTGGCGCCTGAATCCGACATGCCGTTGTTAGCTTCACACCCGGTTTATCAATACCTTGCGCGGCGTTACAAAATCAACCTTAAAAGTGTAATGTGGGAACCTGAAGTAGTGCCTGACGACAGCCAGTGGTATGCATTGAAGCAGCTGAACACACATAATGCCAGGTGGATGATCTGGGAAGATGAGCCTGACGAACGTTCTGTAGCCCGCTTACAGGAGGCAGGGATAATGAACCTGGTATTCAAGCCTGCTGCAAATGTGCCGCAAGAAGGTGATTTTATGTCCGTGATGCAGAACAATATCACGGCGTTCGAGGCAGCATTTCGTTAGTATCGGTACATTATTAACAATCATATTCGACGGATGCATACTGATATCAAATAATTAGCTAATATTGGTATTACAGCCTGGGCTTTTTAGTTGCTTAACATATATTTAATATCAAATGGGTGAGTTCATTACTTTGTTGGTTTTGTTGATTCTGTCCGGGGTTTTTTCCGGATCAGAAACTGCCCTCGTGGCATTATCAATGGGACGGGTGCAAGCGCTGGCAAAGGAAGGCCGTATCGGTTCAGCCGCTTTGTACCGGCTCAAGAAAGATCCTTCACAAATGTTAACCACCATACTGATCGGCAACAACCTGGTTAATATTGCGGCCTCGGCATTAGCGACAGTAATTGCCACAAGAGAATTCGGCAGTGTCGGGCCGGGAATAGCCGTTGGTCTGCTGACATTTTTTATCCTTGTGTTCGGTGAGATTACACCCAAGAGCCTGGCCACCCGCTACCCGGAACGCATCTCTTTATTTATCGCATTGCCACTATTGGCTTTTATGCGCTTGATGTATCCGCTGGTATGGATGTTCAGTAAATTCACCACCTGGGTCTATCATTTGACCGGTGGCAAGGAAGAGCCGACAGTAACAGAGTCGGAACTGATCAGCATGCTCGGCTATGGCGTCCAGGAAGGCGAGATTGAACATGATGAGAAAGAAATTATCGAGCGTGTATTCGGCTTCAACGATCTTACCGTAAGGGATGTGATGATGCCGATGAAAGATGTATTTTCACTTGATGGAAAACAGACAGTTGCCGAAGTTTTACCAGTCATTCTGCAGAAACCGTATTCACGTATTCCGCTGTTAAACAAAGAGACAAACCATTTTTACAAGCTGCTCCACCTTCGTGACCTGCTGAAAGCATCAGTAGACGACCGCCATGATGAGCAAATAGAGAACATTGGGCACGAGCCATTATATGTTCCACAATACCTGGCAATTGATGACCTGTTTGCCAAGTTCAGGCGCCGAAACCGTATCTTTGCCATCGTCGTCGATGAATTTGGTGAAGAGCGTGGCATTGTCACGCTTGAAGATATCATGGAAGAGCTGGTGGGTGAGATCTATGATGAAACCGATATTACGCCGAAAGCGGCAGAACTGATTTCAGAAGATGAAATCATAGTAGAAGGTTCCGCAGAACTCAGAATCATTGAATCGCTGTTTGAGATGGATTTGCCGGGTAAACCGACTGATACCGTCGGTTTGTGGATTCTCAGTCATACCGAGAAAATCCCGAAAGTGGGCGAAATATTCACAATCGACGATCTTGAAGTCAAAATCCTTGATGCAACCAGCCGCAGCATCGAGCAGGTCAGAGTCAGCCGAATACCGGAATCAGAGTCCTGAACTGAAAACAAAAAAGGCTGCCAGAAGGCAGCCTTTGTTTGTCTTGGTGGAGGTGGCGGGAGTCGAACCCGCGTCCGCAAGTCCTCTGCCATTGGCTCTACATGCTTATTCCGCCATTTTGTTTAACGCTGTGTTACCCGACGGACAGGGAAAGCACAACGCGATTCCGGATAAGTTTTAACGAATCCACACCGGACATGCTTCATCGCGATCCTGTATTAGCGACCCCGGTTATCTGAGCGTACAGGAACGCATCAGGCCGAGGGCTTTACGCAGGTTATTAAGCTGCTAAAGCGTAGTTGTCGTCGTTGGCAACTATAAGTTTTGCGGTTGGATTAACGAGGTCATCGCACCTCGGCATGCACCTCCGGTTTCACTACCCACGTCGAATCCGTGTCACCCCCGAAGATTGTTGTAGGCTGGTCAAGCCTGTTTACAATTATACGCTGAGACTGAAAGCCGTGCCATAAGTTCCCGGCTATCGTGTTTTCACTGTTCAGGGCCCCGCAGCGATAGACTTTATATATAGCCGTCCTGGAAGGTTTTATCTGTATCTGGATTGCTTTAAAATCCACGCCTTCTTCCCAATCGACAAGGCATCGCAAGAATGCAGTTTTTTACAGGATCTCCCGCGCTGTCCAGATTTCGCCTGGAAAAACTACTCACTGAAATTCAACAACAAGTAGCCTCTGTCAGCTGTATTGCCTCGCATTATGTCCATTTCGCCGATATCGAAGCTGAACTGGCGGCTGAAGAAAGCGAGGTCTTGCATAGACTCCTGGAATACGGGCCGACAATAAGAGACAGTCGCTGTGAGGGTCAGTTGTTCCTGGTAACACCACGGGCCGGCACCATTTCACCCTGGTCGTCGAAATCGACCGATATTGCCCATAACTGCGGCCTCAGCAAGATCCTTCGCCTGGAGCGCGGTATTGCCTATGCAATAGGCAGCAAGAACGACCATCAATTCTCTGATGACGAGCTAAGCATCATCAAATATGCCTTGCATGACCGCATGACTGAAATGGTGCTGGAAAACTACAACGATGCATCGATCCTGTTCTCCCATGCCGAGCCCTTGCCGGGTGAAACGGTCGATGTAATCAGCGGCGGCAAGGAAGCGCTGATTCGTGCCAACACCGAAATGGGACTGGCGCTGTCACTGGATGAAATCGATTACCTGGTCGATTACTTCACATCGATCAAGCGCAACCCTGGTGATGCCGAACTGATGATGTTTGCACAGGCCAATTCGGAACACTGCCGCCACAAGATATTCAATGCCGACTGGATTATCGATGGGGCCAAGCAGGACACCTCGCTGTTCAAGATGATCCGCAATACGCATGACAAACACCCTGAAAACGTACTCAGCGCCTACAGTGACAACTCGGCGGTGATCGGCTCGCATCATGGCAAGCGCTTTATGACCGATGCTGACAACCGCTATGTCTACAGCGATGAGCACATTGCCATGTTGATGAAAGTCGAGACGCATAATCACCCGACGGCGATTTCTCCCTTCCCGGGTGCTGCCACGGGTTCCGGCGGTGAAATACGCGATGAAGGTGCTACCGGCAGGGGTTCCAAGCCGAAAGCAGGTCTGAGTGGATTCTCGGTTTCCAACCTGAAAATACCGGATTATGCACAACCCTGGGAAACAGACCACGGTAAACCGGAGCGCATCGTCTCGGCACTCGATATTATGATTGAAGGCCCGATTGGAGCAGCCGCATTCAACAACGAATTCGGCCGACCGAATATAGCCGGTTACTTCCGCACCTTTGAAGAGACCGTGCCTTCAGCGGACGGCGAGGAAGTGCGCGGCTATCACAAGCCCATCATGCTGGCGGGTGGTTACGGCAATATTCGTCAACAGCACATTGAAAAACTGAGCCTGCCCGTTGCTACACCGATAATTGTTCTTGGCGGCCCTGTCATGCTCATCGGTCTCGGTGGCGGTGCCGCCTCATCGATGGATAGCGGCGCGAGCGCGGAAGACCTGGATTTTGCTTCTGTACAACGCGGCAACCCGGAAATTGAGCGCCGCTGCCAGGAAGTTATCGATGGCTGCTGGAAGCAGGGTGATGAGAATCCGATCCTGTCGGTGCATGATGTCGGCGCCGGCGGGCTTTCCAATGCACTGCCTGAACTGGTTTACGATGGCGGCCGCGGTGCAGGGTTTGAGCTGCGCGAAGTGCATAATGACGAGCCCGGCATGACACCAATGCAAATATGGTGCAATGAATCGCAGGAACGTTATGTCATTGCCGTTGATCCCGGCAAGCTCGATAACTTCAAGGCATTATGCGAGCGTGAGCGTTGCCCTTATGCCGTCCTCGGAAAAACGACTGAAGAGCTGCAATTGACCGTCCACGATAATCATTTCAATAATGACCCGGTGGATATGCCACTTGATGTGCTGTTAGGCAAGGCACCAAAAATGTTGCGCGATGTTCAGCGACTCGAAGTTCAGCAAAACGCCTTCGACACTTCGGATATTGAACTGGAACAGGCCGCTTTTAATGTGCTGCGTATGCCATCCGTTGCGAGTAAATCTTTTCTGATTACCATTGGTGACCGGAGTGTAACCGGCATGGTGGTGCGTGACCAGATGTTCGGACCGTGGCAGGTACCTGTCGCAGATGTGGCTGTCACCACGTCTTCCTATGAGGGTTACTGCGGTGAAGCCATGGCCGTGGGTGAACGCACACCGATAGCATTACTCGATGCACCTGCTTCGGGTCGCATGGCTATCGCTGAAGCGCTGACGAATATTGCAGCAGCTGATATCAAAACCCTCTCCGATATCAAACTTTCAGCCAACTGGATGGCACCTGCGGGGCATCCCGGCGAAGATGCAAAACTTTTTGATACCGTAAAAACAGTTGGTATGGATTTATGCCCGCAGCTTGGCATCGCTATCCCTGTAGGCAAGGATTCGATGTCAATGAAATCCATGTGGGAACAGGACGGTGAACAAAAGTCTGTCACCGCACCATTGTCTTTGATCATTTCTGCATTCGCTCCTGTCGGTGATGTCAGACGTACATTGACGCCACAGCTGCGCACAGATAAGGGTGCTACTGAGTTGCTGCTAATCGATCTGGGCAACGGCAATAACAGGCTAGGCGCCTCAGCGTTGGCACAAACCTGCAGGCAGATTGGCGATGAGCCACCGGATCTTGATGATGTCGAGCAATTCAAATCGTTTTTCTCTGCATTGCAGCAATTAAACCGCGAAGGCCTGTTGCTGGCATGGCATGATCGTTCCGATGGCGGCCTCTTTGCCTGCCTGTGCGAGATGGCTTTTGCCGGTCACTGCGGGCTGGAAATTCAACTCGATTCACTGGCAGCCGATGACATCGCAGTATTGTTCAACGAAGAACTGGGCGGTGTAATACAGGTCAAGTCTATGGATATGGATCAGGTCAACAGTATTCTATCCACACACAATCTCAGTGCATGTACACACACTATCGGCACTGTAACTGCTAATAGCCACATCAGTATGACCAGGGGCGTTTATACAATATTTGCTGCCACAAGAGACGAGTTGCAAAAGGCATGGAGTGAAACCAGTTATCGTATCCAGGTATTACGAGATAATCCGGCGTGTGCACAGCAGGAGTTTGACGCCATCACATCTCATGATCATGGCATTAACGTTCAGCTGAGTTTTGATCCTGCCGAAAATATTTCTGCACCTTATATTTCTACTGCAACCAGGCCGAGAATGGCAATTCTGCGTGAACAGGGCGTCAATGGACAACTCGAGATGGCTGCCGCCTTTGATCGAGCAGGTTTTGACACCATCGATGTGCACATGAGCGATATCATTGAACACGGCATGCAGCTTGATGATTTCAAGGGCCTGGTTGCCTGTGGTGGCTTCTCTTATGGTGACGTGCTGGGCGCAGGCGAGGGCTGGGCAAAAACCATTCTGTTCAACAGCCGTGCACGCGACACATTTGCTGCATTCTTCAATCGTGATGATACCTTCAGTCTTGGTATCTGCAACGGTTGCCAGATGATGGCCAATTTGAAATCACTGATTCCCGGTGCCGAAAACTGGCCGCATTTCGTGCGCAACAATTCAGAGCAATTTGAAGCGCGTTTCAGCCTGGTTGAAGTAATGGATTCGCCATCTGTTCTACTCGCCGGCATGCAGGGGTCACAAATGCCAATTGCCGTGGCACACGGAGAAGGCCGGGTTGAATTCAAACACGGAGATAAGCCCGAGGGTCTGCATACCACTCTAAGGTTTATAGATCATGACGCTAGCGCAACTGAGGCCTATCCATTGAATCCAAATGGATCAGCTCAAGGCTTGACGGGGTTCACCACAGATGACGGCCGTGCAACCATTATGATGCCGCACCCGGAACGCGTGTTCAGAACAGTGCAGAATTCATGGCACCCGGATGAATGGGGTGAAGATGCGCCGTGGATGCGGCTGTTCAGAAATGCGCGCGTATGGGTTGATTAGTAATTTTGGTGGGCAAAGCCCACCCTACGAAAAGCAATCAGATATATAAGAAAGCCGGATAAATAAGTAGGGTGGGCTCTGCCCACCGAATTACAGCGTAAAATAATCAGAGGTTCATGCTAGAAAACAAAATAGATATGTAGGGTGGGCTCTGCCCACCAAATTACCAGGGAAGGACCCCATGTCAAATTACAAACGGCTGAAATCAGAAGGTGGCACATTCATTTTTACTGTTGTCACCTATAAACGACATCCTGTTTTTGACAAGCCTGAATGCATAAAGCATCTTCGCGCCTCCATATTAGAAACTCGTCGCACATATCCATTTCATATTGATGCATGGGTGTTGCTGCCAGATCATATGCATTGTATTTGGACCCTGCCTGACAGGGATAATAATTATTCACGTCTATGGGGGTTAATAAAGCAAGGTTTTACTAAACGTGCTATAGATTCATTGCCTGATTTCACCAACTCTTTATCAAGAATTAAACATCGCGAATCATCAGTATGGCAACGAAGATTTTGGGAGCATGAAATCAGAAATGATGAAGATTTCAATAATCATATTAATTATATCCATTACAATCCAGTCAAGCACGGTCATGTAACAAGAGTTCAGGATTGGCCTTTCTCAACATTTCACAGGTATGTAAAAGAAGGTGTTTATCCTGCTGACTGGGCTGGTGATGGTGCAGATGATTTAAAACAAGAATATGGCGAGTGAAATGGTGGGCAGAGCCCACCCTACGGATAAATAGCAAGATTGTAGGGTGGGCTCTGCCCACCATTTAATTCATCCACCGCGCTAGTATTTTGGTTGTGAACTATTCATATAAAAATTCAGAACTCACCCGAATACAGCTTGTCCATACATAAACCACGGAGGACATATGGCCATACTAATAAAAAAAACCTCTAACATTCGCCCTTCCGAGATCACACCCAGGTCAGTCTATCTTGACCGCCGTAAATTCATGAAGCACTCACTTGCAACAAGCATGTTGCTCGCAGCCGATGCCATGCTGCCGGCATGGGCGAAACAATGGCCTGATCTTGCAAGCAGCAAGTACAGCACAAATGACATGCCCAACACTCTCGAAGACATTACTACCTACAACAATTTTTACGAATTCGGTACAGGCAAGGAAGATCCGGCAAAAAACGCGGTGAAATTTGATCCTAAGCCATGGAGCATCACTGTTGAAGGCGAATGCAACAAAGCTGGCACATTCGATCTTGAAGACTTCATCAAGCCCTATGCCTTGCAGGAGTATATATACCGCTTGCGTTGCGTTGAAGGCTGGTCGATGGTCATACCGTGGGCTGGCTTTTCACTCGCCGACATGCTGAAGTCATTCGAGCCGAATTCGAAAGCTAAATATGTCGAATTCACCACGCTCTATGATAAATCACGTATGCCCGGGCAAAAACGTCGTGTGCTCAACTGGCCATATGTAGAAGGTCTGCGTATCGATGAGGCCATGAATGAACTTCCTATTATGGCTGTCGGCTTGTACGGTGATAGCCTGCCTAACCAGAATGGCGCACCAATCAGGCTGGTAGTGCCATGGAAATACGGGTTCAAGAGTATTAAGTCTATAGTCAAGATTCGATTCACCGAAACACAGCCCCAAACCACCTGGAATGAAACAGCGCCAAAAGAATATGGTTTCTACTCAAATGTGAACCCCAATGTCGATCATCCGCGCTGGAGCCAGAAAAAAGAACGGCGTATAGGAGCGCCGTTCTGGGAACCTAAAATTGATACTGAAATGTTTAATGGTTATGGTGAACAGGTTGCGCACCTGTATAAAGGTATGGACCTGGTTAAGAACTTCTAGTTGTAGCCTGGATGTAGCGAAGCGGTATCCGGGATGATTGCCATAAACTGAATTTTTAGCCGCAAATGACGCAAAAAGCGCAAAAGTTATTGGCTGTTTTCTGTTTCTTTCATTTCTAAATTATTCGCGCCCTTTGCGTTTTTCGCGGCTATATACTTTGAATAGCTTTTATGTATTTAAATCCTTCAGATAAGACGATTGCACTCGTAATCAAGCCCATACTGTTTTCAGTATGTCTGGTTCCGTTCATTGCGCTTGTAATCGGTGCTGTTAATAACAGCCTCGGTACCAACCCGGTAGAAACCATGACCCACGAAACGGGTGAGTGGACATTGCGTTTTCTGTTGGTGACTTTGATGATTACGCCATTGCGGCGATTGACTGGAAACAGCTGGCTAATCAAGCTACGCCGAATGTTTGGCCTGTTTGCGTTCTTTTATGCATGCCTGCATTTCATGACCTATATCTGGTTTGATCATTATTTTGACTGGTCGGAAATTATCAAGGACATACCCAAGCGTCCGTTTATTACCGTGGGCTTTATCGCTTTTATATTGTTGATCCCTTTAGCTGCGACATCGACCAATAGAATGATGCGCATGTTAAAGAAAAACTGGGTCAAGCTGCATAAGCTGGTTTATGTAATCGCAGTTCTTGGAATATTGCATTTTTTGTGGCTGGTCAAGGCAGACACCCTTGAACCATTGGTGTATGCCAGTATTCTGTTAGTGTTGCTTGGCTACCGGGCGTATTACCAACGAAAAAAATAATTTAACCGCAGAGGCGCTGAGACGCAGAGAATATATTCAGGTATTCGTAGGAGCGGATTTAGCCGCGAACATCTGCAATTCGCGGCTAAAGCCGCTCCTACATAAACAATCAAATCCTCTGCGTCTCAGCGTCTCTGCGGTGAATAATTAACTGGCCTCGCCAGGATAATCCGCTATACCCGGGTCCTTCATCACGCCAATCAGTTTCGGATGGTTGATCTTTGGAAGCTTCAGTACGTTATCCTTGCCTTTGTTCTTCACGATATAGTCACGCACTACATCCCACATCAATCGACCTTCAGGCGTGCGGTTTACCTGCGCCCAACCGGCAACCTTGTATTTCTGTTCTGCTTCGATCAGGTGGCCGTTATCCATGCGTGCATCGGTAATGCGTTCATACAGTTTCTTAGATGGATCAATGGTGTAGTCGAGACCACCAACACGCACCATGTCACCACCTGACTGCAGGTAAGGGTCAGGATCAAACAGGTTGTCTGCCACCTGCTCCAGTATGTTCAACAGGTCATGACCTGTCATTTCAGAAACGTAAGTTTCCGCATAGGTCATGGAACACTGTGTCATCACGTCTTCCATCGTGATCCAGTCACCCTCCAGGGTGGTTGTGCCCCAGCGTACTCCGGCTGAAAGTGCAACATCCGCTTTGTATTCTTCACGTAAGGCGTTACACAGGACCTGGTCCCAGGTGCCCATGAAGTTGCCACGGCGATAGAGTGTACGATCTGCAATCGCCAGTTTTTCGTCAAGAATCTCTTTATAAGTTTTACCCAGCCGGCTCTTGTTGTAGTACAACTTCTTGACGCGGCTTTCGATAACATTTTCGTCGTACTTTGTATTACGCATCTGATCGACATAAGCCTGTAATTCCTTGTCCGCGGGTAGTGCCTCGGAAAAGATCGGCAGCATTTCGTAATTCATTGACTTGATCTTGCCGTCATCGATATCGAAATCCATGACGCCGAGGAATTTACCGTTAGATCCAGCATTGGTGACCAGGCATTCATTACCTTCGACGTTTTTCACTTTTAGAGGCTTGGGAACACCGTCATGGGTGTGGCCACCAAATACAGCATTCAAACCGGGTACGCGTTCCGCCATCTTGACGTCAACGTCCATACCATTGTGCGAAAGCAACACAATCGCATCCGGTTTCTCGTCTTCACGAATGCCTTCAACCAGCTCGATCATGTCATCTTCACGCAGGCCGAACGACCAGTCTGGGAAAAATTCCTGCGGGTTCGCATTCGCTGTACGCGGAAAAGCCTGGCCGACAACACAAATGCGGGCACCACCAACTTCACGAATAACATAAGGCTGGAACGCGTGGCCAGTATCTTCATCAAAAAGGCCGCGGCCATCATAGGTTTCGACCAGCTTGGCGTATTCATCGTCCATCAGCGAGTCTTCCTTCACACGAACGTTCTGACCAATAAAATCGCCTTTAAACAGGGCGACATTGCTCAGCACTTCATCTTCCCTGTAGGTGAACTCCCAGTGACCAACCATCACATCGATACCAAGAATGTTTGAAGCCTCTACCATGTCGACACCGCGCGTCCACAACGAGGTACCGGAGCCTTGCCACAAATCACCGCCATCGAGCATCAATGTGTTCTCCCGCCCACCCATTTGCTCGCGTAATGTGTCAGCCAGTGTTTTCATGTGTGCCATGCCGCCCATGCGGCCAAATTGTTTGGCAGCCTCGTTGAAATTCAGGTAGGTATAGGCGTGTGCTTCAGGTGTGTTTTCCTTCAAACCCATATACTTGAGAAATTGCTTGCCAACCATATGAGGCGGACGACCGAAGGCATCACCCATACCGAGATTCACATTGGGCTCACGGAAAAAAACGGGATTCAACTGTCCATGAAAGTCGGTGCAGTGAAGAATGCGAACATTGCCGCGCTTGGGAATAGTGTAAAAATCCTTGGGAATGACGCCTGCAGCGACATCACTATTGCATGAACTCAGCCATGGTATGGTGCCTGCAGCAGCCCCGGCACTCAATAATTTAAGGAATTCTCGGCGATCGATACGCGACATGTTTAAACCTCTCTTTTACGGCGATAATGCGCATTATTCTTATAAACCAGAAGATAATATCGCAGTTTTCTTAAAAGTGTTAATTAGCAATAGTTAATGTAGAGTGACGCCCAGGCCCTGATTTTATTCAGGTTAATCACAAGTTTTCATATTTGGGTGTTTGTTCTGGGTTAACATCCGCATCCGATGAAATTGCGCATCTTTCAAATAATCCTGATAACACTATGCCTGGTTGGCGTGGCAACGGCAGATGTCGTCAAACCGGCACTGGTTGAAATCAGCGCTAACACAAAAGGCGTGGTCAATATTGAAGTCAGGGCGAGTATTGAAGCCTTGCTGACCGGGATCAATGCCCAGTACAAAAATACGCAGGATGCGCCCACAGCCGAACAATACGATGAACTGCGTGCACTGCCACCGCAACAGCTTCACACTGAATTTGAGCCGTTTAAACAGGAATTTCTCAACCAGATATTTCTAAAAGCAGATGATGTAATCGTGCTATTGGAAATTGCTGATGTCTGGATACCTGAACCTGGTTACACAAAAGTCCCTCGTATCAGCGTTATTAAGCTCAAGGGAGAGCTTGATCAAAATAGCCGAAACTTACAATGGTATTACCCGGCGCGATTCGGTGATAACGCTGTGCGTGTACGCCAGGTCGATGAAGACAATGAGCAATGGCACTGGTCTGAATGGCAATGGTTACGCAATGACGAACCCAGCCAGTCGTTTTCCCTTGAAGAGATTTTTACCCGCAGGCCGATTACTGAAGTCGTTCTTTCCTACATGGCTATCGGTTTCGAGCATATCGTCCCAAGGGGAACAGACCACATACTATTCATCATCGGTATTTTCCTGTTAAGCACCAGGATGAAGCCATTGCTGTGGCAGGTCACCATGTTTACTGTGGCGCACACCCTGACGCTGGCGTTGTCCATGAAAGGTATCATCAGCCTGCCTTCCAATATCGTAGAACCTTTAATCGCGCTGTCAATTGCCTATGTCGGTATCGAGAATATCTTTGCGCATTCCCTGCATAAGAGCAGGCTGGTACTTGTCTTCTTATTTGGTCTGTTGCACGGCCTCGGCTTTGCCGGTGTACTTTCGGAGTTCGGCATGCCGCCCAATGCATTTGCGACAGCACTGATAAGTTTTAATGTTGGCGTCGAGCTGGGCCAGGTTGCAGTAATTCTATTTGCTTTCCTTGCTATAGGCATCTGGTTCCGCGACAAGCCCTGGTATCACCAGCGTATCACTGTTCCAGGCTCACTGATAATTTCGGTTATTGGCCTGTACTGGACCTATGATCGAATCATGTTTTAAAAGGCTGGGTTAACCGCAGAGGCGCGGAGGCGCAGAGAATATCTGTTTTGTCGCAGGAGCGGCTTTAGCCGCGAACTTCAGTTGATCGTATTGAATCTAACTATTTCGTTTATTCCAGCATTTGGTTTCGCCTTGATGGCGAGTTACTTTTCGTTATTCCGCACATCCCTGTGCTCCACCCTTCGGGCTGCTACGCGTGCGTGTTGCTCCAGGCAAATTAGTCAACAGCGAAAGAAAAGTAACCAAAAGAAC
>CAZRKQ010000227.1:0-8601 GCA_964600755.1 uncultured Thiotrichaceae bacterium
GTGTCATTCACCAGCGGCAGCAACTGCTTGGGATGCATGCGACGGGACAATGGCCACAGCCGTGTGCCCGAGCCGCCAGAAAGTATTACCGGTATGATCATTCAAGTTTCCTGATTATTGTTGGCATTACGCGATCTTACAATGCCCGTACGATAATTCAATTAAAGTATAGATGTATTTTGTACCACTGACGACGTATATATTTTACTCTCGCAGAGGCGCAGGGCTCGCCGAGAAAATCTTTAGTTTGTTGATCCACCCTTAACACCCACTGCATACTCTGCGTCTCTGCGAGATTTAACTCATATTATTTCTCTCGCAAAGGCGCCAAGGCCGCAAAGAACTTCTAAAGCTTGCGCTGCATTAAACCCATAAAACCTTTGCGTGCTTTGCGCCTTGGCGAGATTAAAGCCCTTCTATTCTCTCGCAAAGGCGCCAAGGCCGCGAAGAACTTCCAAGGCTTGTGTTGTTTTAGCCCAAAAAACACCTCTGCGTGCCCTGCGCCTCCGCGAGATTCAAGCCCTTTTATTCTCTCGCCAAGGCGCCAAGGTCGCCAAGAACTTCTAAGGCTTGTGTTGTTTAAACCCAAAAAACCTTTGCGTGCTTTGCGCCTTGGCGAGATTATAAGCTTTAGTTGCTCACTGATTTTCTCAGTAGCAACAACTCCGATATCGATTCAGGTGGAACCGGATCACTGTACAGAAATCCCTGGGCCTCATTACAGCCCTCTTTTAACAAGAAGTCACGCTGCTCCTCTTTCTCCACACCCTCCGCAATGATATTGAGATTAAAACTTTTACCCAGTGCAATGGTTGCCCGGATTATTGCCTCATCATTCGCATCCCTGGATACATCCCTTACGAATGACTTGTCAATTTTCAAACGCGACAGGGGAAACTGCTTGAGATTGACCAGCGATGAATAACCTGTACCAAAATCATCGATTGCCATTCTTATGCCCATTTGCTGCAGCTGTTTAAGGTTGTCATAGGCAGTATCTTTCTGGTCGAGTATCGCACTCTCTGTAATTTCAAACTCAAGACGCCCCCCCGATACTGTGGTCTTTTCAAGTACCTTTTTTACATATTCCGATAATCCGGGCAATACCAGCTGTTTGCGCGACAGGTTAAGTGAAACAGTAAATTGAGGTAATCCTTCAGCATCCCATTTTCTGCATTGCTCACATACCTCGTTGATGACCCATTCGCCGATGGCTTCAATTTTCCCGGAATATCCAGCAACGTGTATAAACACACCCGGCGACAAAATCCCCATATCAGGATGGCTCCATCTTAACAGCGCCTCGACACCTATCATTTCATTGGTGATGATGTTGTATTGCGGCTGATAAAGCAGAAAAAATTCATTGCGTTCAAGTGCTTTCTGCAAAGCAATTTCCATTGCAAAATATTCGAAAGCATTAGTGGTGAGCTCCTGCGTATAAAACCGGTAAGTGTTGCGACCAGACTCTTTCGCTGAATACATGGCCGTGTCAGCATGCTTGATCAGCTCATTGATATCACTACTGTCCTTGGGAAATACGCTAACACCGATACTGACGCTGATATCCAGCTTGTATGAACCCAGCTTGAACGGATCAGTAAATGCCTTGAGTATTTTCTCAGCGATTATTGCAAGTTGACTCGTGTCTTCCAGGCCTTCTACAACCAGGGTAAATTCATCACCACCCAGACGGGCCAGTGTATCTGATGAGCGGCATACCGCGAGTAAACGTTCTGACACCTGTTTAAGCAGATCGTCACCAACATGATGACCAAGGTTGTCATTCACATTCTTGAAACGGTCCAGGTCAAGAAAGAATAAAGCGCCAGTACTCCCCGAACGCATCGTCCTCACAACAGCCTGTTGCAGGCGATCAAGAAACAGAACACGATTCGGTAATTCCGTCAGAAAATCATGTGTTGCAACATATTCAAGCTCTTCCTGTGAACGTTTTATATCTGACACATCCGTGAGCATGGCGACATAATAGGTCAACTTGCCGGCATAATCCCTGACTGCATTCATTGTTAACCATAACGGGTAAGTCGCACCATCTGGTTTTCTGCCCAGGATCTCTCCCATCCAGTGATCTGATTTCTCCAGTGAGTTCCGGATCTGCGAACCTGTAATGGTCGACATCAAATCATCGATGAACTCCGGCATCCTTCCCTGTACCGAATCCTTGTCAAGGTTGGTAATATTGCAGAAGGCCTGGTTGACAGACACCACCTTGAGACCCTTGTCCAGAATCACCATGCCCTCTTTTGAATGATCAAATACAGCTGATATCAGCTGTCCACGAATTTCGGATTCTCTTCTATCGGTAACATCTATCGCCAGGAAGACAACCGTACGTCGACCATTGACCTTGTAGTCCGCAGGTATCGCACGCCCTTCAAATGTGTGCATGCCTGATTGAACATCCATTTCATAATTGACTACTACCAGCTCATTCGAATCCAGCGCCTGGGCTATTATGTCGAGAAAGAAATCAGCGTCTTGTTCTGGAAATACATCATGCAATTTCTTTCCGAGCAGTCGCTGCCTATCATGATAGAGACTCTCTTCATTTCCAGACATTACTTCGATATACATGCCATCTTCATCGAGCAGAAACAGCGTGTCCGGCAAGGCATGCAGGATGGCATGCATACGCGATTTATAAGATGATTTCTGACGTTTATACAGCTCCTGCATTTCCTCGGAGGATATTGTCAGCGAACGCTCGAGGGTATATCGGTCCTGGTCCGAAGCCTGGTAACTTTTTTCAACCAGTTGCAGCAGCTTGCGCCATGTATCTGGTTGCGGTGATGATGCGTCGTCCAGTTCCAGTTTTTTTAATTGCCTGGCCAATAATCTATGCATGATATTCGCCCTGCTAATTTTCCCAGATGGCTGTCAGTGTCATCGTCTGGTTGTGCAGATCACACCGCCCACTGGCAAGCGGTGATATCTCGCCATAAGAGTAATAGCCTACTTGCCGGGTACCTTGTGGCAATCCATCCAGTGCAGCCTCAATTTCTTCCTCTGTACGCGGACCCAGTACAAGACGACGCCCTACGCAACTGATAGCAACATTCAATATTGGCCCCGAGCTGTAACCCCGGGTATTAATGTCTGCAGCAGCATCAGCAGCACCATCAATGAGTCGGTCGAAGTTGGCGCGCATCAATCGTACATAGCTGCCCTGGGGAATATCTCCGGCAAAGGTAATGGAATGGTCAGCATCATTCACCGCAAGAATGGTTCGTACTGTGTTGCCATCGGCCTCTTCCTCATTTCTGATTGCCAGCGGGAACAACAATCCGGTTGCAGGCAGTCCTTCAGCACGATCACCAAGATACTTTTTATATAGATCAAGTGCAGGCTGTCCATCCAGTTCATATAAAACATTGGCATCTGAATGAGTAACTTCACGTTCGGGGCCGAGCATGTCCCACCCGCCCCTGGAGCCATGGCCGACACCTATCCGATCACCATAAAAACCAACTGCACAAACATAACCTGACTTCATAGTGCCATTTGCCCACACCCATGTCCTTTCAAAACGGTCAGCGTCAGCTGCAAGGCCACCGGTAATAACAACATTTTTCGACAAATTCTTCGACAGGCTATCAATCAATTTCGAACCGTTTACAACAAGCCCATCAGATAACACCATAACCGCACGCAGGTCATCATGCTTTAAACGCTTTGCCAGCTTTTTGCCAACGGCTGAAGATGGGTTAGTGGCGGATAATTTATCGACCACGAGACGAATCGGTGTATGCTCTAATTTCAGAATCGCCAGCGATATACTGTGGTCGTTGATCTCATCGTTGAAAATCTCACCCGCACTGGAACACCCCAGCATAATCGATTGTGTAAAAAAAGAATCGAGTGATTGCAGCGCCGCAGTCACTTCTTCCCCGACGGGTGAGGCAAAAAATAGCAGCAATGTATGTGACGAATCGAATGCAGGGTCGGGCTCGGAATCCCACCCAAATCCGACTGTATATTGATGCAGCGACAATTTCATAAAGTCATATCCCGAAAAATACTGACCCATCGTCACTGTGACAGAAGAGTGAGAACAGATAAGTTAAAACACGTGTTACCTATTGAATAGACGATAAAAATTGCGATGTCAAAAATTCAAAAAAAAGATTTTTCAACGCGAAGGCGCTAAGGCGCAAAGTTCGCAAAGATTGGCTATTATGTCCGCAAATGACGCTAATCACGCAAATCTTATATTAATTATTAGCAAGGTAGCCTGGATGAAGCGAAGCGACTAAATTCGATAGGATCGAATTTGAACAGCCTCTGGCTGGCCCGAAGGGCAGAACACAAGGAAGTGTTCTGTAAATCCGGGGTCCCATTAAAAATACTTTTTTCACCGCAGAGGCGCTGAGACGCAGAGAATAAGAAATATATTTTTATGCAGTTAAATTTATATTAAGTAACCATGTAAACAGCATAATTATAAATAGTGCTTCTAATCAAAAAAATCTCTGCGCCTCAGCGCCTCTGCGGTGAATCACCCGCTATCCTGGCGGCTTTGCGAGAGAACATAACTATGTCATGCATCCAAGTCGACTTGTGTTGATATTTGTCAATTTGTACGCAACAGTTTACGATTAAGCTGTTTTTATGAGCACTGCATACTGGGAACATTTCGAACACAAGGCCGATATCGGTATTCGTGGTTTTGGCAATACATTAGCTGAAGCTTTTGAGCAGGTGGCTGTTGCCATGACAGCCGTTGTTACAGACATTCCCCTGGTAGAAGCAACAACAGCTGTCAGTATCAGCTGTAGCGACGAGGATAATGACACGCTTTTATATGACTGGCTCAATGCCCTGATCTATGAGATGGCAACGCGCAAGATGCTGTTCAGTCAATTCCAAGTCACAATTGACCATGGCAAATTAGATGCAACCGTGTATGGTGAAGCCATCGACATCGAACGGCATCAGCCCTCGGTAGAAATAAAAGGCGCTACCTATACCGAGCTGGCTGTATACCAGCATGAACAGCACTGGGCCGTGCAATGTGTTATTGATGTGTAGATAATTCAACAATATATAACCATGGATATCAATCGCTTACAACGTGTTTCTAATGTAGAGTGGATGATAGATGCAGCCACTGATATGCACGTGCCGGCGATTATTTATGCCAGCGAAGATCTGATCAGGGACATGGATGAAAAAGTTTACCAGCAGGTAACCAATGTCGCCCGCTTGCCTGGTATTGTAAAAGCCTCTTATGCCATGCCCGATGCTCACTGGGGTTATGGCTTTCCAATTGGTGGCGTTGCTGCATTTGATGCTGACCAGGGTGGTGTCATATCAGCAGGCGGCGTCGGCTTCGATATCTCCTGCGGTGTGCGCACTTTACATACAGCACTAAGTATTGAAGAAGTCATGACAGCACAAAAGCAACTGGCCGATGTGCTGTATCAACATATACCCGCAGGACTTGGCAGCACCGGTAATATTCATCTCAACAATAAACAAATGAATGAGATGCTTAATGGCGGTGCCTTATGGGCCATCAATAACGGCTACGGTGAACGCAAAGACCTGGAGCGCATTGAAGAGCATGGCTGCATGCAAGGTGCCGATCCGGCACAGGTTTCTCAGTTCGCCAAAAAGCGTCAGCAAAACGAGATGGGTACACTGGGATCGGGCAACCATTACCTGGAAGTGCAGAAGGTGGTTGAAATCTATGATGCTGAAACAGCAACTGCCTTCGGTATCCAGCAGGGTGATATCAAAATCAGCATCCACTGCGGATCACGCGGACTGGGTCACCAGATAGGCACCGAGTTTCTCAAGGAAATGGTCGCGAGTGCGAAAGACCACGGCATCAAACTGCCGGATCGTGAACTGGCCTGTGCACCCATTCATTCAAAAGTCGGTCAGCGCTACCTGGGGGCAATGCGCGCAGGCATCAACTGCGCACTGGCAAACCGTGAGATCATCACCCACCTTACCCGCGAAGCTGTACATGGTTTGTTCCCCAAGGCCAGGCTTGACCTGCTCTACGATGTCTCGCACAACACCTGCAAGCTGGAACAACACGACATCGATGGTGAATCAAAGAAAGTATATGTACATCGCAAGGGAGCAACACGTGCCTATGGTCCCGGTCATCCGGAACTTCCCGCTGATCTACGCGATGTTGGCCAGCCTGTTCTCATCGGCGGTACCATGGGTACGGCTTCATACATACTCGCCGGCACTGAACAAAGCATGGGGCTGGCTTACGGTTCTGCCTGCCATGGCGCCGGCCGCAACATGAGCCGTCGCCAGGCAGTCAGACAGTGGCATGGTGGCCAGGTCATCCAGGACCTGGCGGACCGTGGCATCATCATCCGCAGCCCGTCAAAACGCGGTGTTGCAGAAGAAGCGCCCGGTGCCTACAAGGATGTCAGCGCCGTAGTGCAATCGGCAGAGGATGCCGGCCTCGCCCGCCTGGTTGCAAAACTCGAACCCCTGATTTGCATAAAGGGATAAGCTTGTGTTTATTTAATGATTGAGAAATGTACTCTCGCCAAGGCGCAAAGCACGCCAAGGTAATTTGGGTAAGAACAAACTTAAAATTGAAGTTCTTGGCGGGCTTGGTGCCTTTGCGAGAGGAAACATATGATTTTAATCTCGCCAAGGCGCCAAGCACGCAAAGGTTTTCTGGGTTTAAAACAACACAAGCTTTGGAAGTTCTTGGCGATCTTGGCGCCTTTGCGAGAGGAAAAATATGGATTTAATCTCGCCAAAGCGAAAAGCTGGCCAAGGTATTTGAGGCAAGAACAAACTAAACATTGAAGTTCTTTGCGCTCCTGGCGCCTTGGCGAGAGTAAAAACTGATAATGTTATCGGGGAACAGCATACACAATTGATGTAATGTGAATATAAGACAAGTTGTAGCCTGGATGTAACGAAGTGGAATCCGGGGCTTTTCAACGCGGCAGGAAATTCCCGGATTACGCTGCGCTTCATCCAGGCTACGGGCATGCGAAGCACGAGCGCCCGGGACGTATTTTTTGGGTTACGTTTTTTGTGCGAGGAAAAAAGGTAACTCGCTCCAGCAGGAGCGAAACCTATGCTGAGTTACACTTGATAATAAAACGTCAGGTATCATGATCAGTATCACAGTGTAATTTACAAGGTTAAAAGTAAGATTAAATTTTTATTTGCGGCTAAACCGTTCCTGCGAAAACAAAATATTCTCTTTGTGTGCTTTGCATCTCTACGACCTTTGCGTATAAAACACAATCTCCGTGAAACAAGTATACTGTCTCCGAGGTTAACAGCATAAATATGACTACAGCCAATAACTCCGATATCAAAGATCTATCTCTGGCTGAAGCCGGGCTGGCGAGAATTGAATGGGCCTACCAGGAAATGCCTGTGCTTCGTGAGCTCGGCGAGCGCTTTGGGAAGCAGCGGCCTCTCGATGGCATACGGATCAGCGGCTGCCTGCATATCACAACTGAAACTGCCAACCTCGCCCGCAGCCTGAAAACAGCGGGCGCCGATGTGGTGTTGTGCGCCAGCAACCCGCTCAGTACACAGGATGATGTTGCCGCCGCGCTGGTAAACAAGTTCGAGATTCCGGTATATGCCATACGCGGTGAATCAACCGAAGTCTATTACCAGCATATTCATTCAGCACTCGATCACCGGCCGGTCATCACCATGGATGATGGCGCCGATCTGGTCAGTGAAATTCATAAAACACGCAACGAGCTTATCGATAACATGCTGGGCGGTACCGAGGAAACCACGACAGGTGTTATTCGCCTGCGCGCGATGGCTGATGAAGGCGCGCTCCGCTTTCCTGTCATAGCGGTCAACGATGCCATGACCAAGCATCTGTTTGACAACCGTTACGGTACCGGGCAGAGCACGCTCGACGGCATTATTCGTGCAACCAATATTCTGCTCGCGGGTAAAACGTTTACCGTGGTCGGTTATGGCTGGTGCGGGCGCGGCATTGCGATGCGCGCAAAAGGCCATGGCGCAAAAGTTATTATCACGGAAGTTGATCCGCTGCGTTCGCTTGAAGCAGCTATGGACGGCTTCAGGGTCATGCCGCTGCTGGAAGCTGCCGGACAATCAGACTTTATTATTACTGCGACCGGCGACAAGCATGTCGTCGATAAAAATCATATGGATGTAATGAAAGATGGCTGCGTGCTGGCAAACTCCGGCCACTTTAATGTTGAAATTAACATCCCTGCGCTTGAGGCCATGGCAGTAAGTAAACAGCGCCCGCGCCCTTCGGTCGATGAATATAATTTAAAAGATGGCAGGCGTATCAGGTTGCTCGCTGAAGGCCGGCTGGTCAATCTTGCTGCAGCAGAGGGCCACCCGTCGGCCGTGATGGACATGAGTTTCGCCAACCAGGTTCTGACTGAAGTTTACCTGGCAGGCAGGCAACAGAAACTTGAAAACCGGGTACACAATGTCCCTGCCGAGATCGACCAGCAAGTAGCCAGTCTGAAGCTGGCTGCAATGGATATCCAGATTGATCAACTGACTGATGAACAGCAGCATTACCTCAGCTCCTGGCAGGAAGGCACTGTCTAGATTGCCATGAAAGATCGACAGACA
>CAZRKQ010000228.1:0-28936 GCA_964600755.1 uncultured Thiotrichaceae bacterium
GATATCTTCTTTTTCCAGTAATAACTGGTTAGCTGCCTGGTTGCGGCCATGTGCGATGTTAAGCGACAGTATTCTTAAGCTGCCATTATTGCTAATCGTGTAACCGTCAGCAACAGCCTGATCGGCTGGAAAACTGTCACCATCTGCTATCTTTTGGTAACTGACACCGGTAGTTGTGCATGACGATAACAGTAGAGATGCAAGAATATAGTAGACGGGCTTTAACAACGGCATTGATGTGGTCTGGTTCAGCACGAATTGGTACGTGGCAGCTTTATTGTATAGTGGAATCTATTACATATTCTACTCGGTTACAATATGCACCACCTGTCATTATCCAAACGAATCCTGGGTGATGCTGTCATACCATCCTCGCGCATAATCTGCTTCCTGTGCGCGGTAGCTGCCATCGGCATCCAGTGGACTGACGCCGCCACCTGATTTGTAAATACCCTTGTTCTCGTCAAAGCGGTAAACCGCAGCTACCGATATGCCGTATTCAGGGGCGACCAGGCTATAGCAGGTATTGACATAGGAAGGATCGGGCATATTTGTGCCTCTTAAAGAAGTCACTATCGCAGCGGCGCAAACCTTGCCCTGGCTGTTAGCTGCAAAACCGGACTTGGGCATTTTACCTGCGATACTGGCATCACCAATGACATATATATCTTTATGTGTTTTAGATTCAAAAGTTCTCTGGTCAACAAAACACCAGCCATCAGCATTTGTCAGTCCTGCCCGATGCACCAGGTCAGCGGCTTTTTGTGGTGGTATGAAATTCACCACATCGCCTTTATGTACATCGCCTGATTCCGTATAAAGCGTGCGTGTTGTGACATCGATTTCGTCAACACGACCGCCATCACTGCCAGCTATCCATTCAACCATTCCCGGATAAAGTTTTTGCCATGCCTGCTTGAATAATGCCTGTTTTGAGAACTTGTCCTTGGCATCCAGTACCAGGATTTTCGATTTAGGTTTTTGCTGCTTGAGATAATGTGCAATCAAACTGATGCGCTCATAAGGCCCGGGTGGGCAGCGAAACGGATTTTCAGGCGGGGCGACAATCACAACACCGCCATCCTCCATGGCAGTGAGCTGGTTTTTCAGCAGGATCGTTTGTGGGCCGCCCTTCCAGGCATGAGGAATTGTTTCGGCATTCACCGCGTTCATGCCTTCGACTTCATCCCATTTGAAATCGATGCCGGGCGCAAGTACGAGGCGGTCGTAATCAAGTACATCACCATTTTCAAGCATAAGCTTTTTCCCGGGGGCATCCACATCCCTGGCCATTGCATGAATGACATTAATGCCACGGTTTATGTGTGCGCTGTAGTCATGCGTTATGGAATCCATTTGCTGCATTCCACTGATTACCATGTTGCTGAATGGGCAGGTGATATAACGTGCAGATGGTTCCACCAGGGTAATCTCCAGATTGCTGTCAAATCTGTCAAGGTACTTGGCACAGGTGGAGCCGCCAAAACCGCCGCCAATAATAACCACTTTTGCCTTGTCAGGAGCCTTGCTGCAGGCAGGCAAAAAACCAGAAGCAGCGATGAGTGCACTGCTGTAGCCGATGGATTTTATAAATTTTCTGCGTCCTGGATTATTCATGTTTACTCCTAAGGCAGGCTGGAAAAATATTCAGCAATCAGCTGGATTTCTTCGTCAGAATAACCGCTGGCATGGCGACCCATTACAGTAGCGGGACGTTTATCCTCGCGAAAATCCAGTAATGCCTGCGAGATAAATTCTGATGATTTACCGTAAATACTCGGAATTTCACCGGGGCTTCTGCCGTCAGTGCCATGACAGGCCGCACAGGAGTTACTTAGCATGACGCCACGTGTGATCTCAGCGGCCTGTAGAGATGTACTCCAGCAGAGGATAATAAATAAAGCCATATATAAGCGAATGTGCATAGGTGGCACCTGTTGGAAAAGAAGCAGTGTTGAACATACAGTTTGCAGAATCAGGCCAGGTTATCACTGACCTAAATCAAGTACACATCTATCCTTTTGTTTATTGGTTGTTATTAAAATACTAATATTATACGCACCTTTATTACTCTTCCCTCTCACAGGTTTTTATGTATACTCCTTTTTGATGACCACTGTTCTGGGAAACGTCGTATGAAAAAGCGTAGAAAGATTCAGAAGGTATTGATGGGAATCGCCGTTGTCAGTTATGTCGCATCAATTGGTTGCGCTATGCTTGCAGCCTATTTAAGTGACGGAACAGCGAGTACCTTGGTAGCAAGCATGATGGCAAGCGTAGTTTTCTTTGCGGGTACAGGTATAGTTCTACATGTAATCAGCAGTACGAATTTGCCAAGTTTTAAAGTAGAGCGCGAAAGAACTTAAGCTTGTAAAGCTCTGCCGAGACAAGTTATTGAGATGCCTGGCAACCTGCTGGCATCCAAAGGGTGTCTTTCCCTCCATTCAAACACCACTGCCAGTATCATCTTCAATTGCCAGGACCTGATCTGACAGTCAGTTTCGCATGTACTTAGACTGTATTATCATCAGAATGACCGGGGTCTGCCCTGCCTGATGCTATAGATGTAAAGTCGCCAAGCCCGCAGAGTTAAAAGAATTTACTCTCGCAGAGGCGCAGAGCACGCAAAGGTAATACCTGTTTTTTCATTAATAATATAGTTTCTCTCTGCGTGCTCTGCGCCTCTGCGAGAGATAAAGACCTTGACCCTTTAACATAGGCGCGGTTTGCGCCACGCAAAATATGGCAAAGACAGTCAAATCAGATCACCTAAGCTCAATACTGACGGATTTCCTGTCCTTCTTACCCGCTTCAGCGTTATCAATATAATGTAATTCGATGGTATCGCCTGAACTCTTGTGCATGATTGCATATTTAAAGTCAGAGAAGCTTTCAACCGTGTCATCATCAATGCCTATAATAACTGCACCTGTTTCCAGACCGGCGTCTTTGACCGCGCTGTTATTTGAAAAACCCTTGATGGTCAGAAGTTTGCCTGCTGTGTCCAGGATGGCACCGATAAGGCCAACAGGCTCCAGTGACTGCTTTTCTGACAGCACCAGAAAATCAGCAATATCTTTTGATGCTGGCAGGAAGTCTTCCGAAACCAGTATTGAGAATTGCTCAACATCGATACGGCGCTTAATACGATTAGGAATGCCCGAGCCAAACATAATGTGACCGCTGCCGGCGAGAACCAGCATGCGTGCATCCGGGTTCTCCTGCAGGTATTGAGCTGCACGTTCTGCCATGCTTTCATCCCATGTCAACTGGCTGCGTAAAAAGTTTTCAAATTCACCGTTGTATTCAGGATGTAATTCGAATATGTCACGAAGACGCTTTTCATAGTCCTTGTCTGACCAGTCATAGCTGCCAGGTAACTGAGCCTTCAAATCGTCAGGCAAATCATCAAGCTCCGACTCAGCCAGTGCCCTGATTAATTCTCGTGGTGCATTGAGTGCAATAATTGGGATTTTATTTTCGCGCGCGTACTGCAATATTGGCTGGTAAAGCCGGTAATTGTAATTCCAGCGACTGAAATAATCAGTCAGAAGAAGCATTTCTTTTTCAGTGATTTCGCCGGCGATGTAATCATCAAGGTGTTTTTGATAAGGTTGCTGGAACCACTCAACTCCCAGCGCAAGTTTTGGAGAATTTTGGTATAAATGCTTGAGTATTTCCAGTTGAACCAGGTGATGGTCGTATCTAGTGTGTGTTTCGCCAACTAGTACTACTCGCGCCTCTTCTATTTGTTCCATAACTGAAGTCAGAGAGCTGGTCTGGTCAAGTTTAACCACAGGCAGATCGATTATCGATGCCGAATCAGGGTGCTGCATACGTGAGCCCGCAGATATTGAAGTGCTGGTTAATATTGCAAGCGCTGCAACTATGGCTGGCAGCAGGCCTCCAATAGATACCGATAATAATTCAGATTTAACATAGCGATGAAGTTTTACAGAAGAAAATACTGGCAGGCTCATATCGGGTATTCCTGGTTAATCCTGATTGTTGTTCTGACAGTTTCTACCGAGATTGGGGCGGAAACTATCCATCATGAATTACATGTAAAGCTGCAGCTGGAGCAGGCCCGCATTAGCGTCATCGATCACGTGCAATTCCCAATGAATACAGATCATGCTGTATTTTCACTGCGCAGCAGCTTAACTGTGAAAGCCCCTGGTGTTGAACTTGAATTGCTTGGTGATAGTGCGGAAGGCCGTTTGCGCCACTACCGTATTAACAGACTGCCGGCGGATGCAAAGGTTCAGCTCAGCTATGAAGGCAAAATAACATCCGGGGGTACAAAGGGTACCTTTGATATGCCCGAGTCGGTATTGAGCCCGCAAGGTGTTTACCTCGATGGCGCTAGTGCCTGGCTACCCCGCTTCGACAGCCACCCATGGCACACATTCAGCTTGCAGGTTGAAGCACCAGCTGGCTGGGAAATGATCAGCCAGGGCAAACGAAAAAATCTTGAGAATAATTTTATATTTGACATGCCACTACCTCAGAATGATGTTTACCTGCTGGGTGGAGCGTACCAGCGGTATTCTCAAATGCACGATGGCATCGAGATCGTGGTATATCTTTATCAGGCCGATGCTGAACTGGCAAAAAAATACCTGCGGGCCAGTGCCGAGTATTTAAGCCTGTACAGTGAATGGATTGGCCCCTACCCTTATGCCAAGTTCGCAATCGTAGAGAATCGTTGGCAGACCGGCTATGGCATGCCTTCATTTACCCTGCTCGGATCCCGTGTCATTCGCTTGCCATTTATTCTTTATACATCACTGCCGCATGAGATTGTGCATAACTGGTGGGGTAATGGCGTATACCTCGATTACGCTGAGGGTAACTGGAGCGAAGGCCTCACTGCCTACATGTCAGACCACTTCAACGACGAACAACGGGGTAAAGACAGGGAGTATCGCCGTAAGGCGCTGGAAAGATACGCTAATTTTGCTGCTGAAGGACGTGATTTTGCTCTCGCCGATTTCAGTTCACGGCATGACGAGGCCAGCCAGGCAGTTGGTTACAGCAAGTCAATGATGCTGTTTCACATGATGCGAAAACAATCGGGTGATGAATTGTTCAAGGAAAATATCAGGCGATTATGGCAGCGTTACCAGTTCAAATCTGTGAATTTCATCGATGTCATTCAACAACTTTATGCGGGTAACCATGACGATTATCAATTTTTTGTCGAGCAATGGCTGAAGCGACCGGGCGCGCCTGAAATAACATTGGCTGAAGTAGATGTAAGCAGATTGGCCGATGGCTATCAGTTGACACTTGAAATCAATCAAAAACAGGCTGGTCCGGGCTATAAGCTGAAAGTGCCACTTGAAATAACGCTGGAGGGTATCAAGCAACCTCAATGTGAACAGCTGCTGTTGTCAGAAAAACACAATGTAGTGACATTGGAATTTGAGCAACGCCCACAAGCGATAACACTGGATCCTGACTATGATGTTTTTCGCTTGTTGCACCCGGATGAGCGACCTGCATCATTAGGCCGCCTGTTCGGCGCGAATAAACAAATTCTGGTGTTGCCGGAAAATGCAACTGCAGAACAGGCCCATGCATGGCAGCAGTTAGCAGACGACTGGTCTAAACGCTATAAAAATATAGAACTGGTTAATGATAGCACGTTGGAGAGTTTGCCTGATGACGCAGCAGTATGGTTGCTGGGTTGGCAAAACAAGCTGCTTAATCTGTATCAACAGCGTTTTTCTTCAATATCACAACACCTGTCCAGCCCTGCTGCGATGATAGACAACCAAAAGTTCAATTCTGCTAAACACGCCGTTGTTCTGCTTGATCGGGATAATAGTCGCATGCCTTTGGGTTTTATTGGTGCTGATAATCCTGACACCATTGCTTTAATGGCAAGAAAACTGCCCCATTACAGCAGTTATGGTGTGCTTGCATTTGAAAAACCCGAGGCGAATAACATCCTGAAGCAACACTTACAGGTGCAGGTGTCTCCTATGGCAAGGCAGTTAGTCAAATAGTATTCATGAGCCAGGCAAAGCGTATATTTCTTTTATTGGGTTGTTTGTTGTGTTCATCAACGACAGTGGCGCAAATCACGGTGAATTGCCAGGGATCAGGGCAGCCCGTATATTTAATCGGCGGTGGCCCGGCCTTTACCACGTGGAATCTTGAGCCGATTCAACAGCAGTTACGCGATCGTTTTAAAGTGTGCCGCTGGGATATGCGCGGTGTCGGAGATAATGCAATGCTGAACATCAAAACGGACGTGCCAGTGTTGACACAATGGATAGATGACATGGCGATGGTATTACCGAAGCAGCCTGTCGTACTTTGGGGGCATTCATGGGGTGCACTGCAAGCACTGTTGTTTGCCAGGCTCTACCCTGAGCGTGTCATGGCACTGGTGTTGAATAATCCAGTTGATCCGGAATTAAAAAGCCTCGAAAACATAGAGTTCAAACGCTATGTGCATCCATACGTTGAGTCGCAGTTGAAAATTGAAGACATCGACACACTTGCCGAACAGCGTCATCGCTTTCGCAGCAAAATTGCCAGCTATTTTATGGATGCAGAAAAAGGCTGGGCATATTCTGCAGGATTCAATAAAAATGATACCAACAACGAACTGAATGTGCGGATTTGGGAAGAATACCGGCAGATGCCGTTAGATATTGAGGATCTCGAATTGCTTTCGCCGAAGATAAGTAAACTGATTTACTGTAAGCGGGATGTGTTGATGCCGGAAAGTTTTGAAGAATATTCCCGTGTGATTGCATCTGATAAACATTACACCATAGACGATTGTGCACATTTCCCCTGGGTTGAATCGCCCGAGGAATTTTACGAGGTACTCATGAAGGCGATAACTGCTGGGCAGCTTCAGAATTGAATGTTGGCAGATAGGCAATATTTGCTTGTAACTGCCCTGAATCCCAGGACGTTGTAAGAAACAGATATTACCTAAGATGCAGTAGATTAAACTCAATCTGACAGTTTTAAATATTAACTTCTATACAGCCTGACAGTCAAAAACTAAAAAGTATTTCACCACAGAGTCACAGAGGACACATAGAAAAGCATTTCGTATTGTTAACTGCGTCTGTGGCGCAGTTAACAAAGTAAAACTCTGTGTCCTCTGTGACTCTGTGGTGAATTGTTTTTGAATTTGTTTTGGGTGTGTCAGTTCAAATCTGAATCCAGTTTGTTATCTGTCAGATCATATATAGAGTTATACACCTAAGAGCTTATACAGGGCCTGATGTATAAAAAACGGCGACCTCACCTGAAGTGAGACCGCCGCCATCATTGCGCTACGGCTAAATGAGTTGTAACAGCAAGTAGCTATAAATACATAGCAAAATGCGTACCATAAAATGTATTTCTATTAATATCAATAAGATATAAATTTTGCTTAAATGTAATGTGTAAAATTATCCAGACAGATTTCAGAATTTTTTACACATTTACAAAAATAATAGCCAGGATCTAATCTGACAGTCAGTGTCATATCAACCCAAACCATGATTATTCATTGGCACGACCGGGCCTGGTCATATAAAAATCTATAGATATTTACTCTCGCAAAGGCGCCAAGCCCGCAAAGCAAGCTGAATAAATAAATTTATTTCCGGAACAAAAATAGATGTTATCTTTGCGCGCTTTGCGCCTTTGCGAGAAAAAGAAGTTAAATAGCTAATATGACCCTGATTGGCCACGCGATATCTGGTGGTTTGGCTCTGCTCAAGCCTGTGTTGCTATATTTAATAATATTCAGTTTTAATCTTTATTGCCTGAGTTCCGCTTATCGTATTCCTGCATCGCTTCAACCCAGTATGGCTCAGCTTCACATGAGCAGCAGTCACACCATACTTCAACACCATCATGCATGCTCTTGCTCATATTTGATTTTTCTTGAGTGGAATCTTTATTATGCTTGCTGTTTGCGGCGTCTGTATTATCATCAAGATTGATCATGATCAGTTACCTTTTCTTTTTCAGCGATATTGGCGAAGATACCACCATTCAAAGCCGCGTTTCATCCAGTGAAATACGATGCTACCTGGCAGCATGATATTTTTTTGTTCGGTCCTTGAAACAAGCATACCACTATTATTTGTATCTACTATACAAATAAGCTCAACTTTAAATGTCGCGTCAGTTTCTGTTCCATTTAATTCGCCTAAAAGGTTTTTTGCAGCCGCTTCTGCCTGAAGATCTGCCATATGTGCCTGTTTTGGCATCCAGTCTGGACCAGGAAAGCTGCCGGAATCGCCTGCAACATAAACTCCCGCCATGCTCTCTACCTTACAATGACGGTTTGCCCTGATCAGTCCACCTTCTGAACGAGGCAGTTTAGTATTGTCGAACCAGGTGTTGCCGGTCATACCGGGCATGAACATAATCAGGTCTGCTTCGAACTCCCCGCCTTCAGTCATTACTTTATTAGATTCGAATCCTTTTATCTTGTGACCAAGATGAGTTTCGATATCACGTTTCTTCATCTCATTGAGCAGGCTCTTCACTGCCTTAGGGCCAAGGCGGTTACCAGGTTTTGGTGCGGGGCTGAAGAACACCAGTTTGAATTTATCGCGTCTTCCCTGTTTACGTAATAATGTGTCAGTGCCTAACAGAAATTCAAACATTGGCCCGCCTCGCATGGCGCTGGGTTCTTTGGGATTTCCTGAAAACCCAACTGCAATTGTTCCGCTGTCCATTTCATTCAAGCGGTCACGAATTCTTTCTGCAGCATCGATGCCTTCACAAGGTGTTATTGCATGCTCTATACCCGGAAGTTTTTTAATAAAACGGCCACCCGAGGCGATGATCAATCCATCATTGGTTATATCGCTGCTATCGGTTTGTACAGTACGGCCATCATCGCTCAGGCCTGTAACATTACCCCGGTGAAAAGCAACATTCATGCGCTTGAAATAGTTAGCCAGTGGCACTACAAGATCTTCACGTTTTCGAAGGCCACTTGGTATCCAGATGATGCCAGGATAATAATGCAGTTCATCATGCGGTGAAATCAGGGTGATTTCCAAATCTTTACTGAATTTACGCAATTGCCTTACTGCCGTTAATCCGGCAAAACCGGCACCGATAACTGTCACTCTATGCATTGTTATTTCCTGGTGGATCAATCACGTAATTATGACAAATATTAAAATACCCCGATACCGGAAATCCCGGGTGCCGGTGATTACAGATACACACTTGAATTAGAGAGCGGTTGGAGCGAACATATACTGACTGTTTACGAAATGGGTTCAAACCACCTGGCAGGTGTTCAAATGACTGTTCGTTATTCACAAACAGCATGCATGTTGGGATTACTGCTGATTTCAGCTCTGCAACCACTATATGCGTCAGGCTATATGACGACTTATGCCACTGAATATGCATCTGGCTGTATACCCAAAGCCGTCTACAAGTCTGTGGATAGCACAGGCAAAGTCACTTACTCGACCACATGGCCCAGGGACACGGTTGCTATCGAAGAAATTGCTATCAAATCGGGACCTTCAGCTGGGTATATTGAGGAAACCCGGCAAAGGCACGAAAAAATCAGCGAAGCAGTACTGGAGCTGACTGAAGCGCGGGAGAAAAGAGAAACAGCGCGAGAGGCTGAGGAAAACAAGCGTCTTGAGCGACTGGCTTTGCAAAGATCAGCCAGGCCGCAAGTCTATGAAAGAAAAGTATATATAGGCTGGAATCCGCTCTGGCGCTCATATCCCCCCGTGGGCCACTATGGCAAATATCCTCACAAACACCCGTCACAGCCGGTGCACAGGCCAGGCCTGTCACGAGGTATTCCAATAAGAACAGGTATCAGCCTGAGATAAGTAAACAAAGCGCCTGGGTAGGCCTGTGGCCTGCGCGAGAAATGTGCGAAGTCAAACGGGCATCCAGTAGCATTTTTTAACATACCGGCACCCAGATTATGTCTGGATTTCATCGATAAATATCCACTAACCGCCTGAAAAACCGACAAATAATCCTATACTTTGTGGATGGTGGTAATAAACAGGCAGGGCGTGCAAAAGATACTGATAGCGGTGTTTATATTCATCGTTGTGTCGGTTGCCAGGCCTGTGTCAGCGGCGGATTTCAGGGTGAATGGCTTCGGCTCTGTCGTGGTAGGTACAGTCGTCGACGGCGAGGAATTTCTTGCTGATTTTCCAAAAACAGGAATCTACGATACTGATCTGTCACTGAACCCAGACACCACGCTCGGTGTGCAATTATCATCATATTTTACGGATGACCTCTCGCTGGTTGCACAGCTCGTTGTTCATGGCGCCAGGGATTATGACCCTGATATTGACTGGCTGTATGTTAATTATTACCTCACACCGGAACTATCTATCCAGGCTGGCCGCAAACGCCTGCCTCTGTATTACTACTCGGATTATTTCGATGTTGGCTATGCCTATTACTGGATCAGGCCGCCTCCAGATGTATACACCTGGCAAATAACCAACTACAACGGTGTCAGCCTGCTATATGAGACCGCAGTCGGCCAGTGGGACGCAAGTATAAATTTATATTATGGATCTGAAGAGTCAGAAGACAATGACTTGTTGAGCCTGTTGTTCAATGCCAGTGTCGACGAGACCTGGAAGAACATGATTGGCATCGTCGGTATGATGTCAAATGACTGGCTCGAAGTCAGGTTGACCCACATGCAGGGCCTGGTTGACAGAAAGGTCAGCGGTGTTTCTATCATCAACGATAGTAGACAGCTATTTCTGGGTCTGTCGGTCAACATGACATTCGACCATTTATTGATCCTTTCTGAATACAATTATTACCGGCGGCCCGATAACGATGTCGAACACAATGCGTTTATGCTGTCGTTTGGTTATCAGATAGGCGAACTTACACCGCATATAACACGTTCAGGATTTATACAGGATATAAGTGCGCTTAGTAATGATGACGAGGAGCATTATACAACAAGCGTGGGTTTACGCTGGGATGTTGCTGATAACATCGCGGCAAAAATACAGTACGACATTGTAGAAGATGAAGCTGTTGTCGTACCTGTTAAAGGCGACTCCAGGTCGATTGCACTTGGTGTGGATTTCGTGTTCTAGGTGTCGATATGAAGATACGCATACCAGAACACTTCATCCGATACTGCAGACACACGATGTTTGTGCTCGTTGTTATCGTGATGCTGGTAATCACAAGTATCAATCCGGTATATGCAGAGCATAATATTGTACTTATCGCAGCAAAGGGGTCGGGTATCGAGTCGATCAGTAACCGTGATATCAGGCGCATATTTCTCGGATTAAAATCCGCTGACAGTGATTTGGTAAAAAAACCCGTAATTAACCTGTATAACAAAGAAGTCTATGAAGAATTTCTTAAAAATGTAATGCATATGACAGAAGGTTCCTACAAGCGAAAAATTGTTAAACGTATATTCCGCAATGGTACCGAAGAAATTAATGAAATCATGTTGCTTGATGAGCTGAATATGCATCTAATCAATAACGTGGGAGATATTAGTTTCGTCGATGTTGTTGCTGTGGAAAGCATGCATGATATAGAGGTTGTAAAAGTTCTATGGTAGCTGGAGCTGCTAAAAGTAGATTTGGCTTAACCAGTCACGTGATGGCCGGTGCTCTTATAATTCATCTGATATTATTGCCAATTCTGTACATCAATATAAGTAATGCATTCAAGCACAGTGCCGAAGAGCAGTTTATTGGGCATGCCAGAGAAATCGCGGGTCTGCTGGGAGACTTGTTCTCAGTCGTTGATCTGTCTCAAAATACACAAAGCCTGTCATCGTTTATGGACTATGCACTCCTCAGCGGCGAGATCCTTTTTATTGAAATACATGATCAGCAGGGCAATGTCATCAGTTCACAGGAGAGTACATCAATTACAGATGATGACTTTATTGAAGATAAATACATAGGTCATCATGATGATGATGTATATTTCATGTCAATTCCGTTAAATATTTCTTCTAAAGGCATCCAGCACAGTACGCTCAAGCTTGGTTTTGATGAAACAGTTGTACTGGAGAAACTGTCTACCGTTAACCAGAGGAGTATTGCCGTACTGGGCATATACTCTATCAGTCTTCTGTTATTAATGGGTTTCTTTACAAAGGTTATTACACGGCCTTTGAGGACCTTGAGAGACTGGTCCCGGGATGTTGCCAAGGGCGAAACGGACTATGAAGTAAAAGTGTCCACGCACATTAAGGAAGTGGATTATCTATCTTATGACCTTGAGAAGATGCGTCAGTCATTAGTGGAGCTTGCTGAGCGCATGCAATACAAGGCAATGCATGATGAGCTCACGGGATTGCCAAACAGAACATTGAATGATGATCGTCTGGACCAGGCTGTTACTCGTGCTGTAAGAGAGAGCGGCTCATTTGCGGTGCTGCTGCTTGACCTTGATCGCTTCAAGGATATCAATGACACGCTGGGGCATGGTATCGGTGATGAGGTGTTGAGAGTTGTGGCAGAGAGGCTAAATTCCGGAATACGTGAATCAGATACAATTTCAAGAATTGGCGGTGATGAGTTCTGTGCGATTGTACAAGGGACAGAACGTGTTGTTGCTGAAAATATTGCGTTGAAGCTGGCAAGCGCTATTGAGCCGCCATTTCAGGTAAATGGGCACACGCTACAGGTTGGTACCAGTATAGGTATTGCAGTTTTCCCTCATGACGGGATGACTCCAGAATTATTGATACAGCACGCTGATATTGCCATGTATGAGGCAAAATACAAGGGCCTCAAAGTGGCTTCATATCATGAGGATATGAATAAGCACCGTTTTGAGGATATGCAGTTATCTATTGAGTTGAGAGATGGTATAGGTTCCGGACAGTTCGAAGCTGTATTCCAGCCAAAAATTGATCTACATACTGGCAAACCCTGTGGTTGTGAGTTGCTGACTCAATGGAAGCATCCGCGCTTCGGCATAATCTCCCCTGAGAAATTCATTCCACTCGCTGAAAGAGAAAACCTGATAGGTAAATTAACTTTGCTGGTGTTTGCCGATAATGCTGTGCAGCTAAAAAATATCATTAATAAATATTCAGACTTTCAGATCTCTATTAATATTTCTCCGCTAAATCTACTGGATACGACGCTTCTTGATGAACTCAAGGAAATAATGATGATAACTGACTTTCCGGTGTCAGCGCTAGCTATTGAGGTGACTGAAAATGCCATTATGACCAACCCGTTGAGGTCTGCCCGTGTACTGGAAGAGTTTGCAGACGCAGGAATACAGGTATCTGTTGATGATTTTGGAACCGGGTATTCGTCGCTATCGTATTTACAGAAGTTCCCGATCAGAGAGCTTAAAATCGATAAATCTTTTGTTATCGGTTTACATCAAGAATCGAACAACTACCCTATCGTTAATGCAACAATTGCTATGGCGCATGACCTGAATATGACTGTTGTCGCCGAGGGCGTTGAAGATATTCATGTGCTGAAATTACTGGAAAAGCTTGGTTGTGATCATGCGCAGGGATATCACTTCTCCACGTCATTGGTATATGAAGATCTGGCTAAATGGCTGGATGAGTTTGATATGTCCGATTACGGTTGAGCTTAAACATCACCGAGTATCATTGATAGCGGAATGTGTTCGACTCTAGTATCTTTACATCAGCATCGGTGATATCTATATTCTTCGTCCGGGTAAATTTAATTGCATCATCAGTCGCCTGATCATCCAGGTCAGCTGCGCAGGTAAAAGCTCCGGTATACTTACCAAATGGCACAAAACCGAAGCTGTATTCAAATTTACCAGTTGAATAATTGAGTTTAACTAAAGCACTGGCTACTGGTTCCGGGCCTGCTCCGCCCATATCATCAGGATCCACATTGAAACCTTCATAGAGATAAACGGCGTTCCCGGTCGTAGGGTCAATATCTGAACAGTAGAATGATAGTGTCTCTAACAGTTTCACCGTGCCTTCGATAGTACTAGATTGCTCATCGCTGACGAGGTTGAGAGCCGGCTGAATCTGATAATCGCCCAGGCTGTCGATAACAATTGATTTTCTCAGGTCAAAATCGATCGTCTTGGCAGAAGGCATATTCGCTATAACCTCCAGACCGCCAACGATTGTGAGCCCAACCTCACTGCCGCTGGGTAATTCAAGTTCGTGTACTGTGCCGTCTTCCAGAACGATGTAAGAGTCCATGACGCCATCTTTGACGGCCGTCACTTTAAGTTCGACCCAGTCATAATTACCGGTAGGCAGAATCTCATTGGTCAGCAAGGTCTTGCTTTTTGAGCCTTGCAGCTCAAGCAGGTTGACGATCATGGGAGTATCAAGCATCACCAGGATGGGGGTCTGATTAGGTGAATCTGACGATGGCATGAATTGAACACCATCAAACTGCACCCAGACCTCATCAGCATAGTCAATGGGCGCATCTGTAACGCTCAAGGTTATAAAGCCGTATTCGGCACCACCACGGCCACCACCTGCAACAGTTGTCTCAACGTCACTACCACTACTGCATGCGGTGAGACTGAGGATGCACGCGAAGCCGAGATACTTGATAACAAAATTTTTCTTTAACATATTCATCACCTGACCACTTGAATCTAAACAGTACAGCGATAGATGTAACGATCGAAAAATTTTGGCTCATTTATGAAGGAAAGTCGTGTGGAAAATCATTAACTTACCTGTAATAAAGTATAGCATTTACGGCTATTCCACTATATACCGCCTGTCGATTAAAAACGGGTGCCTGCATTTGATAAAAAACATTAGAAATAACACATAAGATAATGATATATAAATAAATAATAGATTTGCGATTGGAGAAGTTATCAGTTGGCAGTTTGCAGTTATCAGTTTTACAATTAACTGCCTACTGCCTACTGCCTACTGCCTACTGCCTACTGCCAACTATTCACTATTCACTGTATTCTTGATTTTCTTCCGCAGCGACTTGTCCTTGCCTCGTTTGCTTTTATCATCAAGTCTTTTTACACGTGAACGGCGTGTTGGTTTAGTAGCTATGCGCTTTTTTCGTACGGCTGCAACGCTTCGTATCAATTGCTGTAGCCTGCGTAGTGCTTCTTCCCTGTTCTTGTCCTGACTTCTTGTGCGTTGGGCTTTAATAATGATAATTCCATCCCTGGTGATGCGTTTGTCCTTGAGCTTAAGTAACCTGCTTTTGTAGAACTCGGGTAATGATGATGCGTTGATATCAAATCGGAGATGAATGGCTGTGGAGACCTTGTTTACATTTTGTCCGCCTGCACCCTGTGAGCGAATAGCACTGAGCTCGATTTCATTATCAGGAATTGAAACGTTATTGGAAACCTGCAGCATTATTTATCTTCCAGATAATGTTTTATAAAAATAGCTGCGAGTATTAACAACGAAAGCACTAACAGGGGCCATATAGTTGAAAGGTCAATGCTGTTTGTCGAAGCGTCTGGTGTTGTTGCATTGTATATAAGTACTGAATATACATAGGTTTTGATGGCAGTACCAAGAATCGTCGCAGGAATAAAATTGATGAACTTTAGTTGCAAAATGCCTGAGCTGTAGTTAATCACGGAATGCGGAAATCCGGGCATTATGCGCAAGGCAAGCATGCTGATGAAGTTACCTTCCCTGCGCAGCAATTTATAAATTCGGCTATTTTTTATTTTCTGCGTCCAGTCTTCAGAGAGACGTTCTGAAAAGAGATAGGCCGAAATACCTCCCAGCGTGGTTCCCGCAGTAATAATGACAGTTGAAGCAAGCGGAGTAAAAAGCGCTGCTGTTATCCACACCATCGATGAGCCTGTCAGGGCAAATGTAAACAGCACTGTTTGTATTATTACCAGTAAAACACCCAGCCACCAGCGATCAGCAAATTGTCTGGTAACTGTGACAAATCGTTCAAGGTCAATTACTCCGCTAAGTTGCAGTGCAATGCCGAGGCCAAGGAGTATGATGAGAATGAGTAATTTATAGTGTGACAAAATTGTATAAACTATCGTCCTGAAATTCCTGGAACAGCCAGTTAATCAGCAAATAGCCGGTACGTCACCTCAAATTTGCCGGTATGAATTTAAGCTGAAATCGGCTAACTTACCGCCTTTGATTAATACGACACCCGTTAAATGGAGAGATACCAATGAGTGATGCATTGAATTACCTGGTGAAGGCGCGTCCGGAAGCGATGACCGCCTACTTCACTTTCCTGAAGAAGTCAGACACGCATCTCGACACACGCACTCGCGACCTGATCTCCGTAATCACCAAGGTTGCGGTGCAGACCGAAGGCGGTTTCCGCCAGTACCTGACGAGAGCGCTGCGCAACGGCGCCAGCCCGAATGAAATCATTGATGCGCTAATGATGGCTTTCCCGGTACTGGGTCTGGCCAAGATCGTCTGGGCCACGGAAATCCTGCTCGATATGGACATCCCGGAATTCCGTCCGGAGAATCTCGATGCCGAATCCAGCTGGCATGATGTTGCTGCTGATACTGAGATTCCACAGCAAGAAGCGGCTTACTTTGAAATTGACGGTCGTCACCTGTTTACCTGGCGCAAGGGTGATGATATCAGTGTTTATGACAGCCGCTGCCCCCACCAGGTTACCGATATCCCGCATCTTTCACTGGAGGGCACAACCCTGACGTGCCCCAAACACGAATGGGCGTTTGATATCGAAACCGGCCAGTGCATCGCCAAGGGCAAGCGCCCGTTGAGACAATTCGAACACAAGGTCGAAGGTGGGCGTTTGCTCGCTTACTGGTAACACCCGGGAAATACCTCAAACAACTTTCTTTGATGCATTGGGTACGCCCCAGCTGGTATTGGGTCGTTTAAAATTGCTGCGATACAGCCACTGCATCCAGGGCTTATGGAACAATCGCCACAACGGACCAGAGACTCCAAGGCGACGCAGAATACGCTGGCTGCTGGGCAGTATCGGTTCTACAAGGCCGGGAAGTACCCAGTTGCCTGCTTCATGCGCCTGTTGTTGCAGGAAGCCGGGCAGAAACTCCAGGACTGCGGGATCGATATAAAAAGTTGGCAGCAGGCCGATATCATCCGGCTTTACTTTTCCATCATCGATCAATGCCTGTGACAACGGCGTGCCTGGATAGAGTCGCACACCGGTCATGGCCACGACTGCCGTTGGGTCCATTTTCCTCAGGGCATGACAGGTAGTGCGCACGCTCGATTCGGTTTCACCCGGTGCGCCGAAGATGATGGTCTGACAGACACTCAAACCGGCTTCCATGCAATATCGGTTAGCGCGCTCAGCAATATCTGCGTTGAAAGATTTTCCCAGGCGGGCCAGTTGATCATCGTCAACCGCATCGGTGCCCAGCTCAATACCTTCGCATCCGGCTCGCGCCATCAATTGTGCCTGGTGCTGGTCAAGCTTGATCGGTGTCGCATAGCAACTCCAGCGCAGATCAAGTCCCCGCTGCAGAATTTCTTCACAAATCGCTTCTACATGTCCACGCGGGAAATTGAGAATGGAATCGACAAAAAATATGGGGTGTGGACCATATTCGCGTTGCAGGTTTTCAATTTCATCGACAATATCGACAGCCTCACGCGCACGGAAACGATTGCCTTCCAGTAGTGGATACGTGCAATAGCTGCATTTGAAAACGCAGCCGCGCTTGGTTTGTATATTGCCAGTACCGCCACGGCGGATATAACGAGCATAATCGAATGGAGTGCGAAGCGGACGCAGGTCTTCTGCCCAGTTTGAAGGACGTTGGGGTTGCATCGTAATGCCTGCTGGAGCTGCTGTGTATGGTTCGGGTGAGATAACCCCCGGTATCGAAGCCGGATTCAGCCCCTGCTGCAGAGCATGCAACAAGGCAACGAAGACACGTTCACCTTCACCGGCAATGCCCCAGTCGCCATCGAGCTCGCGCATATAAGCCTGCGGCAGGATTGAGAAGCCTGAACCACCGAGCACGACAGGCGCATTACTGACGGCGTGCAGTGTATCGACAACTTCACGATGCAATGCCAGGTAGTCGACCGTAAGTGGATAGGCGGCGTTATCGACATTACGCAGTGAAAGGCCGATAACCTGCGGCTGGAAGCTGGCGACCTGATTACGCAGGTCATCCAGTGGCTTGCGACCAAAACAGAGATCAGCCACATCGATCTCATGGCCGGCATTCGTCACTGCTGCGGCGATATAAGCCAGCCCGAGTGGAAATATCGGGTCTGGCAGGTGTTCGCGATTAGCTGAGACCAGTAATACGCGCATGACAGAATCGTCTTATTCCGGGGTCACGATCAAGGTGCCTTCCATGCCCTTTTCGCGGTGGCTTTTCATGAACATCATTTTATTCCCGCAATAAAACGTATAACGGCCGGCTGGTAAAGGTGTCAACTGGACGTCAATTGACTCACCACCAGGAACATCGACATCTATTTCAGGCACGCTGCCAGAAGCCTTCATGGTGAAATTGTGCGGGGTTACGGAATCAGTGTTTACAAGACGTAGCACAGTGGGCTGACCTGCAATGAGCGGTATCTCCTGTGGTATGAATCGGTAGCCGCCCAGCTTAACTTCCACCACCCTTGTATCGTCCTGACCTGCATAGAGCAAGTTGCCGGACAAAATCAGTGCCAGCAATAATAATGTACGCAATAACCCGGTTATGATCGCTCCCTGGAATATATGGCGGTATGGATTTTTCATTTCGTGTTTCCTCCATAAGAGAAAAACGCCAGAAATCTATAGCAAGTATATCTCTATCAATGCATAGACAGTCAATACCAGTTCCGGTTCTACAGAACCGGATTTTCCATTGAAGACATTATTGTTTGATAGTGCTTAATGATTGGAGTCTGGAATTTATTCAGGAATGATATTCATCGATCGGGTCGGGGCAATAATCACGTCGTCTACACGTCTGGCAGTGTTCGCCCAGGTACAACTGGTCCACCCAGGTAACCAGTTTTAGTATTTCTCCAGGATCGTCAAACAGAAAGCCAGCTTCGAAATTACGCTTGTCTTCATGTTTGCTACCCATGCCAGCACCGGTCAGATTGGGTGAGCCCACAAATGCGATTTCATTATCAATGATGATGGCCTTGGTATGTACGCGCGGACAGAGTATCCTTTCAAATAGATCACTTTCAACCAGTTCCTGGTACTGGTCAAAGTCTTCCCTGAAACGAGGCCCCGGCTCTTTTGCATGAATCAGGCGTATAGCAACACCGTTTGATACAAGCTCGGCAAGTAATTCAAGAAACGGTGCATAGCTGCCATGCATTTGTACATGCATGTCTTTGATATCTGCGGTCACAATCCACAGAAACTGTTTCGCAAACGGAACGCGCCCTTGTATAAGCTCTTCATAGACCTCCCGATTTAACAGTAACTGATGCATGAGTGACTTATTGAATTATAGGCGGCGTTCCTGTTTATTTGAAAAGAGCGTTCTCCCCTCTAAAAGGGGAGAACGCTGATATAAAAGATATGGACTTAATCAGCTTATTGACTTACTGCAGTCAGTTTGGCCTGTCCAAACCATTTGAGGCCCAGTCCCTGAATCAGGCCAACATTTTCAGCACGGTCAATGAAATTTTCAGCCAGGTTGATTAGCAATGGATCATTGGCTGGCAGTGCTATACCTATCGGTTCGTATGTCAACAAGGAGACGACTGACTGGAAACCGCTGTCAGGGAACCGCTTCATCACGCTCAAACATATCGGGAAGTCCGTCAGAAAAGCATTGACCTCTCCTTTTGCAACCATGTTTGTACCTTTATCAACATTTTCCACGGCCATGCGTTTGGCTTGCGGTAGCAACTCTTTTACAAAATTCTCACTGGTGGTGCCCTTGACGACGGCAATTTTAGCGTCTGCTTCTTTAAGATCTTCAGGCTCGTCAACCTGGGCAATTTCCTGTTCCTTGGTAACCAGGCATTTTCCCGAGACAAAGTATGGGCCGGCAAAAGCTACCCGCATGTTTCTTTCTACAGTCATTGTCATATTGGAAAGCACGACGTCAACCTTGCCCTGCTCGAGTGCAGGAATCAGTTGATCAAAAGGCATGGATTTTAATTCAAGTTTGACGCCCATGGTTTCGGCCATGGCTTTTGCCATATCAATATCGAAACCGATAAGTTCGCCTGTCATCAGTTTTTCTGACATCAATGGCATACTGCCAGAGGTGCCAACCACCAGCTTCCCTGATTTCTGGATACGCGATATTACGGGTGCGCCTTCAACAGCATGTGCATTAGTGCTGATAATGACGAAAAACAGAGTGGCAAAAGCGATAATTGTGCGTGTGAATTGAACCATATTGATGTCCCAGGTAGATTGATTGAAGTTCTTGTAATTATTGTTGTGGCGAAACTATATGGAAAAGCGGTAGCCGTCAACTGTTATAAATATAATGTGATCGCAAGCGAACAAGTACAAGTATTTGCTTTATCAACACCAATTCCTGCTAGCGTTACTGGATCCACGCCTTGGCGGTAATGCCATTAAATCCAGTAGTTGCACGAGTGTAAGGAAAATTTAGTGCCATCTCACCTGTAAAAGGCATTGTAAATTTGCTGTTTATAGTTATATTGTTATGTAAAACAATGAGTTAATCTTTATATCAGGAGTTGGATATACTGTATAAAAATTGCCCAATTTTGGAAAAATTCTAACAGTTCAGAAATACTGGTCTATCCTTATAATTCAGTTGCTTACAAAAGGTTTTTTCGCTGAAGCGGCTAATTCCAGGAATGAAACCGGGATCCTTGGATGCTGCACTGCATTATGTTATTGAGGGGGCATAAAACAACATATGTACATCTAAATATGTTTGAAAATATATCACATAGAAACGAAATATTGCTTGAAAAGCAGGTGGCGCCGCTTTTTAAAGCCACGCTGTCAGGAGGGCTGGCAAACATCTTTTGTGCTTTATTGGCATTCCTGTTACTAAGCGATACTCCACAGCAGACTAACGCAGCTTATCTATGTGCAACAATCACTTTTTTCTCGTTAGTTCGAATAGCATCTTCCCGTCTTTATATATCTACTAATAGAAAACTGCATTTCTTTCTTAATAGCCATGTACTGATTACATTTATTATCGGTATTTGCTGGGGATTTTTCGCGTATATGCAAATACAGACAGATGATGATGCATTACGCAACCTCGTGCTGCTGCTTAATTTTGGTCTGATTGCGGCAAGTATTGCCACATTGTCTGCATGGATCATGGCTTATCTTGCTTATATGATTCCGCAGTCAATTGCTATTTTCTATGTTTTTTTAACTATAGATTCTGACCATAAAATATATATGGTCGTTGCATATTCAGTATTTACGGCCATTATGATTGTAACCTGTGTTGGTGTAAATAAGAGTCATAAACAAGAAATACAATTGAAAATAAACAACAGAAAACTGATTAATGATCTGAATAGAGAAATAGGCGCTCGAGAGAAGGTTCAGCACGAGCTTGAAAAAAACAAACGTCAACTCGAGAGAAAGGTACAGGAACGAACCAGGGATCTGATAGATATAAATGACAGCCTTGAAAGAGTTATAGATAAAAAGGAAAAAGCCGAGCAAACCCTGCAATATCTTGCATATAATGACGAGCTAACAGGTCTGCCAAATCGAAATACCCTGGTTGACCGTATAGGCCAGTCAATCAAAAAGTCATCCAGGGATAATCATCAGATAGCAATCCTGTTTCTTGATCTTGACCGGTTCAAAAATGTTAACGATAGTTTGGGGCATGCTGTTGGTGATGAACTGCTACAGGAAGTGGCTACAAGGCTGTTTTTGACATTGCGTAATAACGATACAACTTCACGAAATGGTGGCGATGAATTTGTGGTTGTACTGGAGGAATTGAAGGATACAGATGAAGTTATCCATGTCGCTAAAAAAATCATTAGCTGCTTAACGGAAACATTCATAATTCAGTCTCATAAGATTCATCTTGGTGTAAGTGTAGGCATAAGCATTTATCCCAATGATGGTGAAATACCCCTCGAGTTATTGCGTAATTCTGACACGGCTATGTATCGTGCTAAAAAAGCGGGTGGCAACCAGTTGCAGTTTTATGATGAAAGCATGTCAAGGCAACTTCGCCACAGGCTTGAGCTGGAGCATGAGTTGCATGATGCGCTTACTGATAATGAATTTTGCCTGCATTACCAGCCGCAATTGAGCTGTTTAACCGGTGTAACTACTGGTTTTGAAGCGCTCATGCGCTGGAATAATAAAAAGTATGGTGAGATATTTCCAGAAAGATTTGTTCCTTTGCTAGAGGAGACCGGCCTTATATATTCTGTTGGAGAATGGGTTGTATCGCGCGTAGTAGACTTTATCAGTACTAATAAAATCAAGGATATATCAATTTCAATCAATCTATCCGCGCTGCAATGTAATGATCATACATTTGTTGAATTTGTAAGAACCAAAATTGAAAATTCTGGAATTGAGCCATCTCAAATCGAATTCGAGATTACAGAATCGCTTTTAATAAAAGATTTTGACAAAACCAAGCTGCTGCTTGATGAAATGCATTCGATCGGATGTACTATTGCGCTAGATGATTTTGGTACAGGCTATACCTCGATGAACTACCTGGCGCGTCTGCCCATAGACATCATCAAGATTGACAAAGCATTGGTGCATAACATTGATATCAACAACAACCTGAGGAGCATAGTAAAAGCTATTGTTACTATGAGTCAGGGGCTGGGGATAAGGAATATCTTTGAGGGTGTTGAGACTATGGCTGAGCTGGCAACCATTAAAAAAATGGGTGGCGAGATTATACAAGGGTACTTGTTCAGCAGGCCTCTGGATGCAGGTTCCGCTGTTAAGTGGCTGAATCATGGCGAAACACAAAAACAGGCCTAGACTTTATTGTACAGGTACTGCCCATTGCCATAAGCCAGTCCGTTTTCAGGTTTAAACATAGACTTGCATAACGAAAAATAATTATTCCAATAACGAACTCTTTCTTTATCCATGACTCCGGGGTAAAGGCCAGGTAAATTCTGCCAGAAATTAGCATGCCATGCGTCCAGGGTTCTCCAGTAGTTGTTTCCATTGATAAACCATGAGTCAACAAGTGAAAAGTGTTTGAAGTTTTTTTGCAAGGCGGTGAAGGGTAAGATTTTGCCCCCAGGGAAATATTCTCCAATCAACGTCTTTTTTGCATCGAGAAACTGCGGTATCAGGTCTCGGGATACAATCAGATGGTGAAACATGCGGCCATTCTCGACCAGTAGCTCGCTTATTATGCCAAAAAGTAAATCTATATTATTGATTTGTTCAAGCAACCCGGCAGAACAAACTACATCATATTGTTCGCGCCCCAGGACTCTGCAACTATTAATATTAATTTCGTCAAATACAACGTTGAATTGTTGTGAAGAAAGTGCATCAGTAGCAACTTTTGTGCGGTTGATTATAAAATCATATTGAACTTTACTGTGCGTGGTCGAGGAGATCTGTAAATCAGGATACTTGTCGAGAAGATAGGATTCAAAGTAGCCAAATCCACAGCCGATATTTAACAGTCTCTCATCACCTTTCAATTTCATTCTTCGGGCGATTAACTTGAACTTGTCTACTTGTGCATCTTTGAGTGACTTGCTGCTGAGTAATGCTTTATCCGGTTCTTCATCATAGAACGCCATTGTATATGACATGGTTTCTGCATCAAGAAATGATTGAAAAAACTCCAGTGATTCATCATAGTGAGTGTTGGCAAGATCTGCAGATGCAAGAGCCAGGGGGCCACTGTTGATATTTGCAGATTGTTTGTCATTATCAACGTGTCTTTTATATTCTCTCGTAAAATACTGAGAAAGCCGTTTTTCAAATGTATTTAACTCTTCTGAGTCATATCGAAAAATGCCTTCTTTGTATAATTTGTTATATATATCTGTAGACATTGGGATAAATCTGTGACGGAATCAGAGTGCTTATGCCAGAAAAACTCAGGAATATTTTTTAAGTGCGATTACAGCGTTCAATCCACCAAAGGCAAATGAGTTGGACATGGCAATTGATATCCCCTGCTCACGGGCTTTATTTGGTATGTAATCCAGATCGCATTGCTCATCAGCGACCGTAAAATTAGCCGTTGGAGGAACAATGCCATTATATATTGCTAATGTTGTAGCTATAATTTCTAGCGCACTTGCAGCACCTAACGCATGACCATGCATGGATTTTGTTGAAGACACGATAAGTTTACTTGCGTGGTCTCCAAAAACCTGGTGAATGGCTCTGGTCTCGATAATGTCATTTAATTCTGTGCCGGTGCCATGTGCATTAATGTAATCTATTTCGGTACTATGTAAATTCGCATGGTTTAATGCGAGATTCATGGCTTTTGATATACCAGTGATATCAGGCCGAGTAATATGAGTAGCATCAGAAGTCATTCCAGACCCGGCTAATTCTGCGTAAATTCTTGCGCCCCGTTTTGCTGCATGATCTTCTGATTCCAGTACCAGCATCCCGGCTCCTTCGCCTAAAACCATGCCGCTGCGGTCTTTACAAAATGGTCGGCAGGTATCGTTTGATACTACTCTTAAAGCGTCCCATGATTTTAGTAATCCGTAGGTAAATGGCGCATCCGAGGCACCTGCAACTGCAATGTCAACCAGCCCTGATTGAACCATACTCGCGCCTTGAATAATTGCATGAGCACCGGAAGCGCAGGCGCTGGAAATAACAAAAGCTGGGCCTTTGGTTCCTAAATGCATGCTGACCATGTTTGCTGCAGCACTTGGCATACCTTTAGGTATGGTTAATGGGTGGACGCGAGAACGTTGCTGCTTGAAAAGTTTTACGCAGGTTTCTTCATCGGTGTGTTTCGCACAACAGCCGCTACCAACTATGATTGCTGTATTGGTAAGTATTTTTTCGTTATTACTAATACCGGCATCATTAATTGCTTCACTGGCAGCAATCACGGCGAGTTGTGAGTATCTGTCTAATAAAGTGAGTTCATCATGGGTAAAGTAACTTTCAGGAACAAAATCTGGTAGCTGCGCAGCCACAGAAATCTTTATATCATTTACGGCAGGTTTGAGTGGCTTGATAGCCGTGTGCCCTGCTTTCATGGCATCCCAGAAAGCAGGTATGTTCAGACCTGAAGCTGATATTGCTCCTAAACCAGTGATCAAAACGTTACGGCTCATCAGATTTTTCTATAATAAAGAATACTTACTGACCAGCGACTTCTAACTTCTCAATGATGTCATTTACAGTTTTGATTGAAGGGATAACTTCGTTAGGAATTTCAATACCAAAAGCTTCTTCCAGCTCGAATATCAAAGTAATTGCCCCTAAAGAGTCAATGCCCAATGATTCAAGTTCGGTTTCGGCTTTTATATCTTCAGCATTACAATGCACTGTTTCGACAATAATTTCTGCTACTTTTTCTAATATCATGACTATTATTCTGATAATGGTTATACAAGCAAAGACCTTTATCAGCTGAGCAAAGCCCGGGATTTATCAATCCCGTCTATTCCATTAGTATCCGTAGCGTATGTTCCCCCTGGTACACAGCGAATAAAATAATTTTACAGTTATTTATAATATACACATATCAATACTACTGATCGACAAACCATTCGTCTAGGGAAATTTCATAAATATCAGCTAGATTCAGGATTTTTCTAGAAGAAAAATTAATTTGCTGTTTTGGTTAAAAATTGCCATTATATAGGGATAAATCATGTCAGTTTTATAACAGCAGGTGGTAATAATAATGAAACTTGTACATGGAACGCCGGGCACTACGACGCAAAGGGATTCAAAGCCACAGAACGAATTCAGCCAGTTCACGACGCGGTATGAGCCGGAAACCAGCTCCATCTGGTGCTGGACGCAACCTGAACCGCTTCCCTGTCTTAACGCAACTTTAATCAATGAGCTTGTGCAATCGCAAAATCAGCTCACAACTACCTACAAAAACCATCAGCCTGATACTATCTGGCCATTTCACCACCTCATACTGGCATCAAAAATACCGGGCATCTTCAATCTCGGTGGTGATTTAGGCTTATTCAAGCAATGTATCATTAATAAAGAAGAAGAAAAGCTCAGAGATTACGCCTTCAAATGTGTAAATCTTGTACACCGCAATATAGATAATCTGGATCTGCCCATCACCCTGCTTGCACTGGTACAGGGAAAGGCTCTCGGCGGTGGTTTTGAGATTGCGCTGTCCTGCGATGTCATCATAGCTGAGCGTAGCTCACAAATGGGATTTCCGGAAATACTGTTCAACCTGTTTCCAGGAATGGGAGCATACAATCTACTTGCTCGTCGAATTGGCCCGGCACTAGCGGAACGTATAATACTGAGTGGAAAAACCTATACGGCAGCCGAGCTCTATGACATGGGCGTGGTCGACATTCTGGCGGATGATGGTGAGGGCGTCCAGGTAACGAAAGATTATATGAACAGCCATAACCAGTCACACAACACCATCCGCTCCATGAAAAAAATTCGCCAGATTGTTCACCCGATAACCAAAGAAAATCTCTACGATATCGTCGACATCTGGGTCGAATCAGCAATGGAGCTTAGTGAAAAAGACCTCGCGAAATTGGATCGGCTGCTACAGCTGCAAATAGACACGAAAAACAGCAATACCATCAGGGAGAACAAACAGAAACTAATCCCGCGACATGGTGAATGGCGGAAAATAACGGACGTGGAATTTCCTCTGACCACCCATCTAGGTGAGAATGTGCAACATAACAGGAGAAAGAATGATGGTCGCAGGCGGCCTAAAGCCACACCTGAAGAAGAGCTGAAGGTTTAACGTCTTGTTTTCTCGCTGAGGCGCAGAGAACGCAAAGGAAGATGAATAAAACAATACTGTCTTTGCAATAAATACATGTCACCTCTGCGTCCTCTGCGCCTCTGCGAGAGTAAATATCTATAGCCTGTTGTATATACCCAATACTGGCTGTACTGACAAAAAAAATCATAGTCGGAGTTTGAATTAGTATGACACTGACTGTCAGATTTAATCCTGACTATTGCAATTAAATCAACAGAGAGAAAAGGTCTTCCAGCGTTTGCCGTGACACTTCCAGTTGATGCTGTTGTTTGATGTAGCGGGCAAAATCTTCGATCGTTGCAGACGGCGTATCCATTTTCTCGAGAATGCTGCGCAGGTCCTCCATAACGGCCCATGGGTATATTATCCAGCGCCATTCGCGCACCAGCTCGGCATAGAAGTCCGGTATATAGCTGGATACAGTTTTGTGGTGCAATGCAGCCGTTTTCAGTTCCGCAGGTTTACCTTTTTCCAGCAGATGCTGTATGGCTAGTTCGAAGCTATCGCCGGTATCACTGACGTCATCAATCAGCAGCACACTTTTGCCGCTTATATTTGCGGACAGCGGGTAGCGTAATATCGCAGTCTTTTCCTTGTGGACACCATGGTAGTGTTCGATCTTGATGACATCGAGATCAAATATGTCGAGGTAATCACAAACGATGCGTGCCGGCATACAGCCGCCGCGGCTGATTGCAACAATGACCTCGGGCTGGAATGCATCCTTATGCAATTCCAGGGAAAGCTTGCGTGAAAGCTCATAAAAACGCTCCCATGTAATGAGCTCACATCGGCTGCTTGAAGTCACGGACTATACCCACCTGCTCTCTATTCACTGTTTACTGTTTACTGCTCACTGCTCACTGTTAACTGTTAACTATTAACTGTCTTCCCGGTGCCAGATCAGCTTGCCATCGCGGTATACTTGCCTGATGCGATGCAACGGGATGGTGTGCGTTTCACCAATGTCGTCAATCAGTTCGAAATCAAAATGATCTTCCTTGTCAAACAACAGTTGTATTAACGGAACCTTGATAATGTCATCTTCAAAACGATCATGGTAAGCAATGACGAAATCAGCCTGACCAAATTCATCATCCCATTTGATCCGGTTTAATAATTCATGTATCGGAATCATTTAATAATCAGCCTTTAAACCGGAGCAATACCCATTCAGCCTCAGAGCACCAATGAACATTATTCACTGTTAACTATTCACTGCTTTTCTTCCACATCGCATAAGGCCGCTCTATGCTTTGCATCAACTTGCTCAAACTGAATGCCCTGGCATCTTCTGTAACTAACATGCCTTCGATATAGACGTTGACAACGGGCAGGCTAAACACGCTGTGTTGTGCACAAATCTCGGGCGATGTCTCGCAATCAACGTAGACACTCCGCATGTCCGGAAAATGCTGGTCTAACATGGAAGCCAACTGCGGCCGCAAACTATGACAAACAGTGCAATGCTTACCACCAAACAAAATAAAGACTGCGCCTTCAGCTTTCAACCTTTCCAGAGTTTCGAGATCAGTAATATTCTGCATAAGGTTACTATTAAAAGACATTCACGAGGGCATACAGTTTGAGTCTGTCCTCGGTTTTGTCGAAGTGTCCTTGCCACTCGTTACTCGTTCCTCGCCACTACAGTTCGCTCTACTCCCTCACTCATCAACGGCCTGATTGTTGTCAGCAAGGACTTGAACAGCAGTTTGTTCTGCGCCTCCTCTGCTGCCAGCAATTCTTTCATGTGCTGGCGTTGCGTCGGCATCGAGAAACAGGCAGGACAGGAATCGGGAATGACCGGCAAGTTGTTGTTGTGCGCAAAATCGCGTGTCAACCGTTCACGCACATAGACCAGCGGGCGGATGATGCGCAGGTCGCCGTCATCATTGACGTAATGCGCTTTCATGGTCTTGAGCTTGCCGCCGTGAAAAGCCGACATCAGAAAGCTTTCCGCCAGGTCATCCAGGTGCTGTGCCAGCGCAATCACGTTGAAGCCGTTTTTGCGTGCTGTGTTGTAAATCACACCGCGCTTGATGCGAGAGCAGAACGCGCAATAGGAATTCTTGCCCATGTGCTCTTTCGCCATGTCCAT
>CAZRKQ010000229.1:0-6874 GCA_964600755.1 uncultured Thiotrichaceae bacterium
CACTGGCGTGAAATGGAATTGCAAAAAGGTTTTGTGCGTGATGAGAAGCCAAAACCGGTAGTCATGCCGGTGGCAAAGCCGCAGCCACCAAAGCCTGAACCTGTTCCAGATGTGTGGCCGATTGAGAAACCAGTAGTAGAAGAACCGTTAAAATCAGTGAAGCCAGAGCCCGTTACAATCACGCCGGAACCACCAGTACCGGTTAAGCCTGCTCCTGTGCCAATGCAGTTACAAAAGGGCATTCGTACCCAGGTGGATTATTTTGGTGAGCGTATCACGTTTTATTATGATCCTGCTTTCAAAAGATCGTTGCCCTACAGGCTGAATGAAACGGCGTTAAGCAATTTCTGGTCAGAGTTGAGCAAGACCGACTACGAGCCTTTACTTGAACAAATAAACAGTCAGGGTAAAGTCCTTCAGCTAAATGACTGGGGTTATGCTTTGCTGACAAACAAGCTTGCTGAGCAAATCTATCCCACATCAAAAAACAAGCAGGCATTGTTTACCTGGTTTGTGCTGACCAAGGCAGGTTTCAGAAGCCGGGTTGCCTACAATGAGCGTAATGTTTATTTACTGGTGCCATCAAAACACCGGTTGTATGAAGTCACTTACTTCACCTTTGATAACGAGCGATATTACGCGATTGATTTTGATGGGAAACACAGGAGGCCGGGCAAGGTATATACCTATGACGGGCATTATCCCGGTGCGGTAAGAAAACTGGATATGAGTATTCGTGCCAGGGCGGCAAAAGGAAAAGATGTAGATAGACGAGATTTGTCGTTTGAGTATGGTGGCAATAAATACAACATCGAAGCGGATTATGAAAAGGCGCGTGTAGATTTTCTTGATACCTATCCGCAGCTTGATCTCGAGGTGTATTTTGCTTCCGAGGTTGGCGAAACAGCTGAATCACCGTTGTTGCAGCAGCTGGCGAGTGAAATGAAAGACATGAGTGAGCAGGATGCGGTCAATTTTTTACTGAGATTTGTGCAAACATCATTTCAATACAAGACAGATGACAAGCAGTTTGGCAAAGAAAATTATCTTTTCCCGGAAGAAACTATCTTTTATCCTTATTCCGACTGTGAAGACAGATCGGTATTTTTTGCCTGGCTGGTTAGAAGGTTGCTGGGCCTTGAGGTGGTAGGGCTGAATTACCCTGGACATGTAGCTACTGCTGTATATTTGGAGAGTGGTGCAGTTGGGGACCATGTTACTTATAATGGTAAGCGCTATACTGTAGCAGACCCGACATTTATCAATGCAACTGCAGGCATGACTATGCTGGAGTATAAAGGTACAAAACCGGATGTTATTTTGATCAAGTAATTCATAAATATTTAGTTAAATGGTAGAGCGTCAGGTTTATAACAAGGGCAAGCTGGTTGTTACCAGGGTAGGCGGCGAAGTAAAAAGCCAGGAGCTGATAGATCATGTTTTCTGGCTGATAGATAGCCATAACATTGGTGAAATACAGTCCGACTATGACCAGGTTGTGTATGTCAAAGATGTAGAGTCAATGAATCTACAGAAAGAAGATGTTCAACGTATAACTGAAATCAGTACCGGTCTGGGTCAAAGCAGGGGTAAATTCAGAACTGCAATTATTGCCGTTGAACCAACAGATTTGAAGCTTGCTTATTTCTATAAATCACTGGTAGAAAGTTCGGATCTGGAAGTTGAGGTATGCAGTAACTTCCAGAAAGCATTCGCGTGGTTGGGTTGTGAAAATCCGGAACCGGATAAGTATAAATAATTTGATACATATTTATCCTCTCGCCAAGGCGCAAAGTACGCAAAGTAAATTAATTGTTTTTAAACCGCAGAGGCGCGGAGACGCAGAGGATTATTGTTTTTTTAGAAATGATTATTACAATTTTTTAAATGTGAACTCCCGTATACAGACAGGTTTCTCCTAATTGTCGAGATGACAGAATTTAGTTTGCATAGTTTCATTGAGCAGGAATACATAATCGAAGCAGTGCAGGCGGCATTTATTAAAAGACCCCTCTGCGTCTCCGCGCCTCTGCGGTAAACAAATTTCTTATTTTTTCTTTGCGTACTTTGCGCCTTCGCGAGAGAAAAAATTCTTTTAACTTTCTCGCATGGATTGCTTTATATGTTGTTTAATACCAGGCTTGGCCAAACGTTATATAGAAGGCCGTATCCTCGGGGCCCTTGGCTATATCAACACCTGCGTGGGCGCCAAAGCGTCGTGCCACAAAATACCTGAAGCCGACGCCTCTCGAATATACCGTGTCATCCGTTGAGCTCGGTACAAAATCCGCGCCTTCAGTTGCGCCCAGGCCGCCAAACAGGATCAGGCTCCAGCGGTAGGTAAAGTTCCAGCGGAACTCTGCCTCGCCGACCGCGACGTTTTCACCCTGGTAGCGCATTGCCGGGATGCCGCGCATGCTGACGAACGGATATTCATAAAAGGGTGCTCTACCCTCCAGGGTGTCGAATTCTCCGCGCAGGCCGAGCACGAGCGAATCTGTAAGGGGAAAGAAATACTTCAGGTAGGCATTGTACTTTTCGAACTCGTTATCACTGCCGAAGGCTTCGCGGTAAAATGATCCCTTTATTCGGGCGGAGAGACCTCTGCTGGGTGTGAACAGCGTGTCGCGGCTGTCATAGTCGAGCAGCAGGCTGATGGAGGCAGATCGGCTGTCAAACTTCAGCGAAGGGATTTCTATCGGTAGTGATGAAAGAAAATCAAACTCGATGGTTGAATCCAGCAGCAGGTATTCAACACCGGCAAAGAAATCGGAACCTTTGAGGCGGAATTTTATTTGTTGCAAAAAGATGGTAGGTTCGATATTAAATTTCAGGCCGTTGCTCGAGGGGCCGCTGCCGCTGTCGAGGCCGTAAAATTTCAGGTTGGCCGAAGCCTGGGCCAGTGCGCCGATATAGCGGATGTTGTCGTTTTTCCACACACCCATGTGTGCACCACCGAGAAACCAGGTGCCATTTTCGGTGTAAGCGCCAAACAGGCCGGATACGCTCGGAGGTATCAGGCGTCCCTCGTCATCAACATTTTGCGGATCAAAGGTTTCACCGTCTGCCGTTTTGCCGGATAACGGGTCGTGCAGAAACAGCAAACCGGCACCGAGGCCAAAACCTACAGCAGGTTCGGTAATGATTATCGGGATTGGAAAAAAGCCTTTTCTTTCTGCCAGCCAGTGACTGACATCGAACATGCCGTCCTGTGGGTCAATGAACTCGTCCATCATCGATCCACTAATTGCAGTACCGGAAACAATCAACATGATTGTTGCTGCAATTGACTTGAATACACGGTTCATAATAATGGTTTATGTCGAACGTTCAGACGTTAAACGACCATAATCTCGCAAAGGCGCAAAGGCCGCAAAGAAATAAAAAATGATTTTACTTTGATGACCTCTTTGCGTGCTTGGCGCCTTTGCGAGAGTAAATATTTGTCTGTCGGGTCCGGGTATGGGAATTAAAATTTATTGTTGCTTATGCTGGCACTTTTCCATTTCTGCGGATTCTATTTCTTTGACATCACCCTCTTCCATTTCCAGTTCAACACAGGCGCCTACACTTATAGGACCATGATCCTCATCCAGTTCGACTTCTTCAGTGACACTGAATGATTTGCCATCAATTACCCACATGCCGTCCTTGCCCTCGGGCCGGTGATCCAGAATGCCGTAGTATTCAACCTCGTTGTCCGAGCAGGATGCAGACAGGCTTATCAGCAATACAATCAGTGCTTGTTTAATGGCTTTGTAAGTTGAAGTCATCATAATGTTCCTCCCGGTGTCGGTTTTTAGGCGACTGTCATATGGCTGTTGATATAAAATGTTGTTGGCAAATTATTTATGCAATCCATTAGAATTATCTGAATGTTTTCAAGATTATACCTGTTTACAGTGCTGTGTCTAAATTCGGCCGCTATCATGGCTGAAGTGAGCAGTGATGCCGCGTCCACGACAGGTGAGACCGTGGAGGTGTCGGCACCAGCTGAACAGGCTTCACCGGAGCAGGAAGAGGCGAGGAAGCAGGTGATTTCCGAAGAGGAGGACCCGCAGGCACAGAAGACAACCAAACGTCAGGAAGAGAGCAGAGAAATTGTCGAGCAGGAACAGATAACGGAGCAGGCTTCAGGCATGGATACCAGTTCTGAGAAAGCCAGGGAAGAAGTGATGTCCGAGGCGGAAGAGCCGGCCTTGAAGCGTGAAGAAGCTGTATTGCCTTATATTAAGGACAGGTTCACAGGAAATATCTATGGCAGCATACGCCTGCGTTACCGTTCAACAGGAGAAGGCTCGATCCTCGGTGATGCAGGCTCGCGTGCAGGGCTCGAGGGCGATTGGCGCATGTCGCAGGACTCATGGGCTTATGCGCGTTTAGAAGCAGGCTTCAATGTACTTGATGAGCTCGACGCCTTGCTAAGTCCCGGTGGTGGCTCTGGTGAAAGTCAGCAGGGTGAAACTATTTTTCCGCGCCTATATACCGTTGGTATCGAAACGCCTGTGATTGTTGCCAGCTTCGGCAAAAGCTGGTCAAGCTATTACAAAATCTCTAACTTTACTGACAGGTTTGACAGTGCCGGTAGCAGTGCCGTGGGCACTTTCAATGCCAATACGGATGGTGGTGCAACCGGCACCGGCCGTGCAGACAGTGTATTACAGTCCCTTGCTTATATCGATTTCATGCCGGAAAAATGGCAAGTCAATCCTTTCAACCTGAATATCCAGTTCCAGAGTGGACAGCCGATACCCGGTGTTGACGGCGTGAATTATCAATACGCTTTCGGCCTGAGTGCTGTGCTCGATTCCAGGGATGACTATACCCTTGGCGTTGCCTATAACAGGGCAAGGATCGATGAGCTGAATAACCCAGCCGTACAGGCCGCTGGTATAGAAGGGGATTCTGAAGCCCTTGTAGTTGGCGCCCGATGGTTTGATGAAAAGCGATATATAGGGTTCACCGTTGCGCGCTTGCTTAATCATGAAAATACGGATCAGGGTACATACTTTGCTGGCTGGGGTTCGGAACTGTATGCACGTTACCACTTGATCAAAAATTACTGGCTGGTGGGCGGTTATAACTGGCTTACTCCTGATGAGGATCAAACCCAGGCAGGCGAATATGAATTACTGTATGGCATCGTTGGTCTGCGTTATTCAATTGATGAATTTAACCGCCTGGCATATGCTGAATGGCGTATCGATAGCACGATTCTTGAAAGTGGTGAAAACCTGGGGAATATATTTACGATCGGAATACGCTGGGATTTTTAAGTATGTCTGTGTCTGATGCACGCATATTACGTCGCTGTATAGTATTATTAAACGCTGGCTAATTTCTCAAACGATCTCATATGAAAAAATTATACTTAATATGTGCTTTTTTTCTTATTATGGCCTCAACATCTTGGGCTGATAACTGGGATCTTGGTCAAAACTCAGTGAGCATTGGTGTCGCTGATGTCGACTGGACGATTGACCCCAAGTTTCATGGCACCAAACTGCTGCTGGGCGGACGCTATATTTTTGTACGCGAGCCCGCTACAGCATACAAGGAGCCGGATGCTGAAATCCTGAAATACAGGATTGATCTTCAAGACTTCCAGTATGGCGATTCAGAAACAGACCTGGAATATGTGATCGCAGGGTTTACTTACTGGACCTACCAGAATAAGAAGGACTACGGCTCTGCAGGCAGTTTTCATACGGTACGGGATCAACTGGAGTTACTGCAGGTCAATGCCGGCTTTGATGACAGCCTGGGTGTTGATTATTACTACGAATTGAACGCGGGTAAAATCGGACGCTTCTGGGCCTACAAGTGGTCCGACAGTTCGCCTTTTAAAATAACATTCGGCCTGAATGGTTCACTTGGCTGGGCCTGGGCGAGTTCCATTGACCCGAACTACGCTGATGTCTCGAATCCCACCCTGGGCCTGTGGAGTGTATTAATTTTTGAACATGAACGCTGGGGCCAGTTTTATGTGGATAGCCGCGTTGTATCCGGCTATACCTTTGGCGAACCCAAATCTACAACCTCACGCGAAGCCAATGCGCGCTTCGGTATCCGCAGGGATTTTGCCAACAACCTGGCGCTGGATTTCTTCGGTGAGAAACGTTCATTCCATTATGCCGCATTTGACATCCCCGACATGTACACCAAGGCAAGGCGCATCGCGCTCGAACTGACCTACAAGTTCTAGGCAGTAAAATATTACTCTTGATATAAAAAGATTTTTCTCTCGCAAAGGCGCCAAGCTCGCAAAGAAAAGATAAAACATTTGTTTACCGCAGAGGCGCGGAGACGCAGAGGGATCTTTTAATAAATGCTGCCTGCAACGCTTCGATTATGTATTGCTGCCCAATGAAATCATGCAAACTAAATTCTGTCATCTCGACAAAAAGGAGAAAACTGTCTGTTTACGGGAGTTCATTTTTTAAATTGTAATAAGCATTTCTAACAAAAAATAATACTCTGCGTCTCCGCGCCTCTGTGGTTAAAAATAATTAATTTACTTTGCGAGCTTGGCGCCTTTGCGAGAGTATATTATTCACTATTCACTATTCACTATTCATTATTCACTGTTAACTATTCACTGCCTTTAACTGTTCACGTTGTGCATAAACCAGGTATCTTTCACTGCTGCCAACGATGGCGGAATTAAATGGATAGCAGGTCACTAGTATCAAATCATCGTTACTGTTATTGACTTTGTGGTTTTGACTGTCAGCAATCTGTGTCTTGCTGACCGTGTAATAATGAATACCGGACTTCGTTTTTAATATTAGCCTTTCTCCTTTCTTCATGTTTTGTAAAAATCGGAAATGGGTATCGCGATGGCCACTGATCATCACAGTGCCGTGTTCTTCAG
>CAZRKQ010000230.1:0-38756 GCA_964600755.1 uncultured Thiotrichaceae bacterium
TAGCGTTGTTGGGTACATAGTGTACTTTTCTAATATACGAAAAATTTCAATCCCATTCATTTGCTTAAGCGGATTTGTGAGCGTTCTCATGCAATATGCGGGCTAATGGAAAAACCAGTAGCCAACAATGATGGATGTCAATATTCCTGCAGCATCGGCTATCAGTGCGCAGGACACCGCATGGCGCACGTGCCTGATGCCGACGCTGCCGAAATAGACCGCCAGCACATAAAACGTGGTTTCAGTGCTGCCCTGCATGATCGCCGAAATGGTTGCCGGGAACGAATCAACGCCAAAGTTGTTCATGGTCTCCAGCATCATGGCGCGGGCGCCACTGCCGCTGAGCGGTTTCATCAGGGCTGTTGGCATGGCCTGGATAAAATCGGTATTGATGCCGATACTCGACAGCATAACTTCGAGCCCAACAATCAGGCCATCCAGCACACCGCTGGTGCGCAGCACGCCAATGGCCACCAGCATGCCGACGAGGAAGGGGATCAGCCTGACGGCTACATCGAAGCCTTGTTTGGCGCCATCGATAAAGGCATCGTAGACATTGATCTTGCGCCACCAGCCGGCGCCAAGAAACAGCATGATGATGCTGAACAGGATCAGGTTGCCCAGCAGGCTGGATGTCGAGGCCATTTGCTCGGCCGGCTGCGCCAGCAGGAAGGTTGCCAGCATTGCCATCAGTACTGCAAAGCCAAACAGGTAGGCGAGTATGACTTTGTCAAACAGATTGATGCGCTGTACCCAGGCGACAGCGATGAGTCCGGCCAGTGTCGATGCCGAGGTTGCCATCAATATCGGAATAAACACGGCCGTAGGGTCGGCTGCGCCCTGCTGTGCCCGGTACATAAATATAGTCACCGGTAATAACGTGACCGAGGAGGTGTTCAGTACCAGGAACAGTATTTGTGCGTTAGTTGCGGTGTCCTTGTTCGGATTAAGCTGCTGCAGGTCCTGCATGGCTTTCAATCCCATGGGCGTGGCCGCATTATCCAGTCCCAGCATGTTCGCCGCGACATTCATGGTAATGCTGCCATGTGATGCGTGGCCCCTGGGTACTTCGGGCATCAGCCGGGTAAACAGCGGCTCGAGTACACGTGACAGTACATTAATCAGTCCGGATTTTTCAGCGATGCGAAAGAAGCCCAGCCACAGGCACAATACCCCAATCAGTCCAATCGCAACCTCAACACTGAGCGCCGCCATATCGAACGTCGACTGCATGATTTCTGAGAAGATAGCCGCATCGCCATTGACCAGCCATTGATACATGGCTGATATGAAGGCAACAGCAAAGAAACCGAACCAGATGTGTGCCAGCATTTAATAGCAGGGGCGAGGTGTTAGTGGCGAGGGGCGAGGGTAAGCAGTCATGGTTTTTCTCTATATCACTCCGCTGTAATGGTTATGCATGTAAGCGCCTAGATGCGGCGATAATACCAGACAGGATGAAGTCTTTCAGGATGAGCGCATGAGCGAGACGGTTGCTACTGTCAATAATCAATAAATATTTACCGCAGAGGCGCGGAGACGCAGAGAATGTATTTTTTAAACAAGACGATATCCGCGCTAATTGCGTTATTTGCGGTTTAGCCTGGTCCAGTTATCAGTGCACAATCACTAACTATATAAAACCCGTATTTCCTCTGCGTCTCCGCGCCTCTGCGGTTCAAATATTCTTTATTTCAGCCCGTCTCTGAATTCAGTACTTCGTCGGTTAGTTTGATCATATGCTTGACGTGACTGCCTTCCCAGTAAACCTGGCCGCAACTTGTGCATTGCCAGAAGTCATTGAAATATTGTCGTGTCTTGGATTCAAGCAGGTGTTCAACAGTTTTCTTGCTGACTTCTTCAACCATGCCGTTGCAACGTGTACAGCGACCAAATGGAATGATCTGGTTCCTGAGGTCAAAACGCCTGATGACTTCATCCAGTTGTTTACGCGGATCAAATTCACGAATGAAATATCCGTGGGTAATGATGCTGCGTTTTAACAGGCTGCGATCACGGGTGAGCAGGATGCGATGCTCTTTGGCCGAGGTATCAGCCAGCACATCGTCGCTATAGTCATTTCTATATAAGGTATCAAAGCCGAACTGGCGCAGGTAGCGCGCAAGCCGCCCCAGGTGGCAGTCGAGTACGAAGCGTGTATCCCGTAACGGCGCATCCCTGAGTTTAAGGATGGGGGTTACGTCAACACTTTCAAACATGGGATAGATGCTCAGGTCATCCTGTTGTTTGACGATATAACTGAAATCGACGGATACACCGTTGGCGAGGATGACTTCTACCTCGGTATGAGGTACACCGAGTGATTCAATCAGGTCTTTTACCGAAGTGCGCCTGTTGAGTTCAATTTTGAACCGTGTTTTCTTTTGGGCATCACGCAGAAAATCATTTAATTCTGCATAAAATCTTAATGCGACATACGACATAAAGATTCATATTACAGCAACAGTAACAGTTAGCGCAGCTGCGATTGTGCCCAGTTGGTCAGGCTGCGGGCATCCATTGCGCCGGCCTGTTGCGCCACAATACGACCACCCTTGAAAATGGCTATGGTAGGAATGCTGCGAATGCCATAGCGTGCAGCTATGGATTGCTCATTCTCGGTGTTGAGTTTGGCCAGCAGCATGTCTGGCTCAAGTTGTTGCGCGGCCTGCTCGAACACCGGTGCCATCATTTTGCAGGGGCCGCACCAGGGTGCCCAGAAATCAACCATCACGGGCAGCTCATTATTGGTAATAATCTTGTTGAAATTTCCTGATGTCAGTTCAACCGGCTTCCTGTTGAACAGCGGTTTTCCACATTTGCCACAGACGCCGCCGGCGGCAAGCTTGCTTTCGGGTACGCGGTTAGTTGTCAGGCAGCTTGAACAAACAACATGTTTTGATTGTCCCATTGTTAATAAACCATAAATAAACTTGATTAGAGCAGATATTGGGGCGATTGAAGCGAATTCAACCCCGGCGAAAGCTGTTAAATGCCTGTGTAATAAGTATATCTATGGATTAAAATATCAAGCTAGCGCTTCAAGCGAGGTCCAGCCAGTCGATGAAACCAGTGTATAAAGTGATTTTCCATAATCAGGGCAAGGTCTACGAACTGCATGCCAGCAATGTCAGCCAGGGGGCTATGTATGCTTTTGTGGAGATCGAGGGCATTATTTTCGGTAATCATACCGAGCTGGTGGTGGATCCGTCTGAAGAGAAGCTGAAGGATGAATTCGCTGGCGTGAAAAAGACCTATGTGCCGATGCACTCGATTATCCGCATCGACGAAGTCAGCAAGCAGGGCGCCAACAAGATTGTTGACTCTGATATGAGCGGCAATATCACTCCATTCCCTGTGACAATGCCGCCTAAGAGTGATTAACATTGGTGGAAAATACCGATGGATAAAGACATATTTTCTCTCGCTTTGCTCGTTGCGGTGTTACTGACCGCATGTGATAACAGCCAGGTCGTGAGAGATGAAGATTCGCAGTTTTTTTCGGTTTCGCCCAGGTCTACATTCACGCTGAATCGTGAGATAACGATCCAGCCCGATAATACATCCGTGTATCTGCAAAATGGCAAAATAGAGCCGGTCAGTAATATCGATTTCTACAAACCCCACTGCAAGTTCGAACTCTACACAATCAGTGAGGAATCAAGGGTCGTTAACCCCGACACTTTCGTTGTTACCAGAATTGTTGATCAGTGTGAGGATGTGTCGATCAGCTGGCCAACTTATGCTGCTTTAGGCATCGCATATAGCGATGGCCCGGTGCATCTGACCTATTCAACCACCATGTACCTGGAATCAAAAATACAGCCCGATGTGTTTCGCATGAATTGTAAAAGATGGGACTGGCCCGCTACTGGCGAGTATTTAAGTATCAACGAAATGCGCCAGTCGCTCGGCGACTACTTTACACTGACGCTGGCGGATTAGTTGCAATAGTCAGTATTCTATCTGCAGTTCGTGTCATATTAACTCAAACTCAGACCATGAATTTTATCAGTACACTCGGGATTGGCCATATAAACAAAGGCTATAGATATTTACTCTTGCAGAGGCGCAAAGCCCGCAAAATAAAAAGAATTTACTCTCGCAGAGGCGCAGAGCACGCAGAGAAAAACGATATTTTAATTGAAAAAAAACAGGTATTCCCTCTGCGTGCTCTGCGCCTCTGCGAGAAAACAGGATGTTAAACCTCCAGCACAGGCTGGTTTTCCGCTTATACGAAAATCGACAAAAACTGTCATATCTAGTCTGAACTACTACAGATTAGTTTATAACTACGCTGATTTAGTTGGCATTGATCATGGCGCTGACGACAGCGGTCCAGGTTTTTGCGATATTGTCGAGGTTATAGCCACCACCGCCCATTGCGACTACCCGGCCATCACAGAACTCGTTTGCGATATCACATATTCTTGAGACAGCATATTCGTGCACGGACTCCGAGTAAGCCATATGTGTTATCGGGTCTCCATTGATGCTGTCAGCGCCACATTGAATTAACACAAACTCGGGGCTGCTTTTACGAATAAATTCTTCGGCGCGTGGCCATAACTTCATAAATAGTTCGTTACTGGCGCCAGGCGGCATCGGTATGTTCAGCTTGGTACCTCTGGCGCCGCCATTGCCGCTTTCAGTTATGTCACCGGTCCCCGGGTACAGAAAACGGCCATCCTCATGAAAATCAACAAAGATTAAATCGGGATCACTTTCAAAGCTGTAGAAAACACCATCACCGTGGTGCGCATCAATGTCTATATATGCAATCCTGTTGATGTTGTGTTTGTGGCGTAGATATTCAATGGCTATGCCGCAGTCATTTACCACGCAAAACCCGGCAGCAATATGGCGCCGTGCATGATGCAGGCCGGCGATAGGTATAAATGCTGTTTTATACTCATTATTTAGTAGACGGTCGATGGCATTACAAACCGTGCCTGCGACGGTCAGGGCTGCTTCATACATGCCAATGAATGCCGGGGTGTCTCCCTGGTCAAGAAAGCCGGTACCGAATTTTGACTTGTGTTTAACTCTCTCTATGTAAGCATGCTCATGGAACAGTTCGAGAACGTCTTGTGTTGTTATAACCGGGTTGAGGATATCAACCTGCCGATCAAGTGCCTTGATGAAAAATGCCTTGCTGAAAGCATCATGGCGCAAGGGGCCAAAAGGGTGATCGTAACCGAATGAGTAACGTGCAAGCTCATCACCCAGGTATACACAGCATGTATGTTTTGTTGGCATTGTCTAACATTACACCAAGAGTGAACTGTGAGAAAATCCTGTTTTCATCATATGAGGCCATATGTTTCCAATTCATGATGACAATCCGACCCGCATTACGCCTTATGTCACTTATGCGTTGCTGTCGGCCTGTGTGCTGGTTTTTTTCTGGCAGATTTCACTGGGTGATGCGGCGCAGCAGGCAGTGTACTCTTTCGGTGTTATTCCCTCGGTGCTATTCGCCAGCAAGAGCCTGCCGGTTGAGCTGGAAATATTACCTGCCTGGCTGACCATATTCACATCCATGTTTTTGCATGGCGGCTGGATGCACCTGATCGGCAACATGTTGTATCTATGGGTTTTTGGTAACAATGTTGAAGATGCGATGGGGCACAAGCGGTTTATCGTGTTCTATTTATCATGCGGATTGCTGGCAGCATTGACACAGGCGGTGCTGAACGCCGACTCGGAAATTCCGATGATAGGGGCCAGTGGGGCAATTTCAGGCGTGCTGGGCGCCTACTTGCTGTTGCATCCTCGTGCACGAATACTTGTGGTTATACCCATTGGTATTCTTATATATACACCGTGGATTGCGGCCTACTGGGTGCTTGGATTCTGGTTTGTGCTGCAACTTGTTAATTCACTAATGAGCGCCAGTGAGATGGGTGGCGTGGCTTACGGGGCGCATCTTGGCGGCTTTGTCGCGGGCATGCTTCTTATACCTTTGTTCAAATACAGGCATGTAGCATTATTTTCACCGTCGAAAAGAAAATAAAAAATGAGCCGCAGATGATGCGGCTCAAAATAACCAGCATGGTCGGGCTGGTTATGGAAAAATCAACGATTAAGCCAATGAAATTATCCGTGCTTCCTGTAATGGCTACCTACTTTAGTTTCAGATTGTTATTGGATGATTACATTCGAGTTAAGAATTTATGAACAACAGGGATTCTGCGCATGGAACATACCTGCTGTTGTTTGAATGCAACAGCAAGGTTGAGTTGTCGATTGGGAAACTTGGCAAGATGGTTACCGAGCCGGGTTGCTACCTGTATGTTGGCAGCGCATTTGGTCCCGGTGGTGTACGGGCAAGAATCAGGTATCATCAACAGATCGCTTCGAGACCGCATTGGCACATAGATTATTTACATACAGCAGCCGGGCTTGTTGATGCATGGTGTGTATACGGGCTGCACCGAGAACATGAGTGGGCCCATGGCCTGATGCAAAGTGAAACTGCAACGGTGCCGTTAAAAGGCTTCGGCTCTTCCGATTGCAAGTGTGCAACACACCTGTTTTATTTCAAGCGCAAACCCGTTAAGGCGGAATTGGAAAAGTTGCTGGACAATAAACTGGTATCTGAGAAGGTTTAACATCTTGTTTTCTCGCAGAGGCGCAGGGAACGCAGAGGTAATACCTGTTTTTTTTCAATTAAAATATCGTTTTTCTCTGCGTGCTCTGCGCCTCTGCGAGAGTAAATTCTTTTTATTTTACGGGCTTTGCGCCTCTACGAGAGTAAACATCTACAGGCTTTTCTATATGGCCAATTTCGGTTGCACTGGCAAAAAATCATAGTCAGAGATTGAATCCTGCTTATTACATTTAATGCCTGGGCCAGGCATTACATTCTTTCGACCAGTATCGCTTTGATCTCTTCGTCTGTGAGTACGATCGGATTGGTTTTCATACTGCTGCCACGCGAATGCGCTACCACGTGATCAATATCTTCGTGTTTGAGGCCATAGCCGGAAAGGCCTTGCAGCATTAAGTCTTCTGTCCACTGCTTAAGCAATTGAACCAGCTGCTCCAGTGCTTCATCGCGTGATTTGAATCTCTTTTGGGAAAGCACTTCACTGACACGGGCATAGCGATCAAGCGCGGGATTGTCTGCTTCTCGATCAAACATGGCATTGATATTCATCTCTGTTGCGGCTGCAACAAGGGTGCCGCATACAACACCGTGCGGGACTGGATAAAATGCACCAAGTGGCGATGCCAGGCCGTGCACAGATCCAAGACCGGTTTGTGCCAGGTTGATACCCGATATCAGCGAGGCATAGGCCATGCGTTCACGCGCTTGCGCGTCTGTGCCTGTACTCTGGTACAGTCTGACCAGGCCATCACGGGCGGCGCGCAGTCCGCTAATGCCCAGTGCATCGTTAAAAACATTGGACTTTGTTGAGACATAGGACTCGATCAGCTGCGTCAACGCATCCATGCCATTGGCTGCAATTACATCCCCGGGGCAGGTTGACAGCAGGTCCGGGTCAACGATGGCGACTTCTGCAACAAGCCGGTCATCACGAAATGATTTCTTGAAGCCATCTTTTCCCTGTTTGCTCAGTACTGCATTCTTGGTTGCTTCGCTGCCGGTGCCGGCGGTTGTCGGTACCGCAATTAACGGAACCGCAGGACCTGTATAGGGCAGTTCAGGCCCGACACCTTCGAGAAAATCCATCACCGATTGTCCAACTCGCAGCAGGCCGGCAATGGCCTTGGCTGCGTCCATTGCGCTGCCGCCTCCGATACCAAGCACAACTTCTATGTTTGCATTGGCATATTCATTGACCGCATCATCGACCGCCCCGGGTGAGGGTTCGCCATCTATTGTTACATGTTGGAAACTGATGCCCAGTGCGTCAAACTGCTGCACCAGTTGGTGCCATCTTTCAGAGGCGGGAAAAGACCTGGCGCCGGTGACTATTAATGCGCGCCTGCCAAACTGTGCGCTTAACTCAGCAGTGCGATTGAAGCAGCCGCTGCCGAACTCGATGCGTGGCAGGCGCGCAATCGAGAAGGGATTGAAATGCGTGATCAAGCTGGAAACAAACCGTTGTATGGTACACCCTGGCGAGGCTGTGCCATCCAGTCAGCAACGCTCTCGCGCCACTTTTTGTAATGACCTGTTTCCTTGTGATTTGCCGCTTCAGCAACACTTTCGTAGGCCTCGTAAAGTACAAAACGTGCTAGATCGTCTGCAGACTGCAATACGTCGAAGCGTCTATTGCCCGCTTCCATTACGGATGCTTCATGGTTTTGACGACAAGCCTCAATAAAATCATCGATATGATCTGGCTTTACGCTGACGTGTACGATAGTGACTTGCATGGTGTTTTACCGTTAATTTGTTGGCTATAGATGGTAACATTTTGATTAGATCAAGGCATAATCCTGGTTGCAGAAGTGTTTCTACTGTTAGATATGCAACAGAATCGTGATGCTTTGTAACAACTTCGTAATATATGAAGATTACACTTAACATATGGATATGCTGACCTTTCCACACATGTGCTGCATTAAGGTCACGGGTAACGACGTGAAAGGGGAGAAATGGTTCACTCGTAAGTTACCGGACAGGCGGTACCAGCAAACAACACAAACAGATGCAGAGAGCAATATTCTGTCATGAGCAATGCCGTAATACTGCTTATTGAAGATGATGAAGGTATACAGGATATGCTCTCATTTTCGTTGGAGCCTGACGGCTTCAAAATACATTCTGCATTTACTGCGAAAGAAGGCTGGGAAATAATTGAAAAAAAACAGGTTGATCTTGTTTTACTTGACTGGATGTTGCCTGATAAGTCAGGAATAGACCTTCTGCATCGTATAAGAAAATACTATTCACAGTTACCGGTCATCATGATTACTGCACGCGCTGAAGAAGAGGACCGCGTTCTGGGTCTTGATGTAGGCGCGGATGACTATATCACCAAGCCATTTTCCGTACGAGAACTGAAATCGCGCTTACAGGCTGTGCTAAGGCGCAGTATGCCGGATCAACAAGCTATACAGTTTGGTGATTTGAATCTTGATCCTGTCAGTCAGCGGGTCAAGGTAAAAGAGGAAAATATAAATCTGCCGCCAACGGAGTTCCGCTTGCTGCATTATTTTATGAGCCACCCGGACCGGGTGTTCACCCGAGGCCAGTTACTTGATCAGGCGTGGGGAGCTCAAGTCTATGTCGAAGAACGCACCGTCGATGTACATATTCGACGTTTGCGTAAAAACCTTGAACCCTTTAATCTAGATGCACTTATCCAGACAGTGCATGGTAGAGGTTACCGCTTCTCTAAACAAATATGAATTCCGGGCTGCGCAGTGAAATTATCAATCTCGTTGTCTCAGGTTTACTTATTTTCATACTGGGTTCACTCACAGGTTATACGCTTGAGCTCTTGATCGCGGGTTTGATTGGCTATTTAGCCTGGCACCTCTATAACCTTTCAAAATTAATTAAATGGCTGGCAAGGCCGACCAAGGAGTTGCCAGAATCTTTCGGTATCTGGGACGGATTGTATTACCAGATTTACCATCTCTATTTGCGTCAACGAAAAGCCAGAAAAAAACTCAAAACCATTGCAAATCAATTTCAGGATTCTACCCAGGCTTTGCCTATTGCTGCCATAGCTTTGAATAAAAACAACGAAATCGAATGGTTTAATCATGCAGCAGAGCGTATCTTCAATTTGAAGCAGACTAAAGATACGGCTAACCGTATAAACAATCTAATTCGCCAGCCTGTGTTTACAAATTATTTATTGAATAGAGATTTCAAAGAGATGATCGAGCTTGAATTCAATCATCGACAGCTATCGTTGTGTATAACACCATACGGACATAATCAGTTTCTGCTGACCGCAAGAGATATAACTCAACAGCAAGAACTCGATAATATGCGCCGTGATTTTGTCGCAAATGCATCACATGAGCTGCGCACACCGATTACTGTTATCGCTGGTTATGCTGAAACTCTATGTGAACAGGCTGATGAAAAAATAAAAGGGCCACTAGAAAATATACAACAACAGACTGTAAGGATGCAGCAAATTCTGGAAGACCTGATTATTCTGGCGAGGCTTGAGTCCAGGGAATCACCGCAGCTTCATGACAGGGTTGATCTCGAAGAGCTAATACAGCAAGTTTATGATGACGCTGTCATTCTGGACCGGGGGCATCATGAGCTGATTATATCTACACAGCCTGCAAGCATTATGGGCAACCGAGTTGAGTTGCAAATGGCCGTGATCAATCTTGTCACCAATGCAATTCGTTACACACCTGAAAGTGGTGTGATCAGAATATTCAACAATATTGATAATGGCGGCGTTCATATTGGCGTAGAGGACAACGGTATCGGCATCATGCCCGAACATATTGGTCGATTAACAGAGCGTTTTTATCGTGTTGATCCGGGCAGGTCGAAGGAGCAGGGCGGTACTGGTCTTGGGCTTGCAATTGTCAAGCATGTGCTCGATCGGCATAACGCCAGTTTACACGTTGATAGTGTGCCGGGAGAAGGAAGTTTATTTCGTTGTGATTTTGAACTGTTCGAGCAGGAGAGAAAAGAAAAAGCAGCCTGATCCGCTAATGCACGCACATAAATATTTAGTCCACAGATGAACGCAGATAAACACAGATAAAGACGTTGCTAACCTTCTTAAAATCTGTGTTTATCTGCGTTCATCTGTGGACATATATTAATGTCTACTGAGTTTAAGCTATGCGCCTCCGCGTCTCTGCGGTTAATAATGTTCTGTTGTAACTGTCCTTAAGTAGGAAAGCCCAGAAATTCAAGGCAGTCGGGTTCAAGTAGTTGCGTGGCTTTTTCGAGTATGAGTTGTTCCTGTTCTGCAGACAACTTTGTTTTATGATCGCCAACTTTTCCCTTGCGTATAAACCCGCCCGGCTTGAAAGTTGGCTTTGCTGATTTCCCCTGGCGAGTGAATTTTTCGCTGTGAGTTTTCATCCACTCAAAGGAAGAGTATTCAAGCGCGTTGCTGCGCTGGTCTGGAGTAACATCCCATTCCAGGAACGTAATAATTTTATCGGTGCTGTCTTCTAGTGATTGTTTCATGTCTTCGTAACGAAGCCATAATACATTGTCGTCATCAAAGTGTGGCCACCAGCTCTGTACGTTTCTGTACCATGCGGCATAATGCAGCCAGGCTTCAAATACATCATCAAATGAATTGAAGTGGTCAAAGCCGACACTTTTCCTGGCGTCATCTGTCATGTCCATGACATGATGATAAAAACTGACACAACAGTCTCTGGGGTCGCGCGATGACATTATGATTTTTACAATGTCAGTGCCCGGCGTCTGCTCGTAAGTACAGTGCGTTTTGAACACCCGGGGTTGCTGGATGTTTTCATATCTTTCTAATATTTCTTGCCATGACAATCCATCACGTGGAAGTTCAAGCCAGGGCACAACTTCATCTATTGAATCGAAATCAGGGTCACCGCCGCTGCGCAGCTGGTGAAGTATTTGCTGCATCCATGTGGTGCCAGCTTTTGGAGCAGTTGTAATCAGTACATCAGTTGCGCGTGGTTTGAAGTTAGCTAGTATGCGGGGACCATGCGTCGGGGTGGGTTCACCCCAGCGCGGATCAAGGTCTGTATTTGCTTCAGAGTCAGTATTACTTGTCATTCAAACCATCAGGTAACGAGTTCGTCTTGTTCTGACTTTGAATCATACATTCCATTCAATATCTCTAACAGTGTAGCTCCGTCCTGGGTGACCAGGGTATGACCTGCCGGTGTAATGATGACCGAACTCTTGCCCTGTATGGTTGGAATATTATTCATGTCCTGACTGTAACCGGGTACGAGCTCATCTCCGGCGAAGCCGACAGGGTCGAGCCGTACCACAGAAACATACTTGATGTCGGGATGCTGCTGCGCGTTGAGCCAGTAAAGCAGGCTGCCCGGATAGGGATGAGCCAGGTCAAACAATAATCCACGCGAACGGCGCAGCGTATCGTAACCACTGCCCCCGAAGAAGCTTTTCAACCCTCCAAACAGCCCCGATTCATCAGTTGCCTCGATGGCCCGGTTGGCCAGAGTGGTGCCAACATGCGGGCTGGCGATGGTGATCAGTGCAGTGACGTTCTGGATATTGCCCCTCACCAATGCGGTACGCGCCACGATGCCGCCGGCCGAATGGCCAACGATGATCAGGCTGTCGTCTGGATGCAATGCCTGGATTGTTGCCAGCATGGCGAGAAACTGGTCTGTCTGTACAATTATCGGTGCTTCAGCAGGAAGATCAACAACATATACCTTGTTCTCTGCATCCTTGCCGGGGCCGACCAGGACAGGTGCAACAGTGGCGGGTGCCGAAGTGATCAGGCCGCCGCGTTTCCAGCCATTGGCATCGAGCAGGTTGTTGATGCCGGTGATTTCCCATGAGTCTGCACTGGCAAGATAGCCGTGAACGAGTACCAGCACATCAGCCCTTGCATTGATGCTGGTTATTGAAATAAAAAGAAAAATAAGAAAATTAATGAGTAGACGCATCTGAATATCTCCGTTAAAACATGCTTATAACCAGATGCTAATATTCTACCAGAATGGTCAATATCAATTCATGACCGGGATCAGGGATTTAACCCGCATTTCTCACCAGGCCGCTTTAACCCGAGTAACCGCATGATTACAAAACCCGAAGCTCGATTTCAATCAAATACAGTCTGTTTGCTGGGGCGCTCTTTCGTTCCATGCACATCTGTAGCGTCTCTGTGTACGCATGTTGATGAAACACGTCCCTGTGTTTCACCCTTCGGGTGCAAAGGCATCCTAATTCGCTCCAGGCGAATTAGTCCATAAAACCATAGCTATGGCTATGGTTTTCAGTCCAGACGCGCACTCAGAAACACTACAGATGCACCTGAATCCGAAATCCAGGTGAGAAATGCGGGTTAGATCGATTCAGCGCTGCCCTGGATATGTACATCTCTCTGCGGAAACGGAATGGTTATATTATGCTGCTTGAAGCGTTTCCAGAATGCCAGGTTGATGTCGGAAGTGACATTTGCGGTACCGTTCTCCGGGTCTTCGATCCAGATGCGCAGTTCGAGCTCGATGCCGTTGTCACCAAATTTGAGCAGCCTGGTTACCGGTTCGGGGAATTTCAATACGCGCGGGTGCTCGTGCGCTGATTCAACCATCAGGTTCATGGCGAGTTCGGGATCATCGTGGTAGCTGATCGATACAGGCAAGCGCCGGCGTATACTTCGATCAGAATAGCTCCAGTTGGTTACTTCGGAGGTGATCAGGTTCTCATTAGGTATCAGTGCTTCGACACCGTCGCGATCGCGCACCACTACATAGCGGGCATTCAGTTCCTGCACCCAGCCAAAACGGTTGCCAATTGTAATCACATCACCTGGCTTTATTGAACGGTCAAAGATAAGGATAAATCCGCTGATGAAATTGCTGAAAATTTTCTGCAGGCCAAAACCGATACCCACACCGACGGCGCCACTGAAAACGGCGAATGCGGTGAAATCAATACCAACAGCCGTTAATGCGAACAGAATAGCGAGCCCGTAGATGACAAACTTGCTGGTTTTTGTTACTACCACACGCATGCTTGGGTTGAGGTATTGCGATCGCCTGGTACGGGACTCGATAAATCTCGTTAGCCAGTTGGCAAGGACAATAAAGATGACAATGGAAGTGGTTAGTTCTAATAATGAAAGTACAGAAAAGCGGGTTTCACCGAAAGTAAAAGCGAGCTCATCCATGCCTTTGACGACATCAGGCAGCCAGCCCACAAGGTGTAATGCAAGTATGCTCCAGACTAATAAACCGAATACACCTTCCCATGCGCGTAATGCGGGGCTTGGTGAAAAGCCAGAGCGTAAAATGTATACACCCAGTTTTATACCTGCGAGAGAAAGCAATAGCGGGGTGAAAATATCGAGTACCGCAGTGTTAATTCCAAACTGATCCAGAATAAAACGGGTCAGTAACAGATACAGCAGCATGCTCATCGGGAAAGCAATGCGATTGGTACCGCGCAATATAAAACGTATGAAACCCTGTCGCTCGTAGTTTCCAACAAGCCTGGTAATGAATTGTTGCCAGTGTTTATGCGTGAGTGCTGCAAGCGCAGCGCAGATAATTACATCGGCTATCTGAATGCCGCCCTGGATCGTGGAGAACTGCTCGACCCGTTGAAGGATAAAGTGATAAAGGGTCTCGAGTATTTCCATTTTTGTTGGCTATCTTTGTTTACGTAGTATGATCACGGCACCACCAGATTATCCATGTTATGGAAATGTTGTTGAATACACAAATTTATGAACATCAGCAGTCACTTAAGAAGTGCCGGCGCTGTATGAACATGGTTCCGCCCGTGGTCACGGGACAAGCGGTGGCCTCTAAAGTATTGCTGGTCGGCCAGGCACCGGGTGATAAAGAAGGAGTCATGGGCAAGCCGTTTGCATGGACGGCGGGAAAGACATTGTTCAGGTGGTTTGCTTCAATCGGACTGGAGCAGGATGCATTCCGTCAGCGTGTTTACATGGCAGCGGTGTGCAGGTGTTTCCCCGGGAAAAATCCTAATGGCGGTGACCGTGTTCCCACTGAGGAGGAAATTCACAATTGTTCGATATGGCTGGATGCTGAGATCGAGTTACTTCGCCCGCAATTGATCATACCCGTTGGCAAGCTCGCCATTGAGCAATTCATGGATGTCGGCAGGTTGGTTAATGTAATCGGCCATGAGTTTGAGCTTGAGGAGAATGGCGATGTGATTGATGTGATACCTCTGCCGCATCCATCGGGTGCCTCGACCTGGCACCGCACAGAGCCAGGTATCAGTTTACTGAAACAGTCCCTGGCGTTGATCGAACATCACCCGGCCTGGCAGGCGATAGTGTGATGTGATGGTCTGATATGCAGGCCTGTAGCCGGAGAACGTATTAGTATCGACTATCAAACACCCTAAACTATAATAGGCGGCTTTCAAATTCCATGTGTTGAATACATTTTTAGATATGGAATTGAATTTTCAAGGTATATGTAATATTTTGTAGTGCCGAATAATCACCTAAGGGATAAAACTAAGTAGCAAGTAAGTGGCAAGAATCACAGCAACCCACATCACCATGCTGCCAGCGGGAAAATTGCGTGAAAGTAAACGACTGGGGCCATCGTAATGACGAGCAAGAAAAGTCAGGTACCGATTCAACCTTGCGAGAAATGCTTGACGAATAGCACTGTCTATCTTCCATATAACCGAGAACGTATTTTGTAATACTGCAGGGACGGCTCGGCGATAGATCCATTCAGAATCGAGATTGGTGGAGTGTAGTTCAGGAGGGTACAGCCCTTTGAGGTTAAGCCAGACGAAGGCCAATGCAGAAAAGAACAGTAACTGAGTCTGTGCCAGCACATGGGTTGCATCGTAAGGATTGTAGCCGGTATCGTAGGGTAGCAATGAATACAATGCCGAGGGATAAACGCCGATTGCAATACAGAGGACGGCTGCAAATAACATTGCCAGTAACATGTTGTTCGGTGGGTCGCTTGCACGGATACCTGAGTCATGGGCGAAGAAAGCAAAGTAGGGAATCTTGATACCTGCATGATGAAAAACACCTGCGGAAGCAAATAACAGCATTAGCCAGATCCAGTCATAGCCGTTATGCAGGGCTGCTGACATCACCATGGATTTGCTCACGAAACCACTAAATAATGGGAAAGCCGAGATAGAGGCAGCACCCACAATGCATAATGCAGTGGTTTTTGGCATGGTTTTGTATAGTCCGCCAAGGTCTGATCCGTTGATGCGCCCTGTCATATGAAGCACTGCGCCCATAGACATAAACAGTAAGCCTTTAAATATGACGTCATTAAATGCATGTGAAACGGCACCATTGATGGCGAGTGCGGTGCCGATGCCGATGCCGACGACCATAAATCCAACCTGGTTGATGAGGCTATAGGCCAGAACCCGGCGCAGGTCGTTTTCGATCACTGCAAAAAAGATAGGGAAGCAGGTCATGGCTGCGCCGATATAAACCAGCAGCTCTGTGCCAGGGTAGGCACGTGCTAATGCATAGACGGCTACTTTGGTGGTGAATGCACTGAGAAAAACGGTACCCGTAACGGTGGCTTCTGGGTAGGCATCTGTGAGCCAGTTGTGAGCCATGGGAAAGGCGCACTTGATGCCAAAGGCGATAAAGATCAGCCATCCGGCTATACCCTCCAGGCCAATATAGTCAAATGCCATAGTGCCGTTTTCAGCCGCATAAAACAGCGCGCCGATAAGCAGGATGACACCGGATAAAACCTGGATAATAAGATAGCGCATGCCGGCATCATATGAGCGTTGCGTTCGGCGCGCCCAGATGAGGAATACCGAAGTAAAGGCCAGCAATTCCCAGAACACAAATAGAGTCAATAGATCGCCAGCAAAAACGGCGCCAAGGCCGCTGCCTGCATACATCATGGCTGCCACCTGTTGCAGGGTGTCGCGCACATGCAGGGAATAGACAATGGCTATAAATGCGGCGATGTGAAATACATAGCCGAACATGAGACTAAGTTTATCGACGCGGTATGGGGCGAGCTGATAATCAAGAAAAGCATACTGCAGATGAATACCATCGGGCACTGTCCAGAGATGGAGTGCGCTCAAGATTGGGACCGCCAGCATGACCACATTGCGTACGGTTCCACGAGTGAATGCGGCAATCAGTGCGCCGATAAAGAACGGTAGAAAAGGTGGTATCTCAAGCATCCACATCGTGATCGCCTGAATTTGTAATAGTATTGTTAGAGCCTGTTTTAACTTCGTCGTAATAGTTTTCTGGACGCATCAGGAAAGTACGCATCCATTTGGCGATGAGTACGAGGACGACACAGCCAATAAAACCATAAGCAGGATAGAATCCCCAAAGGTTTTCCAGGCGATGCTCGACGTGGCGATGGATCACAAAGTCCAGTGCAAAAAGAAGCACACAACATCCGTAAAGGAGATACAAAATACGTTTTACGTTTTTGGGCTCATCAAAAAAATATTTCTTTTCATTATCCATTAGCTATCTCTAAGTGGCCAAGATGGTCCTGGTCAGTTCATACAAGGGTTGCGGATATACAAAAAGGACCACGCAGCCCACAGTCGTAACACACAGGGCAATTAATGACATCAGTGGCGCTTCTTTTATTTCGGCTTCGGAAGAAGGCATATTGCCAGTGGAGAAAAAAGCATGAAGAGGTATAGGTAATAGGTAGGCAATGTTCAGTAAAGAGCTGATCATGAGTATTCCCATGAGAATATACTGTTCGGTTTCCAGGGTGCCCATTAACAGGTACCACTTACTCCAAGTACCACCTGTAGGCGGTACACCGATGATACTGAGGCTGGCAATAAAAAATGCCATCATAGTTATTGGCATCTGTCGGCCCAGGCCTCGCATTTCACTTATTTTGGATTTATGTGCGGCGACCAGGATGGCGCCTGCACAGAAAAACAGGGTGATCTTGCCAAAAGCGTGGGTGGCAATATGCATCGAGCTGCCCATCACTCCTGCTGAAGTGGCCAGCAAGGCACCCATGGTGATATAGCCCAGCTGGCTCACGGTCGAGTAGGCCAGTCGTGCTTTTAGATTATCCTGTCGTAACGCAACCAGTGAAGCCAGTAATATGGATGCACCTGCCAGGTAGAGCAAAAACTGTGTGCTTGGCAGCAGTGTGAGCAGATCGATGCCAAAGATAAACACGCATATTTTTAATACGGTGAATACACCGGCTTTCACCACGGCCACGGCATGCAGCAGGGCACTCACTGGTGTTGGTGCGACCATGGCTGCAGGTAGCCAGCGATGAAAAGGCATGATAGCTGCCTTGCCAATACCAAAAACAAACAGCACCAGTATTGTTCCTGCAACCAGCTTATCGACATCAGAATCAAACACGCCGCCGGGTTTAAAGTCCAGGGTGCCTGCGACAAACCAGGTGCTGATAATGGCTAACAGGAAAAAAGCAATTGATGTACTGAGTAGTATGCCGAGGTAAATCCTGCCACCTCTTTTTGCTTTCTCGCTACCCGCATGGGTTACCAATGGGTAGGTGGACAGGGTCAGTACTTCGTAAAAGATAAACAGGGTGAACAGGTTGTCAGCAAAAGCGATCCCCATCGTACTGCTGATGGCGATTGCGAAACAGGTATAGAATCGAGTTTGGTTCCTCTCCTTATGGTGGCGCATATAACCGATGGCATAGACGGTCGTGATCAGCCAGAGAAAACTGGCAATTAAAGCAAACAGCATTCCCAGTGGTTCGACGCTAAAACTTATCTTTAAGCCCGGTAACAGTTCACCCCAACCTGCACTGATGGCGGTGCCCTGTTTGAGTTCCAGGTAAAGATTTATTACCAGGTAGAGCAGCGCTAAAGAAGTGCCGATGGTTATGCTCTCGCGCAGGTTTGGTCTGTGACCAGATGCGACGATACCTATCGTTGCTAACAGGGGTAAGATGATGCTGAGCTGTAACATGGATTCTAAAGTCATGATTTACGGACTCACACCAAACAGGCTCTGCGAAGCTGCCTGTGCTACTTGCACGCTAAGGCGCGTGTCTATACCGAAATAGATGTTGGCCAGTACCAGGGTCCAGGTTGGAATCAGAAATGATAGCGGTGCTTCTCTGATTGTATCTGTGCTTGCCAGAGCGGGTTTGAAGTACGCCATCTCAACGATACGCCACACGTAAACGAAGGCCAATAATGAGCCTAGCAGGATGAGTACAGCAACAGGCCACCAGCCATTTTCTATCACCGCCAGTACCAGGTACCATTTGCTGACAAAGCCAACCGTTAGTGGCACACCGATTAAGCTTAGGCCGCCAATGACTATAGCTGCCATGGTGACAGGCATGGTACGTCCCAAGCCCTGAAACTGACTGAATTGAGTGCTGCCGATTCGGTACATCACAGCACCCAATGCCAAGAACAGGGCGCCTTTCATCAATGCGTGATTAAACAAGTGCAATAAGGTCGCGGTTAAACCGGCAGCGGTACTCACACTGAAGCCCACTATCATATAGCCAATCTGCGCGATGCTAGAGTAAGCAAATAGATGTTTGATATTAGATTGATAGATGGCCGCAAGTGAGGCAGCAAATATTCCTATCAGTCCAAGAGTCAAAAACAGGATCTGTAAGGGCAGATGGGTGAAAGAAAAAGAGAGGCCAAATACCGAGAAGGTAAAGCGAATAAGTAAATAAACCGCAACTTTTGTTGACGTTGCTGCGATGAAGGCTGTCACTATGGAAGGTGCATAGGCATACGCATTAGGTAACCATAGATGCAGTGGGAACATGGCTAATTTTAGGCAGATACCAACGATCACAAACGCAAAAGCAGTGAAGACAGTACGCGTTTGCTCAACTTCAGGCAGTCGTTTGGAGAGATCCTCCATATTCAACGTGCCGGTCATCTGGTACATCAGGCCGATGCCGATCAAAATAAAAGTGGCACCGATGGTGCCCATGATTAAATATTGAAAAGAGGCCCAAATCGCACGTCTATCTTTGCCCAGTGCGATTAAGGCATAGGCGGACAGAGAAGATATCTCCAGAAAAACGAAGACATTAAAAGCATCCCCCGTCGCCACAATGCCAAGCATGCCAGACAGGGATAACAGGTATAAAATGTAAAAAAGTGTGTGCCGGTCTGCTGGAATTTCCTGGCGTATGCTGACATCAGCAGCATACAGTACTACTGTGCTGATCGCTGAAATAATCAGCAACAGGAGGGCGTTGAGCAGATCGATGCGATATTCAATGCCCCATGGGGCTTCCCATCCGCCCAGTTCGTAGATAATGGCACCTGAAGCCATTACCTGCTGCAGCAAAATGCCGCTTATCATGAAAGCTACACCACTGGCTATTAGAGCGAACAGCCATACCAGGCGTGGTCGTGTCAGAAACAGGCATAAAGGTGCGGCCATCAGTGGTACGATGACCTGAAGAATAGGTAAATGTGTTAACAATCCAGGTTATCCTTATTTTGTATTTCTTCTTCTTCGATGCTTCCGTAGGCTTCTTTGAGGCGTATGGCCAGCGCTAGTGCTAAAGCAGTAGTGGCAATGCTTACGACAATTGCTGTGAGAATTAAAACATGCGGTAAGGGGTTCGAGTACTGTTCGATACCATCGGCCAAAATTGGAGCAGTACCCCCTTCGACATTGGCCATACTGATATAAAAAATAAAAACGGATGTTTGAAAAATAGACAGGCCAACAATCTTTTTGATCAGGTTTCCATGAGCGATAACGATGTAAAATCCGACCATCATTAGTACCACTACGACCCAGTAATTGTAGAGACCGATTAACATTAAATATCCTGGTTTTCTTTACGCGGCAGATTGTTTCTACGGCTCACGAAGTTAAAAAATATTATGATCATAATCGATGTAACCGTTAAGCCGACACCCATTTCAATTAATAGTATGCCTAGATGTTGGCCCGCAACTGGGTCAGAAGATAATGCGCTGTAATCAAAGAAATTTTTACCGTTCAACAGGGAGGCAACTCCTACGCTGCCGTATAGCAATACACCGGTAGCAGCGAGTATCTGAATAAAGGGCTGACTGATCACTCGGCGTGCGGTGCTCATACCGAACAGCATGGTATAGAGGAAAATTGCTGAGGCAAAGATTACGCCTGCCTGAAATCCGCCGCCAGGTCCAAAGTCACCGTGAAATTGTACATATAATGCAAATAGCAAAATAAAAGGGATCATCATTTTGGTGACGATGCGCAGGATTAAATGCTGTTCATGCATTGACTGATTATATGAATCGTCGTCTTTGGTGTATCCAGAACGGCGTACCCATGACAGAAGCGATAATACACCTATGCCTGCAGTAAAGATCACTACCACTTCACCAAAGGTATCATATGCCCTGTAGCTTGCGAGCACAGAAGTTACGATATTAGGTACACCAATCTCCTGCATCGAATCGTTAATGTATCGAGGTGCAACCTGTTGATGGATAGGCGCATGGGCAGAGCCAAAATAGGGCATATCCAGAGTGCCATAGATCAACAGGCTTCCCGTGACAAAAACCACAGCTAAAGCTAATAGAGGTTTATGGCGTACGGGATGCTCTGAACGCCCTGTCATGGAAATTGCCACCAGCATCAGCAAGGTGGAGATACCTGCTCCTACCGCTGCTTCTGTAAATGCCACATCCACAGCATCCATTACAACAAAAAAGCTGGAGGACAACAGACTGTAGATACCAAGCAGCATAATCACCGCTAATAAGTCTTTCATCATGACAATTGCAAAGGCAATGCCCACCAGAAATGCTAACAATATGATGTCTATCAGGATTTCGATGACGTTATCTCACTGTTTGATTTAGCGTCTTTCTGCTTTGACAGTTCATTATGAAACGCAGCATTGGCTAATGCATGGCTTGCCGTGGGGCTAATAAATAATGTCATGAGCAAGATGATTAGCAGCTTTATATCTATGAAAAAATCCGGGTTATGCAGAATCAGACCGAATAGAATCATCGCGGTGGCTAAAGTCTCGGTTACGCCTACTGCATGCAGTCGAGTATAAAAATCTGGAAAACGCAAGATACCAAGCCCGCCCGTAAGGCACAAAAATATGCCTATCAGCAAAAACAATCCACTGCTAACATTCAAGAATGTATCCATCATTTTTTCGGCTGCTCGCTGTGTTTGATCGTGAAATGTTTGGAATATCGCAATACACCAATAACACTAATAAAGTTGATAAGGGAGTAAACGATGGCAATGTCAAGAAACTCAGGCCGGCCCATGACAAAACCTAACAATGAAATTAGCAGAACGGTCTTGGTGCCAAACATATTGACAGCAAGTACGCGGTCATAGGTCGTAGGTCCCATTACTGCTCGAATGGTCGCCATGACCATGACGATGAGAATGGCTAAGGTTGCAGCTATTAACATCAGTTTTCCAGTTGAGTAACTCGATGGTCCATTTCACCAGTTTCCAGGTCTTCGATCGATTCCTGTAGCAATGCGTGAACCAAAAATTTATCATCTTCAATATTTACCGTAACCGTACCCGGAGTCAGGGTAATCGAATTTGCGTAGATGACTTTCCCTATATCCGTTTTCTGGCTTGCTGTAACGGTCGCAAAAACAGGTGATATAGATTTGTTGACGAGCCAGATATGTTTTGCCACCAATAAATTGGCAAGAACAATTTCTTTAATAAGCCAGGCATAGTAACGGGGGATCTTTAGCGTGAGGTGCAAGGGCTGAGCTTCGTGATCGACCACATCCATTTCGTGTGCTATGTATACAACCAGGGCGATGGATATTGACCCAAGTAACAGCATGAGGGATGTGTAGTGCCCTGAATTAGCTAGCCAGAATGCAACTAACGTTAGTGATAGCATAAAGGTATGTCGCATTATTCTACTGCCTGAGTATTCATAAAAAGGACATATCAGGGTGCGCCCTAAAAAGGGTGCGCTCTATAATATGAAAGTAAATTCTTCGTTGGCTCTGGTCGTTCAATTTTGATCAGGCTCACCCACATGGGTATTCGGTTTTAAGTGTATTGAATATGGTATCACTTAGCGCTTTTATTGTATCGGGGTTTTTGTGGGATAATTGCTTTGAAACATCCGTTGTAAGTTGAACTATCGATTTATCATCGGGCACACAAAAAGGAAAAAAGCGTTTTGGTGGAAGTCTCTCCCTGGAGTAATAGGGTCTGCTCGTCAATCCGAAAGACTTACGATTTTCCATAGTCTGTTGGGTGATAACCGGTTGGTCTACAGCTTGAGCAGCGGCAAGAAACCCTTGAATGAAGTACATACAGGGTTTGATGTTTTCCTTCTGTGGGGTCTTTATAAAGACTTGGCATGATGTTAGTAATCGCTGATCATTATCCGATTCGATATTTTCATCAGAAAAAACTGAAAATGACACGAGCGATGTCATGAAAAATAGATAAACGCTGATTTTCATCTAATGCTATCACCCCTATCATGTTGCAATATATTCTGGTGTAAATAAATGGTTTTACTAAGTGATATATACATTTGTTAGGCTATGTAATTGGCTTTAGAGCAGCTTTAGCTAAAATATAGAAATTCGTATATTCGAATAAAACTGTTATATGCAACGTAAAAAACGAACAATATTAATTGTTGGTCTTTGGCAAGTCTCTAGTGCTCTGGATACCTGGTAGCATTACAAATAACGCTAAAAAGAGATGTATAAACCTACACGAATTTCGTTACGAGGGTGGAGCCCCCATAAACAATGGCTCTCAAATTCCAATAGTAATTGAGAAAAAGGAAAGCGGTCCAAGCTATCAAGCTAGGGCCATGCAACTTATCTAGTACATGTTAAATGAACAGCGCTTAAACCCGTATGATACGTGGCTTTCCGCTATCGTTAGGTAAGTATTGTTATGGAGTCGGCAGCGCCGAGAAGAGGAGAAAATGGTGGGCCTGGAAGGACTCGAACCTTCGACCTGCCGATTATGAGTCCAACGATCACATTAATTTCCCGGGGAAAGTTTAAGAAAACCAAAAGCTATATCAGGTTAAGTCGCTGCCTTCAGAAACATGATCATATTTCAAACCTAGTATTGCTTGCCAGTATTCCTAAAATCACAATTCTGTATCTCTTAACGTTACACAAGTGATGAATAGTGCTAAAAAAGGAATCATTTTGCAGCAATATAAAATTTGACCATTCCAAAATTCTCGTAAGTATTCCGTTCCATTCTGCCATAGCTTCACGCTTCTCTGCTAGGAACGCATATTTCACATAGTGTTTAGAGCTGACGTCATTTTGGGCATGGTTTTGTACCTTGTCCAGAATGTTTTTATCCATGCCGTGTTTCAAAGCCATCGATTTAGCTGGATCCCAGCTCAAAAGCATACCGGGATGACAGTATATGGATGGTATCTATATTTGTCTGTAACGACTGTCAGTCCATAGTTGTTGAGCTGTCAACAGCACTGGCGGGGCAGCCAACGCCAGTACCACCAAGCCCGCAATAGCCGCCGGGATTCTTCGCCAGGTACTGCTGGTGATAGTCTTCGGCATAATAAAATTCTCCGGCAGGTATGATCTCGGTGGTAATCGCACCATACCCGGCCTTACCCAGTTCCTGCTGAAACAGGGCGCGGGAAATTTCAGCCTGCCTGTGCTGCTCATCGTTGAAGGTATAGATGCCCGAACGGTACTGCGTGCCGGCATCATTACCCTGGCGCATGCCCTGGGTCGGGTCATGCGATTCCCAGAATACCATGAGCAGTTCTTCAAAGCTGATGATTGCCGGATCGTACACCACCAGTACGACTTCATTGTGCCCGGTTTTGCCCGTGCACACTTCCTGGTAGTCTGGATTGGGTGTGTAGCCTGCGGAATAGCCGACCGCCGTGGTGAATACGCCTTGCAGTTGCCAGAACTTGCGCTCCGCACCCCAGAAACAGCCCAGCCCGAAAACAACCTGTCGCAAGTTTTCCGGAAACGGCGGTTTCATCGGGTTGCCGTTGACGAAATGCGATTCAGCAACGGGCATAGCCTGTTCACGTCCCGGCAGTGATTCTTCAGCGTTGGGCATGACCGATTTTTTGTGCGGGAACATGGACATAGGCAGGGATCATCTCCGGGTTATATAACTCGGCTGATTATATGTCAGCGGTGGCATTATATTTCCACATATTTCAAGGACATATGCTTATGATAAACGGTATTGCAGTGGACTGTATACGCATTTAAGATACTGCTTATATTTATCCTTCGAGTGCACTCAAATGTTAACTAAAATTTTCAAACCCGCCTCGCTCTTGTTGTTCATCTTTTTCCTGTTTTTAAGCGCGTGCAGCCAGTCAGGTGACACGGGTGTTGATGGTGATGGAAGTGTCAGCGTATTGATTAAAGATGCACCTGTGGAAGAAGCTGAAGTTAGCGAAGAGTTCAAACAGATCAAGCAGGAGTTTGATCAAATCCTTGTCACGGCTACATCGATTACGCTTATTGGTGAAGGTGGTCATGTTCTACTAAGTGATGAGACTATTACCTTCAACCTGCTCGATTTAGATTATTTTTCACACGTGCTGGCACTCTCGGTTGTTGTACCTGCAGGCACGTACACGAAGTTGCGCTTTGAGGTTACCGAGATCGTCATGCTCAAGCTGGATACTGATGGCAACGTCATTAAACAGGAGTACCCAAAGCTTCCATCTGAAAAAATCGACATGCTGGCACAGGATGGTTTTATTGTTGGTCCAGGCAGCGATTTGATAATCAGCCTGGATATGAGAACCGCCGATTCTATCAAGTACCACTCGACAGGAAATGAAAAATATATTTTCAGACCGGTAGTACGCGTACTGGTAGAAACAGGTGTACTGGATGACCTTATAAAGAAATCAGGTATTGTCCTGCAGAAGCAAGCTACGTCCTTCTACTTATGCAAAGAAGGTACAACTGTAGTAAATGATGATGACTGTATATTGATTAATGTCAGTGATGCCACGAGATTCCTTACTGAAGATATAGAGCTGAGCAGTTTTGCAGACTTGAAAAATGGTGATGCTGTTGCTGTACTTGGCAGGCTGGCAAGTGACGTGGCATCAATTAATGCCATTCAAGTACAGCATACCTCTGACCTGCAGACAGTACTGGCCGGTGTGTTCGATAGTGCGGTTACAGCTGATGTGGCTTCATTCACACCGTCAACTGCGGTGCCGGGTCTGATGCCGGGGACAACCATTGACTGTATATTGCCGCTGGCACTGGTGGTCAATAAAGATGGTGTTGTGGTTGGGCCCGCTGCTATTATGAATGGCGTTAAGGCCGAAGTGTTCGGCGTACTGGTTCCTGATAACGTTAACCCGACCGGCATCAAGGCTGGATATATTATCGTCGAGTGATTGTTGTCTCAGTTTGTACTGTGGTTTTGCTCGACCAGGTCGAGCAGGGTCATATCATCAAGCATGTTACTAACTGACTCGTTGATACGTCCTAGCAATACGTCGACTGACTCATCAGATGCGACATTGTCGGGATTAAGGTGAATACTTTCCTGGGCGCTGCGTACTGCATCCAGGATTTCACCAATCTTTATATGTTCAAGTGATTTCCCGGGCAGGTAAACACTTTTCTTGTCACAGCTCTCGGTAAGCAGGCCATGCTCTTCAAGTGGGCTTATAACCAAAGCAAGAGCTTCCGCCGCGATATCCAGATTCTTGCTCAGTTGCTGTTTTGTCAGTTTCTCGCTGTCGTTGTGAAAGCTCTGGCCAACACGCAACATTAATAACAGGCCGATTTTCTCGCGCAGCCTTGCACTAAGCCTGAGCACCTGTTGCCTGGAAGACGTACGTTCGGGGTGCTGGTCATAGAACGCAATAGTTGCACCGATGAGTAATATGAGCCAGCTTAGATACAGCCAGATCATAAAGATGATAGTAACGGCAAAGCCTGAATATATTGCCGAGTACTTGGTAGAGCCGGCAACAAACAATGAAAATAGCCAGCCGGTAAGTTTCCATAAAAGTGCTGCGGCAACTGCGCCGGTGAAGGCCGATTTAAGTTTTACTTTTTCATTCGGCACCAGTACGTAAATAAATGTTATGGCACCGGCGATCAGGAGAAAGGATGTGATTTTACTGATGAGCCAGATTAATGTGCCATATCCTTCCATAGATGCCAGTGCAGTGGCTACTGTTGAAGTACTTATCGAGGCTGTCAAACCGACGCCGGCGAAGATCAATACCGGACCAACCATGACGATACTGATGTATTCGGTAATGCGCTGTATGATGCTGCGATACTGCTTGATACGCCAGGTATTGTTCAATGCCTGGTCGATTTTTGTCATCAACGAGATCACCGTGTAGAACAGGAAAACGAGACTGAGTGAGCCAAGCACTCTTACATTGACGTTATCAACAAAGCCAATAATCTTGTTGGTCATTTCAACACCCTGCTCGCCAAGCGGTGCAAGCAGGTTGAGCAGCAGCGGTTCTACCTGGTTATGTACACCAAAGCCTTTAAGGACCGAAAAGCTGACAGCAAGTAATGGGACTATTGATAATAATGTTGTATATACCAGTCCCATGGCGCGCAGTGTTGGCAGTCCTTCGGCAATATCGCGTGCCGTGGCGATCAGGATGCGCAGCATTTGAACCAGCCACGCCTGCCATTTATGCATTGAGGAAAGGTTGGTCTCCCAGATGAGGGTATTCAGCCAGTTTGTAATCGTGGTTAGCGTCATGTGCCGTTACCACTGGTTTCGCGCTGTTTCAAGCGCCAGCCCTGGTAATCAGTCTCGGTCAGGTATGCTTTCTTGTTAACATAATCGAGCACGCCCCAGAGCCGGTAATACTGCACCACGGAATCAATGCGAATGATTTCCTTGCCGTTGTAATCGAAGAATATGATCGTTGGTGAATAAAACAGGTTGAGTTCCTTGGCCCAGTCGCGTGCTGTTGTTTCCCGCCCATCCGGAGTAATCACTGGTGTGTCCGACCACATGTTGAGCTGCACAACTTGCATTGCGTTAATTTCATCCAGGGCTTCTTTTTCGTTTAAAGGGCCCGAGTGTAAAAGATCACAGGCATGGCAGTCGCCCTGCTCGAAAAACACAGCAAGGTGTTTTGTGGCCGCTTGCCTGCTTCTGTCCAGGTTGTAAGGTGGTTCAGCAAAGAATTCGCGTTCATTCAGGCCGGCAAGCATAAAGAAGGTGCCTGGCTCCGCCCGTTCGAGGTATTCCTTGAAAGTTTCTTCCTTGTAAAAACCTTCTGTTACGTACTGCAGCGCGGCTCTGAACTTGTATGGTGGATAGTAGCCGCGAAGACGAAACACAGGTTTGCCATCAAGATCATAGAAAACCAGTGATGGCGTGAAATTGGTTTTATATCGAATAGACAGGTCACGCTCGGTGTATGTTTCGCCATCGGTGTCAATGATGTCTTCAATACCCCAGATATCAACCGGGATGATGTCGTAATATTCGCGAATGTAATGTTCGATATCGGGTGCGCCGATATTTTCCTTGAGGAATTGTTCACAATAGGCGCAGCGTTTTTGCCCGAAATAAACCATAATGCCGGACTTGCCGGCAGCGGCAGCTTCCTTGATGTCCTCATTCAGGTCGCCAAAGCTGAGTTTGAACCAGTCTGGATACACCAGCTCTTCTTCGAGCAGGGTGTCGTCAAATTCCAGGTACTGATCGTCTTTGTCAGCATAGCTATTTGTTAGTGCTAACAGGCAAGCTGCAAGCAACAGGGCTTTGTATATATGTCCACAGCGTTGTGGATTAAGCGTGCGTAATGTCATTATTGCGACTGACTAAAAATATATACCTTAAACAGTAATATTTGATGTAGTTAACGACAGTCTACATTAAGATAGCTGCATGTAAATATTGATTGTGTGACACTATGACAGATGCAAATAAGGAATTACCTCCACCAGAAGCGCTCATGATGCTGGGCACACACTGTCCCCATTGCCCGTCTGTGCTGGGCAGCCTGTCAGATCTGGTCAAGCAGGGCGTGATTTCGAAACTGGAAGTGGTGAACCTGGAACAAAGGCCGGAAATAGGTGTGGAGCTGGGAGTGCGTTCAGTGCCCTGGGTGAGAATAGGGCAGATTGAGCTTGCAGGACTATACAGCAAGTCCGAGCTGCAATCATGGGCTGAGCAGGCCGGCTCTGAAGCTGGCATGACAAAATACATCGAGCAACTGCTGGGCGACGGGGAAGTGATGCAGGTGCTGGGAATGATCGAAAAGGACCACGGCTTGCTGCATGCGTTGATTGGCCTGGTCAGCGATGCCGATGCCAAAATCAACGCACGCCTCGGGGCCGGGGTAGTCATGGAAGGATACGAGGGTACACCTGAGTTACTGGCGCTGATACCTGAACTGGGTGAGTTGACCAGGCACGAGGATGCGCGAGTGCGCAGTGATGCCTGTCATTATCTTTCGCTCACACATGATGATTCAGTCAGGGCGTTTATAGAACCATTGCTCGATGATGAACATGAAGAAGTGCGTGAAGTGGCAGAGGAAAGCCTTGAAGCTTTAAATGCAGCAAGTTGATGCAGGGCCTTTTGTCAGTGTTTTGTTGCCGTTTCATAATGCTGCGGCAACGATATCCGAATGTATTGAATCAATCCTTGAACAAACACTGACTGATTTTGAAATCATTGCGGTCAATGATTTTTCGAATGACGGTTCTGTACGAGTACTGCAACAGTACAACGACGATCGTCTAAAGATTATCGATAACGAACACCGCGGACTGGTGTCAGCCCTGAATTACGGCCTGTCTTATTGCGCTGCACCCCTGGTAGCACGCATGGATGCAGACGACATCATGTATCCGGACAGGCTGTTGAAACAGTACGAATACATGCGCCAGCGTCATGATGTTGTACTGCTGGCAACCCAGGCAAGAAAATTTCCTGAAGCATCTGTTCGCAACGGCTACCGCGAGTATATGCGCTGGCAGAATTCCGTATTAAGTTCTGAAGATATACATAACCAGATATATATAGAGTCACCGTTTGCGCACCCCAGTGTTATGTATAGACGCGATAGTGTGATAGCAGCCGGTGCATACAGGCATGGTGAGTTTCCAGAAGACTATGAATTGTGGCTGCGCCTGCTTCGTTATGGTTATCGTATGGAGAAACTGCCGGAAATATTGCTCGATTGGCGTGAGTCAGATGACAGGCTTTCAAGGGTATCGGAAAACTATTCGCGTATTGCATTCGACAGGATACGCGCAGACTATTTATCACAGGACAAGCGCATTCATAACAAGCAGATTGCGTTCTGGGGTGCAGGGCGTAAAACACGGCAGCGTGTTCAGTACTTGCTGGATAAAGGCTTCGAGCCAGTAGTATGGATTGATATCGATCCCAGGAAAATCGGCAATCGCATCAATGGTGCTGAAGTGGTCGAGCCTGCATGGCTGGAACAACCTACCAGCGATGGGGACAAACTTTTCGTGCTCAATTATGTGACTAACCATGGAGCACGCGATATCTCGCGTAATTATCTTCAACACATTGGGTATGTCATGGGGCGAGACTATTTGGAAGTCGGTTAGAGGGCTTGATTATTTACCACAGACAACAGGGGGACGCAGAGGGTTTTGAGTGTCTGCTTGCGGCCAAAAAGCGTAAGTTAAATAAAGATCTTTTTCAACGCAAAGGCCGCAAAGTGTTATTGGTTTTTAATACTATGAAATTACGTTAGTTATTTGGTTTCTCTTTGCGATCTTAGCGCCCTTGCTCTCTTTGCGTTAAGTAATATGTATATGCCTGGAACGGGTCGTTGGCGGTCATTCAATTATTATCTTTCCCCCTGAGTACTCTGTACCCTCTGTGGTAAAAATATGCTATTTTGGCCGGGCTAAACAAACAACCTCACCAAAGCTCATGTACTCGTTGGCACCCAATCTTGAAATTGGTTGTAGTTTGTCAGCATGAACTTTCAAGTGGCCTTTTTTATTGGTGCTGGTGATGTTGTCATCGATGTAGATATGGTTGACCTTGCCGTAAATTATTGATTGTGGTGTGCTGCCCAGTTCATGGATTTCAAAACATTCGCAAGCATAAGCGATCTTGCATGCTTTAATGCGGGGCAGGCGTGAGCCTTCAAATATTGTTGTTTCTATACCGAGTTGATCAAGTTCTGAAATGTTTACATCCAGTGTTGCTGATGACTGATTTAGATCATGCAGCATTTCACGATGAGCAATGTGCACGACGAAATCCTTACGCTGCTCTATGTTGACGCGGGTGTCCTTGAAACTGCCATCCGGTTTCTTGCCGACTGATAGCATGATTAATGGCGGATTACTGCAGACTGCGTTGAAATAGGAGAAGGGTGCCAGGTTGAACTTGTTCTGTTCTATCTCTGACAGCACCCAGGCAATTGGCCTCGGTATCAGTGTCTGGATCATGTGGAAATAGACCTGTGCCGGTTTGAGTTCTGACAGATCAAGTATCATGATATCCAGCCCGCATTAATCGAGCCATTCCAGCAGGTAATAGATCATCTGGCCTTCGGATGATTTGGAGGGCCCGCTGACACGTGCCGCATAACGTTTGTTGTCTGGTTCGGCGTCATCTATAGCATCTGCCGCGGTTTCCTTGATATCGACGCAGCTCGCGGCAAAGCGGTTGCGACTGCGACGTGGTACATAGACAACCGCAAAATGCATTCCGGATGCTGTTGTTTCAGGATCTGGAGGGACAATGCCGCGCATATATTAATGACTAACGCGTTAGTGCTTGTTCATCCTGTCGACGTAGGCCATACCCAGTGCTGACAGAACGAAAGTTAAATGGATGATCACGTACCACATCAGCTTGTTGTCTGGAATCTGCTGTGCATTCATGAAGGCTTTGAGCAGATGAATGGAAGAGATGGCAACGATGGATGCAGCAACTTTTTGCTTTAATGATCCGGAGTCGAGTTTGCCCAGCCATTCAAGTTTTTCCTTGCCTTCTTCGATGTCAATCTGCGAGACAAAATTCTCATAACCACTGAGCATGACCATGACCAGCAAGCCGCCAACCAGTGCCATATCGACCAGGCTGAGCACGACCAGTACCAGGTCGGCTTCCTTCAACGAGAATACCAGTGGCAGGGTGTGAATAGCTTCCTGAAAGAATTTTACACCCAGCAGTAACACGGCAATGCTGAGACCAAGATAAATCGGGGCCAGCAGCCAGCGGCTGGCATACATGGTGTTTTCTATCAAACGTTCCATAAATGTTGCTCAATTTTCAGATCAGGTGATTTTACCTGATCACTTACTTCAGTAAATCGATTATTAGTGGCTCGAGGTGATTCATGTAGCCGAATGATACGTCGCACAGGATGCCATCGCGATCCACCAGGATCGATGAGGGTGTGCCCTGCAGGTTATAAGTTTCAAATGTTTGTGCGCAATGCGTTTTTGATTCCAGGTGGACACGGGCTTTTTCGTAGACCGGTTGCTTGCGCTCATCCGGCCAGCTGGCGAAATCCGGCAGCTGGCGTTCAATGAAGGCATTAATCGATTCATTATCTACCTCCGAATGATTTTCTATCAACACGTCCATGCCGATAGAAAATGGCAATGAATAGCCCAGCTTGTTGTCGTTTAGTAAACCGGCTTTACCCAGCTGTTGTAATGGCTCGCCGCTGAGCTCACCAGTTGCCACAAGGCGTTCAAGATTCTCCAGCGTGTTTTTATCAAAATCCTCGAAAGCGGTAGCAAGGCCAATGACTGTCAGCCCTTGGTCATGATAGGTCTGATGCAGGTGCAGCACCTGCGGTAAGGCATGCACGAAGCAGCCCGGGCAGTTGACCTGGAATACTTCAACCAGCACAACACGGCCAGCTAATGTGCTGAAATTTGCAGGCTCACCCTGAACCCATTTTTCTACCTGGATGTCAGGTGCAGGTTTGCCAATAACTGCACTGTTGTTCATTTTCAATACTCAGGTATCAGGTCGGGAAATCATTTTGCCGTGGTTGGACAGGTTCGGGACGAACGAGTCCATTCAGCGTAACATACATCATTAGCATGAACCTCGAACACGATTATAACGCGCTTGACCCAGATACTATCCTGCAGGCGGTGGAGTCCGTTGGCTACCAGACCTCGGGGCGTATGCTCGCGCTCAATAGTTATGAAAACCGTGTCTATCGCATCGAGCAGGAGCAGGGCGCACCGCTGGTCGCGAAGTTTTATCGCCCAGACAGATGGAGCGATGAAGCCATCATCGAAGAACATGCGTTTGCGCTTGAGCTGGCGACGGAGGAAATTCCGGTGGTCGCACCGCTGCAGTTCGATGGTGAAACACTGCTGCAATTTGGTGGCTACCGTTTTGCGTTGTACCCATTGCAGGGCGGGCGCTGGCCCGATCTGGAATACACCGAAGACATGATGTGGATGGGGCGTTTTATTGCGCGCATTCATGCGGTTGGACGTCGACAAACATTTCGCCATCGGGCGGAGATCAGCATACAGCGGCTTGGTACAGATGCGGTTGAATATTTGCTGACGAATAATTTAATCCCCGCCCACCTGGAGCAGGCCTACTGGACATTGACTCTCGATTTGCTATCCAGCATAAAACAGCGCTTTGGCCAGGCAGGCAACTTTTCCGGCCTGCGGCTGCATGGCGACTGTCATCGCAGCAATGTTCTGTGGACCGACAGGGGTCCGCATTTTGTCGATCTGGATGATTGCTGCAATGGACCGGCGATACAGGATTTATGGATGCTGCTCTCAGGTGAGCGTTCCGAGATGACTGTGCAGATGATTGATTTACTGGAAGGCTACAATGAGTTTGCTTCACTAGATATGACCGAGATGAACCTGATCGAGGCATTGCGCACGCTGCGCATGATGCATTACGCGTCGTGGCTGGCGCGGCGCTGGAATGATCCGGCATTTCCGCAGGCGTTTCCCTGGTTTGATACCACGCAGTACTGGGAACAGCATATACTGGAACTTCGCGAACAACTGGCGCGTATGCAGGAGCCGGTTTTAACAGTGTAGGTTTAGCCCGCAAATTACACAAAGGCGGACGTATAATGATGAACATTTATAACTTTTACAATCAGTTACAGCAAAATAATCAGGCTTAGCCAGGTTACACTTTGTCCTATTTGGTTTTATGAGCAATCTAGCGTCGCCCACAGAAAATCATCGTTGGGAACGATCCCCCTTGATCCATAGCTATGGCTATGAATCCGCGGGCGATCGTCCAACCTGCTTTGCCAGGTTGTTCGTCTCATCCATGAGACTCACCCCTTCGGGGCTGACGCGATATTTTGTTCCTGACAAAATATTGCCCATAAAATCCAAATCCTTCATGCAATATGTGGGTTAGACAATGTGTGGACGAATAGATGCTCATGATCCCGTCGGTGTAAACAACCTGGTCAGTGTGCTGGATGTAGTTATACCCAAACACAGGTTTCCTCCCAGATACAATGTTGCACCAGGTACTCCACTGGCAACGGTCTGTTACAAGGCAGGCTATGAAGTGGAAAGTATGCAGTGGGGCATTGTGCCGCACTGGGCAAAACCGGGCCAGTTCGAACGTCCCCTGATCAACGCGCGCGCAGAAACCATACATGATAAGCCTTCGTTCAAGAAACTAATTGCACGTACGCGCGTTATTGTTCCGGTTAACGGCTTCTATGAATGGCGTCGCACTGAAGGTAATAAAGCTACATTTTATTTCAATTCAGCTAATCAGGATGCTTTGGCGCTTGCTGGTATATACCAGATTAACCATGATGGTGACATGCAGTGCTGTTTAATTACAACCGATGCCAATGATGTAATGCGGTCAGTACATCATCGTATGCCGGCATTAATTCCGCAGGATGCGATGCAGGACTGGCTGCGATCAGAAGATACCCGTGTCATTGATGCGTTGATGAAGCCAGCTGCTAATGACAGTATTAAAGCCATAGAAGTTTCCAGTTATACAAATAATGCGCATAACGAGGGCGAAAAGTGTATAGAGCCATTGTAGTAAAGCGCTCACACATAATTTCGTGTATAGATATTAATAATTTATTTGAGTTATATAGTCAGGAGTAAATGTGAAAATAACCATCATTAGCGGCAGTCACCGTCATCCATCACAAAGCGAAAAGGTCGCGCGCTTTATTGAAAAGACATTACAGCAGGAGCATGGTGTAGATACCTGGTTATATGCATTAGCTGGTAATCCGCTGCCATTATGGGATCAAAGCCTGTGGGAAGACAATCCGGAATGGAATGAACGCCTGGCACCGATTAAAGAGCAGCTGTCATCGAGCGATGGTTTCGTCATAGTTTCACCTGAGTGGCACGGCCAGGTACCTGCCGGGCTAAAAAACTTCTTTCTTCTGTTTAATCGTTTTGAGCTGGGTCATAAGCCGTCAATGATCGTTGCGGTATCAAGCGCAGATGGCGGTGCATACCCCGTCGCTGAATTGCGTATGAGCAGCTACAAAAACAACCGTATATGTTACATACCCGAACAGGTGATCGTACGTAATGTTGAAACTGTGCTGAACGACAAAGCAGAAGATAATAATCCGGAAGCAGACGGGTACTTCAGGGAGCGTATCAGCTGGTCACTGGGTATATTGAAAGCTTATGCAGAAGCAATGAAGCCAATGCGCGAGTCAGCACAGCTACATCACGACAACTTCGGCAACGGCATGTGAAAAAATCAACGCAAAGACGCTAAGACGCAAAGGCCGCAAAGTAGATATTATATTAACCGCAGAGTCGCAGAGTCGCAGAGTCGCAGAGTCGCAGAGTAAATATTATAAATGTTTTGTTATACAACGTAGGGTGGGCTTAGCCCACCGCTCAATGCTTAGCCGCAAGTAACGCCAGGATCGCGAAAGGTATTGAATATTGGAATAACAGTCGCGTCTTTTGCGTTGTTCGCGGCTCAAATAATCCGCACCCTCTGCGTCTCCGCGCCTCTGCGGTAAAACAATCGTATTTCTTTGCGCTCTTCGCGTCTTAGCGTCTTTGCGTTGAGTAGTTAAGCAGTGTGCCAGCCGTGATTGGCATTGTATGCATTCGAATGGGAGCTGTCTGCTTCCTGTTGCTTGGCTTGCTGGGTTTTTCTTAACATGGCTTCAACCCTTGCTGCCTTGATGTATTTTTCTTCAACAACTTTCGGGTAGAGAACGTGTAGTTTGTCTACCAGTACTGCTTGTTTCCTCGCGGCAAGTTCCAGTGCCTCACGTTGTGCGTCTTTAAGAAAATCCAGCAGCAGTAGCCACGGTGACATCCAGTTAATAAAATCATTTACCAGTTCGGCGTGCGTGTTGTTTTCCCAGTGTTCTTCGACAAACATGCGTGGAAACAGTCGCGGCGACATTTCGCGACCGATAAATTTTTCATTCAGCCTTATACCCTTGAGGCCATAGCCATAGCCGTTTTCTTCGCGCAGGAACCACTGTGCTGATGGCTTGTTGCCCGCACGTGAGTTAATTAACTGGTTTAACAGGTCGGCATGGGTGTTAAAGCCGTCTGTAAGTTTCGCCACGTCCGACTTGAACTGGCTACGGCACAGGTTTCCCGCTTTCCATGGCAGCAGGTCATTGTCGTAGATGTCACGATCACAACATACGCTGTCAATTAATGCGAGCGGTTGTTTAGTGTCCTTTTCGAGTAACCAGAGCTCGTAATAATCACGGAACTCAAATGGCACATCAGCTGCGTAGTGGCGTACCACTTCGAGTAGACGTTCACCTTTGTGCTGGATCTCCTGGTAGTGATAACCGGGCAGAACTGGCGCACGTATGAGACCACTAGCCTCGCTCCATGTACCAAAACGAATATGGGGATTGTCGATATGAGCGAATTCTTCGGGGTCGTCATCTGCAGTATCGAAGTAATCACGGACGTAAAGCCACCAGTTGACGCCGTCAGTAGTGACTGCCTCGGCGTCATCTAGCGCGATGACATTCATGACACCGCGGAAAGGATTAAGAATCCGCTCGCTGTAACATGCGATGTCCATATGTAATTTATAGCGTATATGTTATTGATATGTGAAATATTGTGGTAAATCAGCCCAACCATGATGCAAGCGTTACCGGCGTCGTGCAGTAATTTGTGTCCAGTCATTAGTGTTATTTATGAATCAGCCATATGCTCATAGAAAAAACTTTGGGCTTGATGATGATGCTATGAATTCTAGGGATAATTTGACCCAGGTCAGATAACATTAATATGCTGTGGATATGCTGTGTTGACAACCAAAGGGGATAATCACATGTTGCAAGGTGATGATCGCGTCATATGGGGCAATCTTTTCAAGGTGTTAGTAGTGCTCGTAGCCGTCACATTTGCACTTATAGTCCTGGTGAACGTATTGACCTGACGGAAACAGAAAAACTGTCACTTGTTCGATTGATAGTAATCTCTCTACTGGCTGAAGAAGTCAGCAGGTGTGATACGCTCATGCTATGGATAAGACAGCTCTTGCTATTACGCTTTTAATCGCGTTTATCGCAGCTTTACTCGTTTTTCTACGCCTTTATTTTGGCGGACAAATGAATCTGTAGTTGAGTTGATGTGTCGCTGATGATGAGTACAATAGAGTGAGGCACAGAGGCATTTCTGCAGGAGGTGTGTCATGAGCGCAACAGTCTGTGATGTCACAGTTCATATCGATGAAGTCCTGAATGAGCGCGAGCTAGTTAATCTGGAGCAGGCCATTCGCAGTGATGAGGGTGTGGTTTCAGTAGGCCACAATGAGAAAGACAAGCACTTCATGGTGGTACTGTACGATCCAGAAGAAATCAGGGGTAAGGACATTCTAGGCCGCGTTACCGATCAGGGTTTTCACGGCGAGCTTATCGGGTTCCTATAGAACTTCTTGATATTTGTATCAGAAACGCCCGAATCCGGGCGTTTTTTTATTCAACCTGGCTGGGCTTGTTGTCCGTATGGACGCATATCTGTTAAGGTGCCGATTTTATTGATATAGATTTAGAGAAATAATATGCAAATCGGAGACCAGAAAGTCGTTACCCTTCATTACACCCTGACAGATAACGATGGCAGAGTCATCGACAAGTCGGAAGACGGCAGTTTTGCCTACCTACATGGTTCCAGGAACATTATTCCTGGCCTGGAAAATGCGCTTGAAGGAAAATCTGCCGGCGAAGAACTGTCTGTTTCTATCATACCCGAAGAAGCTTATGGTGTTCGCGATGAATCCATGTTGCAGCAAATTCCGAAAAACATGTTTGAAGATACCAGTCAGATTGCTGTTGGTACCCAGTTTCAAGCACAGGGGCCTAATGGTGAAATGCTGGTAGTTTCTGTTATGGAAGTCGCGGAAGAGCATGTTGTGGTCGATGGCAATCATCCATTGGCCGGTGTGGAGCTTAATTTTGATGTAAAAATCATTGATGTGCGCGATGCTTCAGAAGAAGAAGTTGAGCATGGCCATGTTCATGGCCCTGAAGGCCACCACCATTAAAATCCGGTTTTAAACGCAAAAAGAGAAAACATTAAGAAAGCCCTGCTATGCACTAGCAGGGCTTTTTAGATTCAGGTGAAAAGATTATATATCCATGCGAAAATCGCACCGCCTATTAATCCATCGACAAGCCCATAGAGTGAGCCGATGATGACCTGGTAGAGGCTGCCATCATGAATGTGACCGGGGTAGATGGACGCTACAACTCTTAGAAAAGATCCACCGTATTCGGGCCAAGTCATGTTAGCCATGCCGACTGCCAGCATTGCCAGTCCCCAGATGATGCCCGCAGCCATTGCGAAAGCTTTTACATTAAGACTCATATCTCAATCCTCATTATTATAGTTATATCGCGCGAACCTGTATTATCGTTACCGGTTCTAGTGCTTTATAGCAGATGAGGCGGGTATTTATAAATTTCTGATGAAATCAGTCACGGCCATGACGATCGTGGGATTGCGAAGGACTCGGCGATGTCCGAGCCCGTGTGTGAGTTTGAATTCTGCACCGGGCCAGGCGTCTGCAACTGCCTTGCCGTCCTGCCATGGGATGTCCAGATCGTTCTCATCATGAATGATGAGTGCTGGTATAGATAGATTACGCACGTTCTTGAGTGTAGAAACTCTTTTTTCAAGATCATCACCGTAGTTAATATATAACTTGTCGGTCATTACAGCCAGGACACTGTCCGGCAACATGAGTGTGCGTTGAAAA